>CAYSHC010000011.1:34404-66799 GCA_964430855.1 uncultured Vicinamibacteraceae bacterium
CCGCGCTCGCACTGCCCGTCCTGCGGACACGCGATCCGCGCGATCGAGAACGTGGTCGAGCGGCTGGTCGTCACGGGGCGGCACGAGCTGATTCGCGTGGACGACCTGCCGTTGGAGGTGAAGGCGCAGCGGGGCGTGGGCATCCGGCCGCGCCGCGAGCGCCGTCGCACCGTGGCCGACGACCTGTACAAGCGCATGATCGAGAACAAGGAGTCGTTCTGGCAGGTCGTCTACCCGCTCTACATGGAGCGCGAGATCACCAAGCAGAACATGCGCGACCTCATCCGGAAGGGCCTCGAGGAGTCGCGTGGCAACTACAAGATCGTGTGCCGGCTCTTCAACATGGAGCCGTCCGATTACAAGCGGTTCCTGAACTTCCTGCGGAAGCACGACTGCCAGCTGCCGTTCAAGGAGTTCCGGTGAGCCGCTTCGAGGAGTCTGCAATGCTCAGTGTCATCCGCTTCACCCTCGGCATCGTCGTGGCCTCGGCCAGCCTCGCCTGCGCATCGGCGTCGTCAGCGCAGACCGAGCCGGCGCCGGCCCCGCAGCAGCCGCAGCCGGTGACGGCACAGCCGCAGCAGGCGGGCACGCAGCCGCAGCAGCCCGGCGCGCCGGCGCAGGTGACCGAAGGGATCCAGCCCCCGCCGGGCTACGTCATCGGGCCCGACGACGTGCTCGGCATCGTGTTCTGGGACCTGCCGAACCATGGCGGCGAGGTCATCGTGCGCCCCGACGGTCAGATCACGCTGCCCCTCGTCAACGACATCCAGGCCGCCGGACGGACGCCCGAGCAGTTGCGTGAGGCCATCGTCGCCGCAAGCCAGAAGTTCGTCCGCGATCCGACCGTGTCGGTGGTCGTCAAGCAGATCAACAGCCGCCGGGTGTACGTCACCGGGCGCGTGAACCGGCCCGGCACGTACTCGCTGACCACGCCGGTGACGGTGCTCCAGATGCTGGCGCTTGCCGGCGGCGTGACCGAGTTTGCCAAGAAGGACCGGATCGTCGTCATGCGGACCGAGAACGGGCGCACGACGAGCTACAAGTTCAACTACAACGACGTCATCCAGGGGAAGAAGCTCGAGCAGAACATCGAGCTGAAGCCGGGGGACACGGTCATCATTCCATGACGACCTCGGTCGGGCGGCTCGGCCGTCCCTCGCGTACCGCTGCCCTTGCCGCCGTTGTCCTGGCGTCGCTGGCGGGCGCTGCTGCGCCCGCGGCGGGCCAGTCGAGCGAGCGTCCGTTTCGCGGCCTGTTCGGCCGGCTGCCGGGCTCGTCCGAAGTGCGTCCGCAGAGCCTCGACTTCACGGCGTCGCTCTTCGGCGGATACGACGACGACATCTTCGCGCGCGGGACCGGTCCTCGCGAGCCGGGCCGTCGACTTGGTGGCACCTATGTCGGCGGCCAGGGTGTGCTCGGCTATGAGCGTCGCACGGAGGCCGCCCGCTTCAGTGCCACGGCGCTGACGGCCTTTCGATGGGTGACCGACACCGAGGAACTGGTCCCGACCCACCACGGCCTGCGCCTGGGCTACGTCCGCTCGCTCTCGCCGCGCACGACGCTGGCCTTGACGCAGCGAGCCTACTACAGGCCCTACTTCTCGGTCGTGCCGTTCGCGGCCCCGTCCACGCTCGACCCGACGGTCGTCGACGAGGACGTCATCGATCCGGACATTGACGTCCCCGGCATGGACGTTGGCGCCGGCGGCCCGGACGACGTCACGCTGGGCGTGAGGCGGCGGGGGGTGACCTACGCCGGAACGGCGAGTCTGCGGCGTGCGTTGACGCCGCGCTCCTCGCTACGGTTCATGGCCGGGTACGCCGTCGCCGACTTCGGGTCGTCGTTCGACCAGGTCAACTCTCAGCGGTATCGGGGCTCGTTTCGCTACTCGTACAACCTCACGGAGTACGCGTCGCTACGCCTCGGGTACGGCTACAGGACGATGCGCAACCGGCTGGGACGCCGCACGGACAATCACGATGTCGACGTGGGCGTGAATTACGGGCGGCCCTTCACGTTCGGACGGGGACGAACGACCTTCTCCGTGACGACGGGAACGGCAATGGCCGTGCGCGACCGCCTCGACGCCGAGGGCGGCAGCGGTGACCGCTTCGTACTGCGTGCCGTGGGCACCGCCGCGCTCCGGCACGACTTCGTCGCCCCCTGGCAGGCGCAGGTGGTCTACGTGCGGTCGGTCGCGTTCCTCGATGGTCTCTCCGAGCCGTTCTCCGGCGACAGGGTCACCGCCTCGCTTGGCGGATGGCTCGGGCGGCGAACGGACGTCCTGGTGTCTGCGGGCTACCTGACCGGGTCGGTCGGCCTGTCGCGGCGCAATTTCGACACGCTGCTGGGCAGCTTCCGGCTGCGCACCGCGTTGACGCCGAACATCGCGCTGTTCACCCAGTACTTCTATTACCAGTACGACTTCGCGCCGGAGTTGGCGGACCAGCTCATCATCGCGCCCGAGCTCGAGCGGCAGGGCGTGCGCGCTGGGCTGACGATCTGGTTGCCTCTTGCTCGGTAGGTAAGGAGTTACCACCATGCTGCCAACACAGCAAATCACCCCCGAGTGGCTGCTGGCTGTCGCTCGTCGACGCCTCTGGTACCTCGTCGTCCCGCTGGTCATCGGCGCCATCGGGGCGGGCGTGTACCAGTACCTCCAGCCGTACCGGTATCGCTCGACGGCCGTCGTGCTGGTGATGCCGCCGCAGGTGCGCGTCGCCCAGAACGTCGGTCCCCAGCTGCCGCTGGCCAGCCGCCTGCGGATGCTCCAGCAGGAGGTGCTCAACCGCGCCCGCCTCGAGCGGATCATCCACGACTTCGACCTCTACCCGAAGGAGCGCGAGAAGGGGATCATGGAGGACGTCGTCGCCGCGATGCGGCGCGACATCAGCGTGTCTAACCCCATCGGCGCCACGCGGCGCAACCAGGGGCACTCGTTCACGCTGTCGTTCACCGCTGAGGATCCGCGACTCGCCCAGCGCGTTGCCGAACGGCTGACGGCCCTCTTCATCGAAGAGAACCTCCGGCAGCGCGAGACGCTGGCCGAGGGCACCGACCAGTTCCTGGCCGCAGAGGTCGAGAACGCCCGTCGCCGGCTCGAGGAGACCGAGAAACAGCTCGAGGAGTACAAGCGGCGGCACGGCGGCGAGCTGCCCGGGCAGCTGAACTCCAACCTGGCAGCCCTTCAGGGCCTTCAGAGCCAGATCCAGAACCTGCACGAGTCGATCGGCCGCGACCGCGCCGAGCTGCTCCTCATCGAGCGGCAGCTGAGCGACCTCACCAGTACGTCTACGGCGACGGCTGACGGCGACGGCCCTGTGGATCTCCCCGTCGCTGTCAGCACGCCGCACGACGCGGCGCTCGCGAAGGCACAGGCGGAGCTCGACGCGCTGCTGCTGCGCCTGACGCCCGACCACCCGAACGTCACGCGTCAGCGGCGGATCGTGGCCGAGCTCCAGGAGAAGGCCAACGCCGCCCAGCTCCAGCGGCCGCTGTCGCCCACGAGCCCGGTCGGGCCGTCGGGCCAGAACACGCGGCTCCGTAACCAGATCGCCGAGCTGCGCGCCCGGATGAACCAGGTGCAGCTGAACATCCAGAACAAGGAGCGCCAGATCGAGGCGCGCCAGGCACAGGCGGCGGTCTACCAGTCGCGGATCGACGCGGCGCCCGTGCGCGAGTCGGAGCTGATCTCGCTCACACGTGACTACGAGACGCTGCGCGACCGCTACAACGTCCTGCTCGCCCGCAGCGAGGACGCGAAGGCGGCCGCGAACATGGAGCGCCGCCAGGTGACCGAGCAGTTCCGTATCGTCGATCCGCCGCGCGTCCCCGAGCGTCCGTTGAACCCGAACAGCCTCAAGACGAGCCTCATGGGCGGCATCGCCGGCCTGGGGCTCGGCGCGCTGCTGGTCGGGCTGCTCGAGTACCGCGACAGGACCTTCCGGACCGAAGCCGACATCCTCTCGGCCCTCGCGCTGCCGGTCGTCGCGGTGGTGCCGGCCATCCAGACAACGCGCGAGCGCCGGCGCCAGATGCGCCGGCGCTGGATGCTCTCGGCCGCGGGACTGGCAACGGCCGTCATCGGCACGGCGGTGCTCGTGTGGAAGTTCGGACTGTAGCCCATGTATGAAGCCTTCTACGGCCTGCGCGAGCGCCCGTTCGAGCTGACGGCCAACCCGCGGTACCTGTTCCTGACGGGCAAGCACCGCGAGGCGCTCAGCACCCTCATCTACGGGCTGTCGGCCCGCAAGGGACTGACCGTGCTCACGGGCGACGCGGGCACCGGCAAGACGACCCTGCTGTGTGCCGCGCTGGCGCAGTGGCAGGCAGCAGGGCACCTGGTCGTGGCGCTCAGGAACCCGACGCTGACGCGTGCAGAGTTCCTGGAGTTCATGGCACGGGAGTTCGGCCTCAGCGCCGAGGCCGGGCGGTCGAAGACCCTCCTCCTCCAGGAAATGGAGGCCCTGCTGCGTCAGCGCCATGACGCGGGACTGCTGACCGCGCTCGTGCTGGACGAAGCCCACAGCATGCCGATTGAGCTGTTGGAGGAAGTCCGCCTGCTGGCCAACATCGAGAACGCCGACACGAAGCTGCTGCCGCTGATCATGCTCGGCCAGCCGGAGCTGGCCGACAGGCTCAACCAGCCCGAGCTGCGCCAGCTGAAGCAGCGCATCGCGTTGCGTTCAAGGCTCGACCCGCTGGACCTCCGCGAGACGGCGGCCTACATCGCCAAGCGCATCAGGCTGGCCGGCGGCGACAGCCTGCGTGCCTTCACCCGCGAGGCGGTCACCGCCATACACGTCGGGTCGGGCGGCATCCCGCGGCTCATCAACGTCATCTGCGACAACGCGCTCGTGAACGGCCTCGCCGCCAACGAGCAGCCGGTCGGTCGCGACATCATCCTCGAAGTCTGTGCCGACTTCGACCTCCCGACCGAGCCGGCAGCCGCCGACCCGCGCCGGGCCGCGGCCTCGGCTGCCGACGCGGCCGCGAAACGGGACGCGACGGCCTCCGCCGTCCCGACGACCGTATCCTCCCCATCCCCTGCCAGGACGCACGCCGTCGACGGCGGTCGCGAACGCCAGGCGTCCGGTCCCGCGCCGGCCCGTGCCGTGGCCGCAACCGCAACGGCGACCGTCGACCAGGTCGGCCTGCTCGACAGCGCCAAGCTCATCCCCATCGACGCCGCGCCGACGGCCGAGTCCGATCCGCCGGTGCCCGACATCGACGAATCACGGTTGCGCCGGCTGCTCCGGCGTCCGTTCTCCTTTTTCGCCCGTAACCCCTCATGAGCCGCATCGACCAGGCCCTTTCCAGGGGGCGTCAACAGCCCGCACCCGCCGACGGCGACACCGCCGCCGAGAACCCGTGGGAAATCGCACACGCCGACGCCGCCACGCCCGCGGCGCCCGAGGAGCAGGCACCGGCACACGAACTGGTCCGTGGTGACGCCGGCGACACGCTCCTGCGCGCGACCACCAAGCGCCCGGACGCCAGGACGATTGCCGAGGCGCAGATGCCCGACATCGCCAGCCGGCTGGGCGACGTCGAGAATGCCGAGAAGATCGTCGGCAGCAACGTCCGGCCGGAGGTCATCGAGGAGTACCGCCGTCTCGCGGCGCTCATGCACCACACGCAGCTCGATCGCGGCACGCAGGTGCTCATCGTGACCAGCGCCGTCGCCGGCGAGGGCAAGACGCTCACGGCCACGAACCTGGCCCTGACGCTCAGCGGCTCGTACGGGCGCAGCGTGCTGCTCGTCGACGCGGACCTCCGCCGGCCGTCGCTGCACCGGATGTTCAACGTGACCAACGCCACGGGCCTCAGCGACCTGCTGGCGGTGGACAATCCTTCGACACCGGCGCTCATGGCGGTGTCGCCACGCCTCACCCTGCTGACCGCGGGCCGGCCGGATCCGGACCCGATGGCGGCGCTGACCTCCAACAGGATGAACCAGCTGATCGCCGAGGCCCGCGCCGGCTTCGACTGGGTGATCATCGACACGCCCCCGGTCGGGCTGCTCACCGACGCCAGCCTCCTGGCGCAGATGGTGGACCTTGCGCTGCTCGTCGTGCGCGCCGAGTCGACCCCGTACGAGCTGGTGCAGCGCGCCACGGAAGCGATCGGACGCCATCGCATCGGCGGCGTCATCCTCAACCGCGTGTCGAAGACGACGCTCGGCGACACGGGCCGCTACGCGGAGTACTACGGCGCGTACACGACGCCACGGCGAGAGAGCTGATCGGCGACGATGGCAACGGTCCTCCAGCGCCTCACGTGGCGCAGCGGCCTGCTGATCTCGTTCGAGACGGTCCTGCTGCTCGGCACGATTCTCGGCGCTGCCCGGATCCGCCTGGGCCCGGGCGCGCTCGCCGGCGACGAGTTCCCGGCGCTGTTCTGGAAGGCAGTGCTCATCGCCGGCGTCTGCCAGGTGTGCCTGTACTACGCCGAGCTCTACGACCTGCGCGTCGTCGCCGACAGGCGCGAGCTGTTCATCCGGATCCTTCAGGCGCTCGGCGCCGCCTCGCTGGTCCTCGCGCTGCTCTACTACTGGTTCCCCGCCCTCATCATCGGCCGGGGCGTGTTCATGATCGCCGCGGCCGTGGTGGTCACCGTGGTCGCGAGCTGGCGTTTCGCCTTCGAGTGGCTCGTTGGCCGGGTCGGCCCGACCGAGCGGCTGCTGATCGTCGGGGCCGGCGCCGCCGCGCAGAGTCTCGCCGCCGAGATCGAGGATCGCCGGCAGGAGCTCGGCGTCGAGATCGTCGGCTTCGTGGACGTGGACCCGCCCGCGGATGGCGCCGTGCGGCTGCTCGGCACGATCGAGGACATCCCGGCGCTCGTCGCGCGCCACGGCGTGCATCGCGTGGTCGTCAGCCTGGCCGACGCGCGAGGTCGCCTGCCGATGGAGCGCCTGCTCGACATGAAGCTGGCCGGTGTCCAGTTCGCGCACCTCGCCTCGGTATACGAGGAGTACACCGGCAAGATCGCCGTCGAGAACCTGCGGCCGAGCTGGCTGATCTTCTCTGAAGGGTTCAAGATCTCGAGGGCCCGTCTCGCCGCCAAGCGGGCCATGGACATCGCCGTCGCCTCGATCGGGCTTCTGCTGGCCGCGCCCGTGATGTTGATCGTCGCGCTGCTCGTCCGCCTGACTTCCCAGGGGCCGGCGCTCTACCACCAGAGCCGCGTGGGCCAGCACGGGCGGGTCTTCACCGTGCACAAGTTCCGCTCGATGCGGCAGGACGCCGAGGCCGAGAGCGGCGCGGTGTGGGCCATGGCGGACGACCCGCGGGTCACGCCTGTCGGCAGGCTGCTGCGCAAGACGCGGCTCGACGAGCTCCCGCAGCTCTGGAACGTCCTGCGCGGCGAGATGAGCCTGGTGGGCCCGCGCCCCGAGCGGCCCGAGTTTGTGGACGACCTCGCCAGGCAGATCCCGTTCTACAGGCAACGTCATGTGGTGAAGCCGGGCCTCACCGGCTGGGCCCAGGTCTGCTACACGTACGGCGCCTCGGTCGGCGACGCCCTGGAGAAGCTCCAGTACGAGCTGTACTACATCAAGAACATGTCGCTGGCCCTGGACCTGTTCGTGCTGTTCAAGACGGTCCAGACGGTCGTCCTGAAGCGGGGGACGTGATGGCCGCACGCGTCACCTCCGGGTGCGCCTGCCTCGCGCGTCGGCGCCCGCACGTGGGGGCGCCCATCGCTGCCGGGGGGGCCTCGTGACGATCGTGTGGCTCGTGGTGCTCGCGGGCTGCGCCGGGATTCTGGCCTACGTCCTCGTGGGCTACCCGCTCCTGCTCCGCCTCATCGTCCGCCTGCGCGGCCCGCGGCCCGTCGACAAGCGCGAGGTGACCCCGCCGGCAAGCCTCGTGATCTCGGCGTTCAACGAGGAGCAGGTCATCGCGCAGAAGATCGACAACGCGCTGGCGCTCGACTACCCCCGCGACCTGCTCGAGATCGTCGTGGTGTCCGACGCCTCGACCGACGCCACCGACGACATCGTGCGGTCGTATGCGGACCGGGGCATCCGCCTGCACCGCCAGCCCGAGCGGCGCGGCAAGACGGCGGGCCTCAACGCCGTCGTCCCCCGCCTGCGGGGCGAGGTCGTCGTCTTCTCCGACGCCAACGCGATGTACGAGCCCGACGCACTGCGCAAGCTGGTGCGCAACTTCGCCGACGCCCAGGTCGGGTGCGTCACGGGCGAGGCGCGCTACATCGACGACGTGCACGGCGCCGCCGACGAGGGCGAGGGCGCGTACTGGAACTACGAGATGCGCATCAAGCGCCTCGAGACGGCGACCGGATCCTGCGTCGGCGGCGATGGCGCCATCTACGCCATCAGGCGGCACCTGTGGCAGCAGCTGCCCGAGGACGGCATCAACGACTTCCTCAACCCGCTCCAGATCGTCGCGGCCGGCTGGCGCGGTGTCTACGAACCGGAAGCGATCTGCTACGAGGCGCCGGCGGGCGACACGGGCAAGGAGTACAGGCGCCGCGTGCGGATCATCAGCCGCAGCTGGCGCGCGGTGTTCCTCGTCGCCGACGTGCTCAAGCCGTGGAAGGTCGGCTTCTTCGCCCTGTCGGTCATCTCGCACAAGGTCCTGCGCTGGTGGTCGGGCGTGTTCGTCCTCGGCATGCTGATCTCGGCCGCGGCGCTCGTGCTGCCGCTCCTGTGGCGTGCGCAGCCGTGGATCTGGGCGGTCATCGCCGGCGTCGTCGTCGCGGCGATGGCCATCCCGCCCGTCCGCCGCGTCCTCCAGGTGGGCTGGTACTTCGCCGTCCTGAACGTCGCGTCGATCGTGGGCCTCGTCAAGGGGTCGATCGGGCGTGTGTCCGGCGTCTGGACGCCGCCGCGTGACGGCCGGGAGTCGACGAGCCGGCCGGTCGCCGACCTCTGGACCGGCAGCGCGCTCGTGGCCGTCGTCTGCCTGATGATCTGGCTCGGCGTCGTGCTCGAGACCCACTCGGTGATGGTCCGGGTGGTGTTCTGGGCGTCGCTGGCCGCCCTCGGCTTCGTCTTCGTCGGCTACCCGTTGCTCCTCGTGGCTGCCCGCCCGTGGCGGCGCCCGGTGCGGCTCACCGGGACGGGCGAGCTGCCGTCGGTCTGCATCGTCGTCGCGGCGCACGACGAAGAGGACGTCATCGAGCGGAAGATCCAGAACTGCCTCGAGCTGACCTACCCGCGCGATCGTCTCCGCATCGTCATCGCGTCGGACGGCTCGCGCGACCGGACCAACGCCATCGTCAGCCGCTACGGGTCGATGGGCGTCACCCTGCTGGCCTATCCGCGCCGGCGCGGCAAGATGGCCACGCTGATCGACGCCATCGCGACCGTTGACGAGGACATCGTGCTCCTCAGCGACGCCAACGCCTTCCTGCGCGCCGACGCGGTCTCGTGCCTCGTGCGCAACTTCGAGGATCCGGACGTCGGCGCCGTGAGCGGCGACGTGGTCCTGACCGGAGAGCGCGCGGCGCTGGCGACATCCGAGGACCTCTATTACACGTACGAACGGTGGCTCCAGCGCGTGGAGTCGGAGCTGGGCTCGATGGTGGGCGTTGACGGCGCGCTGTATGCGCTGCGGCGATCGCTCTTCCAGCCGCCGCCGCCAGACACGGTGCTGGACGACATGGCGGTGCCGATGGCCGTGATCCGCCAGGGCTACCGTGTGGTGTTCGAGCCGGATGCCACGGCGCTCGAGCACGGGGCGCGCAGCGCGTGGGAAGAGTTCTCGCGCAAGGTGCGGATCGTGGCCGGCGCGGTGCAGTTCCTGAAGCGGGGCCGCCAGCAGATCCCCTGGCGGGCGCCGCAGGTCGTCGTCTCGCTGCTGTCACACAAGGTGCTGCGGTGGGCCTCGCCCATCATCGGAGCGGTGCTGGTGACGACGTGCTATGCGCTCCGCAACGAGGGCTGGGCGTACACGGCCGTCTGGTGGGCCACGCTCGCCGCGCTGGTGCTGGGCGTGCTCGGGTGTTCACAGACTCTGCGCCGGTTCGCGCCCATCGGCGTCTGCTACTACTTCTGCATGGTCCACCTGGCGGCTGCCGTGGGCCTGTTGAGGGGCCTGCTCGGCCAGCAGGACGTGACCTGGCAGCGGTTCCAGCGGACGCCAGTCTCGGATTCGTTTCGTTCCCACCCCGCTCCTGCTCGCGTCGAGGACCGGGTTGGCGCCCAGCGTCGATAGTCGTGATGACGTTTTTTCCGATGGTACGACCGCACGCGCGGACTGCAGTCCAGCGGACTGAACGACGCGCACCCGACGATCAGGGCCGGCACGGCGCCCCGCTCAGCTCATCCTGTGGTTCCCGTAGCGGCTTGCGGCCCGGGAGAATCGCTAGTCTGACGGCGGTGTCTGCGTGCTGAACGTCAGGGAACTCCGGCTGCCCGATGAGCTCGAGCGTATCATGACCCTGTACGGGGAGACGCGTCCTCACCCGGGGTCACGAAAGAGGTTCGAATGGGCGTACATCGAGAATCCGGCCGGGCAAGCACGGGTCTGGGGGGCAGAAGACGGCGAGCGTCTCGCCGCGATGGCTGCGGTGTTCCCCCGCAGGGTCAGACTTGCTTGCGGCCGAGACATCGTCGGCTGGACGACGGGCGACCTGTCAGTCGCGCCGCCGTATCGACGAATGGGGCTGGCAAGCGCCCTTCGTGAGGAGACGCGAAAGGCGATCGATCGGGGCGAAGCCGCACTACTCGTTGCTCTGCCCAATCCTGCGGCCGCCCGCGTCCACGCGAGAGCTGGCTTCGCACCTCTCGGCCACATGGAGCGTATGGTACGGCCTGTGGCGCTGCCAGGAATGCTTGCGACGCGGCGTTTGAGCGGTGCCCTGATCAACTGCCTTCTACGTCCCAGTCAGGGACTGCCGCTCACGACCACACTACTCAGGCACCCCGCCCCCATCGTCGCGCTCGAAGCGATCGAGGCGCTGTATCAGCGCGTCTCCTCTGTGCTCGGAACATCGCTGGTCAGGTCCGCCGAGTACCTTGAATGGCGCTACCTGCGCGATCCACGTGCGGACGTGCAGTTGATGCTCGCTTACGATGACGACCGGCTTCGTGGCTTCCTGGCCCTGACGATCCGTCAGCGTTCGATGTTCGTCCGCGACTGGCTGGCCGACGACGACGGGGTACTCCGCGGGATGATTGCCGCGGCCACGCGACTCTGCATAGATGCCGGGTACTGCTGGCTTTCCATGTCGGCCCTGACGGGCCATCGCGACGTGGGCGTCCTCCGCTCTGCGGGCTTCCGGCACCGCGGCACCGGGACAGCGGTCACGGCGTACGCCAGGCCTGGCGCTGGCTGGGCGCACGAGGTCCTCACTCCGACGGCCTGGTATCTGACGGGTGGAGATCCGGACATATGACCGGCATTCAACAGAGGATCGTGGATCCTGCCCCTGTCTTCCGATCTCGTGACAGGGTGACGGGCGCGCGACGACACAACTCGAAATGCGGACAAGCCGCCTGCTGTGAGAACCGTGCCGAGTAACGCCTCCTCACTCAGTCGTTCCGTCAAGAATGGCCTCGTGTGGCTTGCCATCGAGCGAGGCGGTCTGCAGGTGTTGAATCTGTTGAGCAGCGTCCTGCTGGCTCGCCTACTCACGCCGAGCGCCTTTGGCGTCATGGGAATGTCCGGATTTTTCACGGGCATGTCGAGACGCCTGATGAACTTCGGGTTCAGTGCCGCCGTGATCCGCCGTAAGGAGATTCGGGCGGATCACCTTTCGACACTATTCGTCGTCACGGTTGCAATGAATGCGAGCATCTGTCTCGCGTTGATAGCCGTGTCGCCATTCGCCGGCCGGTACTTCGGCGATCCTCTCGTCGGTGACGTTCTCCGGTGGATGTCGCTCGTTTTTGTGCTGCGGAGCATTGGTGTCTGTCCCTGGGTCATCCTTCGCCGCCGGCTCGATTTCAAGTCGACAGCCTACGCGACGTTCATCGACGCGACGGTCAAGGTGCTCGTCAGCGTACCGCTGGCCTGGTACGGGTACGGTGTATGGGCGCTGGTTTATGCGGAGCTTGCCGGGAGCCTCGCCGACAAGCTCTATCTGGCGTGGGCGGCGCGCTGGGTACCGAGCGTGCGTGTGACGACGCAGGCACTGAAGGACCTCTTCACGTATGGCGTCAATATCTCCATCCGGAGCACGATCGCGTACGTCTCGTCAAACATTGACAACTTCATCGTGGGCAAGACCTTGGGAATGGCTGCGCTGGGGTTCTACGAGAAGTCGTACAACCTGATGCGTTTGCCTGTCGCTGAGCTGAGCGGACGACTGAGTGGCGTTCTGTTCCCGGCCCTGGCGCGTCTTCAGGACGACGACGGCAGGTTTCGGGCGGCGTTCAGAAAGACGCTGCTGGGTACCTCGCTGGTGTCGTTCCCGGTTTTCATGACATTGACGGTGCTCGCCCAGCCGCTCGTGTCCGTCCTGTTCGGTCCCCAGTGGGGACCCGCGGTCGTGCCCTTTCAGATCCTCTGCCTCAGCGGTCCCTTCAGGATGTCTGCGCAGCTCGTCACAAACGCCATCGACGCGTGTGGCAAGCTGGGCCAGGACGTGCGACGGCGCGCGTTCATGCTCGTCGTACTGGTTCCCGCGGTGGTCGTCGCCAGTCGGTGGGGGATCGTCGGAGTTGCCCTCGCTGTACTGGCGACGACGGTCATCTCGTACATGCTCGTCGCTCGCGTAGCGAGCGCGGTCACTCCGGTCAGGTCGGCAGACCTTCTTCGCCCCCAGCTCGTGCCCGCCGCAGCCTCACTGGTCCTCGGCGCGGTCCAGGCTGTCGTTCTTTGGCTTATAGGCAAGGAGGCATGGCCACCCATCGTCGTGCTGGTCGTCGCGACCCCTGCGGGGTGGCTGGCCTATTTCTGTGCGATCTACCTGCTGCGAACACCGCCGATTCGTGCACTCTGGGAGGAACTTCGCGCTGACGCACGCAGACCACTCCTGCGACTTCCCTTGCTGCGACGGTGGGCGTGATCGTGGACACAGAGACGATTTCAGCCTATGTCCAGCGCGCGTCTCTCGCGCTTCGAGAAATGCACGGCGATCGAGTGGTCGTCTCGTTGGAAGCCGTCCGCCAGCTGACGTATTCGCTCTCGTTGCGCCTCCTGGTTGGCTTGCCTGGCGGGGACACCGAGCGTGTCTTTGTCAAGGTCAGACGACCATCCGGCGGTCGGACCTCCGCGAACGAGGCCGACGTCGATCGGGCGATACGCCGTTTGCGCGAGGAGTACACGATCCTCACGCGTGCCCGCGCCTGGAGTCACGCGAACGATCCGTCTCTGGACGTTGTCGAGCCTTTGGGCTACCTCGACGATTGCAACGCGCTTCTGCTTCGACAAGCCCGCGGACGCTCGCTGGACTCGCTGGTCGCCCGTGACCATCCCCTCAGCCTGCCCGCGATCGTTCGGGCAGGCCGGTGGCTCCGGGCGTTCCACAGCGCAATCAATCCGTCGACGCTCGTGCCCTGGAGTGCCTCGGCGTACCTGACACAGACCGAGGCGCTGGTCGACGGGCTGGTCGCAGATGGTGTCGATCCTGCAGTCCTTCGAGAGCTCAGGGAAGGAATCCGGGCGGAGGCTCAGCGGTTCGACGGCATGGTCTGCGCTCGAAGCTGTGTCCACGGCGACTACAAGCTGCGCCATATCTGGGCTGACACGAACGCGCTCCAGGTTCTGGACTTTGGCAATTGCCACGACGCGTTCATCGTGGAGGACCTTGCGGCGTTCATCATTGAACTGGAGGTGCGGGACCTGGGCGCACTGCGTCTCAGGAGGCCGCTGACCACCACGGCATCGGCGGTCTTTCTCGAGGCGTACGGTCCCATCGCGAGTCCGGGAATTCTCTCCTTGCAGCTGATTTTCGCCAGGCTCAAGAAGTGGCAACGCCGCCGACGTAGGTTCAGCCGGTCACGCACCGCGCGGCGACTTCAGAGCGTGCTGGCCACGACCGGAACCGCCGAGGTGTTCCTCTCGACGTACGTCGACCCCTTTTTCGTGAAGCGCGTCGAGAGTGAACTTGGCTGGCTGCACATGCAACCCGCCTCCGAAATGCCGGCCCTCGGCTTTTCCGGACAGGTCGCGAGGGACATGACGACACGTCCGACGACTTCGTGAACCGTGATGCGACTGGTACCCCGTTTGCGCAGATCATCGAAGCGAATCGCAGCCGGGCTCCTGGTGACAGGTGGGCTGACACGGGTGGGCCGTGCCCACCGTCGCCAGCGCGTCGTCATCCTCACCTACCACGGTGTACTTCCAGGGGACCATCCCGGACATCGATATCTGTCCCGCAACTTCGTGGCCGTCGACCAGTTCGACCGCCACATGAGGCTGTTGCGCGACCGGTACACCTGCTTGCCTCTGGCTGAAGTCGTCGACCGACTCGCAGGAGGCCTTCCCTTGCCTCCCAACACTGCCGTCGTGACGTTCGACGACGGCTTCCGCAACAACCTTACGGTGGCGTACCCGGTACTGGAGGCACACGGCATTCCGGCGACGATCTTCGTGACCACAGGTCACGTAGGGACATCGACGATGCTCTGGACGGAGCGTGTTCAGTGGCTCCTTGCCCACTCACAGTCGCCCTTGTCGGCGCTCGATCTGGGCCCTCTCTTGAATGTACCTCCTGGTTCCTCGTACACCCGTGAGGAGACCGCCAGAAGACTGGTTGGGACCTTGAAGCACATGCCGGCCGGAGAGCGTTCGCGAATCGTCGAGCGCCTGGAGCACGCCATTGCCGCTCACAGCCTCCCGACGCCGGACCCGGTACGCTACGAGTTTCTCAGCTGGGACGAGGTCGCCTGGCTGGACAGGACTACCCTCGTCGACATCGGTTCTCATACCGTGTCCCACCTCATTCTCTCGACCGGCACGCCTCAGCAGCGCCTCGACGAACTCGCGACATCCAAGGCTGCGATCGAGAAGGTCACCAACAGGCCTTGCCGATTGTTCGCATATCCAAACGGCACTGCGCGCGACTTCGACTCACAGGACAAGGAGTTTCTTCGATCGTTGGACTACCGATGCGCCGCGTCCCAGATCCCCGGCTGCAATGACGCCAATACGGACCTCTACGCTCTTCGCCGCTATAACGTCGGCTCGGGCCACGATGAACGTCTCCTCGAAGCGCTGCTCGCTGGCGTCTGGCCGGCCGGAGGGGCGTGATGCGCACGATGCGACCGGCGATGGTCGTCAACCACCTCAAAGGAGGAGGCAAAGAGCAGTTCGTCGTCGATCTGGCGAACGCCCTGGTGGACCTGGGGCATGCGCCCATTGTCGTCTCGTTCGAGCGCGGAGGACGGCTCGCGTCTGCACTCGACAGCGATGTCACGCTTGTCGAACTCGACAAACCAGCTCAAAGCAGCATCGGCGTCGTCCGTCGGCTTGCACAGGTCCTCCGCGGCACGGGGGCCACGCTGGTCCACTCCAACAACTGGGGGACGCTCGCCGAGAGTGTTCTGGCAGCCCGCGTCGCGGGGAACCTTCCTGTCGTTCATACGCAACACGGGCTGGACTATGAACGGGGTACGAGACGCCGCCGTTCGCTCATCCGCCTGACCGTCAAACGACTGGCGTCTCAGCGCCTTCGACACCTGGTCGCGGTATCCGATGAAGTCCGAACGATGATTGTCGACGAGTGGCGAGTGCCTCCGGACAAGGTGCGCGTCATCACCAACGGCGTGGCCGTTCCGCCACTGGCACCGCTGCCACGTGCGACACGTGCCGAACGGCGTCTCGCCCTTGGCCTGCCTGCCGATGCATTCGTCATCGGCACGGTCGGCTACGTGCGGCCCGTCAAGGACTATCCGACGCTTGTCCGAGCGTTCGCCAGGGTGTTCCGAGCGCGTCCTGACACGCGCCTTGCCATCGTCGGCAGCGGCCCCGCGATGGACGACGTTGAACGTGCGGTCCGTGAAGAGGGACTTCGTGAGTACGTTCACCTCCTTGGTAATCGCAAGGATGTTCCCGACCTGCTGCCCCTGTTCGACCTGTTTGCGATGTCGAGTCTGTCCGAGGGAATCTCGCTGGCGATTCTCGAAGCCATGGGCCGGCAGCTGCCGGTGGTGGCTACCCATGTGGGCGGGACGCCGCAGGTCGTCGTCCATGGCGAGACGGGATTGCTGGTTCCTCCGTCGAACGAGGCCGCGCTCGGCGAAGCGCTGTTGACCCTGGCCGCTGCACCGGAGGTGGCAGCCGCCTTTGGAATCGCCGGCCGCCGGAGAATGGAGGAGCAGTTCTCTGCCCTGCGCATGGGCCGGGACTACGAGCATGTCTACAGGACAGTCGAGGATCCGCAGCATGCGTGAGCGTCGCACGCTGGCGCTGGCAGCGTTCGTCCAAGCGTCCGACAACCCGTGGCAGGAACGCCTCCAGTCTGCGTTGCTCAAGACGGAGGAGCGCCCGTTCTCACAAGTCTCATGGTGGCGGCTGTCGGGCCCATCCGGGACACGGGATGTCGTTGTGAAGACGGTGCGGACGAACGACGCTGAACGCCAGGCGTCCCTGGTAGTTCGGGACGCTCGAGATTCGGAGCTGTTTCACGCGGCACTCGCCGGTCACGAGCGCTTCCGCGTGCTGCGTCCCTTGCGGATCTACCCGCAGCTGGGCGTCAGCATCACGCCGGCGGTCGAGGCACCGAGTCTTGGCGAGATTGTCGAGCGACAGTCACGCTGGTGGCATATCGGAAGACGGGATCAGCCGGTCGCTGAGACTGGGTGCTTCCTGGCTGGCCAGTGGTTGCGCGAGGCGCAGGCTGGCCTCTCACAAGGAGACGCGGTTCGCACGGCGGATCAGTTGGAGCAGGCGTTCACCGTACGCCTCGAACGGCTTGCAGGAGAGCGCAGCATCATTTCGTCACATGACGCAGCCGCCATTCTGACGTGGGTCCGGGCGACGATTCGAGAAATGTCGCGTGACGAGGCACTGACCACCTTTGCGCATGGTGACTATGCTCCCGGGAACCTTCTCTTCGACGGGCAGGCTCTGTGGGTTCTGGACTTCTCGGTCGTACATGCGAATACGCGATTGCATGACGTGACGCGCTTCTACCACCAGCTGTGGCTACTCACGTTCAAGCCCGGGGTCTCCCGGGCCACGGTGCGAGCGTGGCAGACGGCATTCCTTGAAGGTTACGGCGTGCGAGGCCTGCCCGGCACACCGGGGTTTCGTCTGTTTCTGGCCAGGCACGCGCTGGCCCATCTGACTGGTCGCGCCAAGCGTCCGTCCTCCCGATGGTGGGTGCGCAGGTATGACCGCCTCATCTCGGGTGCCAACAGACGGCTCCTGCTTGACTTGAGCTCTGGCAGAGCTTCCGGGCTGTAGAACCATGCTTCCACTTGCGCATCTTGCTAGACGGCTTCGTCGGATGTCGGCGCACGAGGTGCTGACCCGCGCCAGCGCGCTCGCCGGACGGTTTCGTGAGGAGCAGGAGCACCGGCTCGGCCTGAACAGGAATCCCGTCCCGTTCGCGGCCAGCCATCCGCCGCCGGCGTTCCGTTACCCGTTCCTTTCCAGTGACGAGCTCGCGGGCGTCGCCTCGGCCCTTCGCGAGGACGCTGCCTACACGGCACGCGTGCGCGCGAACGCGGACGCGCTGCTGCGCGGCGAGTTCGACTTCTTCGGCCGTCGGTTCCGGTTCGACCCGGACAACATCCCGTGGACGGCAGATCCGGTGTCGGGGCGGCCGTGGCCCCTCAGGTTTCACACCGCCGTCGACATCTTCTCCGGCGACGTCGGCCACGGCGACGTGAAGTTCGTGTGGGAGCTGAACCGCCACCAGTTTCTCGTGACGCTCGGCAAGGCGTGGCGGCTGACCGGCGATCCGCGTTATGCCGAGACAGCGCTCGCGTGGCTCGACTCGTGGCATGCCGCCAATCCCTACAGGATGGGGATCAACTGGACGAGCGCGCTCGAGCATGCGGTGCGCAGCCTCGCCTGGCTCACGACGGCCGGCCTCATCGACGATGCGCCCGCGTTCACGCCGGCCCGCCGGCACGCGATGGCGACCGCGCTGCACCAGCACGGGCTGTACCTCGCGTCACACCTGTCGTTCTACTTCAGCCCCTACAACCACCTGATCGGCGAGGCGACGGCGCTGCACGCCATCGGGGCCCTGGCGCCCGACCTGCCGCGCGCCCGGACGTGGCGGGCTCGTGGCTGGGCCATTCTCTGCGACGAGATCGAGCGGCAGTTCCATCCGGACGGCGGGACGGTCGAGCAGGCCTTCGGCTACCACCACTTCACCCTTGGCTTCTACCTCCAGGCCTGGCTCATCGCCCGCGCGGTCGGCGATGACGTGCCGCCGCGGTTCGTCGAACGGATCACGGCCGCGTGGCGGTTCGCCGATGCCGTGACGCGGCCGGACGGCCGCACCCCGATGGTGGGCGACGCCGACGAGGGCAAGGCGCTCGATCTCGAGCAGCCGCATCCCTGGGACTTCTCCGCGTACCGCGTCGCCGGCCAGGTGCTCACCGGCACGCCGCTCCACGCGCCCGTGGGCCGCGCGCCCGACGCGGCGTGGCTGGTGGGCACGCAGGCGCTCGAGACACCGGCGCCGGCAGGCGCGCCGCCCGCATCGGTCGTCCTCCCCGACTCCGGCTACGTCGTCGAGCGGGACGTGGCGCGCGGCCACTGGCTGCTGTTCGACACCGGCGACATCGCGCACGGCGTGCCGGAGGACGACGAGGTGTCGGCGGCGCACGGCCATGCGGACCTGCTGTCGTTCGAGCTGGCCGTCGGCGGCCGTCCCCGCCTCGTCGACCCCGGGTTCTTCACCTACAACGGTCCCGTGCCGTGGCACAGGTACTTCCGCGACACCCACGCGCACAACGCCCTGGTCGTGGACGACCTGTCGCAGGCCACCTACAGGGGACGGCTGAAGTGGTCGCACGGCGCAAGGGCGGAGCTGCGGGCCGCGCTGTCCAGCGAGGTGGCGTCGCTCGTCGAGGGCCGCCACGACGCGTTCCGGACGGCCGCCGGCCGCGTGGTCCACGAGCGGACCATCGCCTGGCTGCGGCCCGACGTGTGGATCGTCAGGGACGTCGTCCACGGGCCGGGGGCGCACGTCATCGACCGCTACTGGCACTTCGACGACGAACGGGTATCGCTCGCCGGCACCCGCGCGCTGACGGCCGCCCCGGACGGGGCGAACGTCGAGCTGTGGGTGGCCGAACCCGACGCGGAAGCCAGGCTCGCCGCCGGCGGCCCGGAACCCGCCGACGGGTGGGTCGCGGAACGCTACGAAGTGAAGCGGCCCGCCGCCGTCGTGCGCCACAGGCTGACACGGCAGGGCACGGCGACGCTCTACTCGGTCATTGCGGTCACGGGACGCTGCCAGTTCGACGCCGCCACGTCCGTCCTTGACGGCACCGTCACGGGGCTCGACCTCCCGCTGGCCGATGGCGGCGCGGTCGTGGCGCGCTGGTCACCAGACCCGGCGGCCATGACGGTCGGGGCGCTCCACGCCGTCGCGTGCGCCCTCGTCGCCACCGTCGGCCCGCACGGCGACGTCGCGACGGTGGCGATCCGGGGCGCCACCCGCGTGGAGTGGCAGGGCGCTGTCGTCACCGACGGCGCCCGCCATCTGACAGGTACCGTTGGCCAGCACGGCATGCGCTGGCGTCCATGGGAAGGTGTATCGCACTGATGGCCGCGAAGTTCCTGCAGATTACGTCCTATCCCCCGCCGCGCGCCGGCTGGGGCGTGCGCGTCGAGCATGTAAGGCGCCGCCTCGAGTCCGAGGGCCACGTGTGCGACGTGCTCAACATGGGCGCCAACCGTCGCGTGAAGAGCCCCGACTACGTGGACGTCCAGGACGGGCTCGACTACGTGCGCAAGGTGTGGCGCTTCTGCCGGCGCGGCTACCTGGTGCATGCCCACCTGAACGGCGACTCGCCGAAGGGCCTCATCCTGACGCTGCTGGCGCAGGTGATCGCTGTCCTGTGGGGACGGCGTGCCGTCGTCACGTTCCACGCCGGACCGCTGCAGCGCTACTTTCCGCAGGAGCGCAGCTGGCTCTTCGCGCCGGGGTACTGGCTGGTGTTCGCGCTGAGCCGCCGCATCATCTGCAACAGCGAGGTCGTCAAGGAGCGCATCGTCGGCTACGGCGTGCGGCCCGGGAAGATCGTCGCCATCCCGGCGTTCTCGCGGCAGTACCTGGAGTTCGAGCGCGTCGAGCTGCCCGCGCACATCGCCGCGTTCATGGCGGCCGCCAATCCGCTGCTGTCGTCCTACGTGTTTTTCCGCCCGGAGTTCTTCATCCCGACGCTCATCGACGCGATGGCGAGGCTCGTCCGGTCGCACCCGTCGGCGGGCCTGGTCATCATGGGATCGGATGCGGGTGCCGATCCCATACGTGAGCAGATTCGGCGGCTCGGCCTCGAGCAGCACGTCCTGCTGGCGGGTGACCAGCCGCACGACGCGTTCCTGACGATCATGACGTCGGCCCGGATGTACATCAGGACGCCGCCGAAGGACGGCGTGTGCTCGTCGGTGCTCGAGGCCCTCGCGCTCGGGGTGCCCGTCGTCGCCAGCGAGAACGGAACGCGCCCCCCCAGCGTGGTGACCTACACCGCGGACGACCCGGACGACCTCGCCGCCAAGGTCGAGGCCGTGCTCGCCGACGAGGCCGCCGTACGCGCCTCGATCGTACGGCCCGTCATCCGGGATACCGTCGCCGACGAGGCGGCGCTGCTCGTGGAGACCTACACCGGGAAGGAAGCGAGAGCGTGAGAATCCTCTACCACCACCGAACGCTCGGCGACGGCGCCGAGGGTATCCACGTGGCCGAGATGGTCAAGGCCTTCAGGGCTCTGGGCCACGAGGTGCGGGTCGTGTCGCTCATCGGCGAGCAGACCAACGTCGCGACGACGAGGCAGCGGCGCTGGGCGGGCGTCCGGCGCATGCTGCCCGGCGTGGTCTACGAGTTCGCCGAGATGGGCTACAACGTCCCCGGCTACCTCGCGATGCGGCGGGCCATCCGGGAGTTCCGCCCCGACCTCGTCTACGACCGGTATGTGAACTACAACGCCTCGGCCGTGATGGCGGCCCGGCGCGCGAGGGTGCCCGTCTTTCTCGAGGTCAACTCGCCCTACTCCTACCAGAAGCAGACCTTCGACGAGCGGCTGTACCTCGCGTCGGTCTCGCGCGCGTTCGAGCGCCGCATCTGCTCTGCCGCGACGAAGGTCATCGTCGTCTCGACGCCGCTGAAGCGCTTCCTGGCCTCGATAGGCGTACCCGACGAGCGCATCGTCGTGATGCCCAACGGCGCCGACCCGGCGGTGTTCTCGCCCGACCACGACGCCGGGCCGCTGCGCGAGCGGCTGGGGCTGCGGGATGCCGTCGTCATCGGGTTCAGCGGCATCCTCCGCCCCTGGCACGGGCTCGAGCTGCTGCTCGAGGCGTTCTCGCGCCTGGCGGCTGACGACCCGCGCCTGCACCTGCTGATCGTGGGCGACGGGCCGATTCGCGCCGAGCTCGACGCGGCCATCTCGGCAAAGCAGCTCGAGCAGCGTGTGACCATCACGGGCCGCGTGCCCCATCAGCAGGTGCGCGACTACGTCGCGCTGATGGACGTCGCGGTGAGCCCGCGGGCGACGTTCTACGCCTCGCCGATGAAGGTCCTCGAGTACATGGCCATGGGCAAGGCCATCGTCGCGCCGGCGATGGACAACCTCCGAGACATCCTTGTTGATGGAGAGGACGGCGTGCTGTTCACGCCCGAGGACGTTGACGCGCTAAGCCAGCAGTTGGCGCGCCTGACGCGCGATTCCCACCTCAGGCAACGCATAGGCCTCGCCGCCCGAGCAAAGATCGAACGGGAACGTACCTGGCTGCACAACGCGCGAGAGGTAGCCCGCCTGCATGCGGAAGCCTCGACCATGTGAGATCGCCAGTTCGCCTCGCGGGGCGGAGGACCGGTAATGTCCTTGCGGAACAAGGCCGAGCACGCTCGCCTCGAACGACGACGTCCGACCCGGACAGTGACTGAACGTTCAGGCTTCTCAACGGCCTGTCGCCCCATGGTAGCCTGAACGCACCTTCTCTCTGGCGCCGGGCCCGCCGGCGCCGGGAGGGACTTCGTCGTGGCTCCCGAGCTCATGTCTACTTCTTCAGTTCGCCGGGTTGTTCTCGGAGCGACGCTTCTGGCGATCGTGGCCCTGCTGGCCGTGGAAGGCAGGCTCCGTCTCGGTGCGGCGGAACTCGTACGCCCCGCCGTATCGACCGCTGATGAGCTCGAACAGGGCCGACCTCCGGGCGGCAGTCCGGCGGCACAGGGGCAGCACCCGCGCATCTTCTTCACACAGACCGATCTTCCCGCGATCCGAGCGAAGATTGCCGGGTTTTACAAGGATGAGTTTCAGCAGTTCCTTGACTTGCTCGGCAGACCAGAAAAGCTGACTCGACGGCAGCGAGCGATTGCGAGCCATTGGGGCAGTCTGAACTACGCGTTCGTCGCGGCGCTGGACCCTGACGAGCTCAGGCGCAGTGGATTTCGGTTGCCTGCCGACCTGGGCACCAAGGGCGCCCTTTGCGACCGCGCCATGCGCCACGTCCGAGACATGCTTCCGACCTTGGCCAAGGCTCCAGTCGCGAACCACAACTACCTCACGACAGGGTATCCCAGACCCTTGATGGTGCCCGTCATGGCTGCCTACGACTGGTGCTTCGACAGCCTCACGGACGGCGACAAGCAGGCGATCGTTGACACTTTCGTCACTGCCTTCGAGCGACGCTACGCCACGCGGGACCCGCGCAACCTCGAGATCAAGGGCCTGGACCGGCTGGCCAACAACCAGGCGTCTGCCGGCATGCAGGATCTCCTGCCTATCGTCGCCTTCTGGGGCGACCCTTACGCCACTCCCGAGGTCCAGCGCACGATGTATCGGTATTTCGAGACCATCTGGCTGGGCAGGCTGCTGGCCGAGTTGGACGTTCTGTACGCAGATGGAGCCGGTTGGCACGAAGGACCGGGCGGTTACTTCGCCGAGGGATTCGTCAATCTCGCGTGGGGCTTCGCGGCGTTCTCCAAGGCTCTGGGACTTCGTCACATCACCGAACTTCCATTCTTCACGCGACAGGGTGAGTTCTTGCTGGGACTCGTCAAGCCGATGACTGTCGCAGCCAACTGCGGCAACGGCCGTGAACGATGCCCGCGCCGCTTCGAGCGGTGGGGGGCCATGAGCGGCGGCATAGCCGGGCCTTCCTGTCGCCAGACGGTCTTGGCAGCTGGCCTGCTCCACGCACACGGAGGGGACGGAACGCTCCTGAAGTGGGGGATCGACGAGTTGCTCGGCGGCTGTACCACGCTGGGCAAGCGGTTCGGTGGTGCGTGGGCCAACGCTGTCTTCTACTGGTTCCTGTTCGGCGATCGCGACATTCCCGCGAGCCAGTCCGTGGACACACTGCCTCTATCACTCAAGCACGGGCTCGGCGTGTACAGCATGAAGACGAACTACCTGGACCCGGCGGCAACACATGTCGTTTTCTTTGCACAGCCGGTCAATACGTACGGCCATGGTACCTGGCAGTATGGCGACTTCTCTCTGTCGAAGTACGGAAACCTTGTCGTCCAGGCCGCCAACCGAAAGAGTGGCGACGGCAATCTCAGGACAAACCCGAGCGCGGGCAGTCTTTTCCGAAATGTACTGACAGTCCACCGAGGCGAAAACGATCCGACGCTCTCTGTGAACGGATCCGGTCCTCCGGCTCCGCAGCTCAGTCGGTATGGAATCACTCGCATCCGCAGGGTCGGCACGGTGAGGGCCGAATCGCTGAACTCGGGCGGCTTCGACTACATCTCCTACGACAACAGTGAGGCCTTTCGTGAAGACACCGCGACGTTGTCTCAGCGTGAGTTCGTCTACATTCGCGGCCCGGAGAACTCTGAGTATCTCGTTCTCCTCGATCGCTTCAATGCCGTCGCGCCCGAAGCAAATGACAAGGTGTGGCGTATCTGGGTCCCTCACCAGCCCGAATTTGTCAACGGCACCGGCACGCAACCACGTCCCGGCAAATGGACATCCAGCGACAGCGACCTGATACGCCTGACGAATCAGTTCGAGGCGATGGAGAGTCGCGCCTTCAAGACCGGGCCAACCAGCGGGCGCTTCTACCTGCGCACCCTGCTACCTACAAGGCCCGTCATCAACTTCATCGGCGGTCCCGGGATGGAGTTTCAGAACGGTAACGATGATGGCACGACGACCTGGGGTGCTCCGCGGATGACACAGGCCATGCGGGAATACCTCGGCTGGGGTCGTATCGAGGTTCGCCCGTCCCATGTTTCCGCCTACGATGTCTTCTTGAACGTGATTCAGTTCGGCAACGCCCGCACGCTCACGCGGCCAAGCGAGATGCAGCTTCTCGAATCGAGGACGAGTGGCATGACTGGCGTGCACCTTCGAGACGAGCACAACGAGTGGGTCGTGATGTTCGCGTCCGACCGGTGGCCGTCCAGCCCACGCACATCCGCTCACTACCGCATCCGTCCTGCGGCCAAGACGTCGGAGCACCTCCTCGTCAACATGGGTTCATCCACGCCCTTCGCCGTGCGTGCGCAGCGCGAGGGTGAGCAGGTGCGCGTCGAGGTCACGGCAGACCGGGGCGGTACCGAGGGCATCGTCCGTTCCTCTGCCGCCGGCGTACTTCGCTTCACGTTGCACGGCACGGCCGTGTCGCCAACCGACGAACTGCGATGAGCGCGCCCGCGCCGGTACGAGCCGAGGTGACACCCTACTCCCCCGACTCGCGTTGGCTCCGAGTTGACTGGGGCGCTGGAAGTGCGTCGGTGGCGGGCTCCCAATCCTGGCGACGCAACGCTCATCCTGCCTGCGGGAATGGCGAGCACTGGCTCGAGGCCGGCTGGCACTGGGACGGGACCGGCCTCAGGGTCTGGTCGGACCGCTATGGCTTCATCCCGCTTTTCGTCCACCAGACGCCAGAGAGGGTAGTTGTCGCTGACGGGATCGATGCGATGCTCGCCGCGGGTGTGCCGGCAGAGCTCGACTACGAGGCCCTCGCCGTTTTTCTTCGCACTGGCTTCTTCCTCGGCGACGCGACGGCGTTTCGCACCATTCGCTGCGTGCCGCCGGCGTCAACCCTCAGAATCTCTTCGAATCAGACCTCACGGTCAGACGCGCGACCGGCGCCTGCCGCCCCCTTCAGCGGCTCACGTGACGACGCCATCGATGAGTACGTCCGGCGGTTCAGACAAGCCATCGCCGCCGCCCTGCCTCCATCGGGGCCTAATCTCGTGCCACTCAGTGGAGGACGCGATTCCAGACATATCCTCCTCGAGATCGCGGCACAGGCCAGGGATGAGTTGCGTGCCCTGACGATAGTTCCGTTCCCCCCCAAGGCGCTCGATGACGTCGTCGTGGCTGCTGAACTCTGCGAGCGCCTTCGCATTCCGCATCAAGTCCTCCCGCAGCCGCCGTTCCGCCTCCGCGCCGCCAGCGAGCGATTGAAGAACCGGCTGACGAGCTACACCACGTTCTTCCATGCCTGGTATCTGCCGATGCGCCAGGCCGTCGGCAGCGGGCCCGCAGTACTTCACGACGGAATCGCGGGCGACGTCCTGTCTCAAAGCCAGTATCTGAGCCAAAGAAGGCTGGACGCCTACCTGGACGGTCGGTACGAGACCGTCGCAGACTCGATCCTGGGCGAGGAGGGTTATCTTCCTTCGGCCCTGACCCGTGACACGTACATACGCTGCTCGCGTGAGGTCGCCAGAGACCTCGTGATCGCCGAGTTGCGCAGGCATCACGCCGCACCTAATCCGATCGGCCAGTTCTACTTCTGGAATCGCACGCGTCGGGCCATAGCACCTGCCGCGTTCTCCCTTCTGCCATCGGATGTCACCGTCTCGATGCCCTTCCTGCACCCCGCAGTGCACGACTTTCTCGTGACATTGCCGGGACACATGCTCCTGAGCAGGACTCTGCACACGGAGACGATCTCCCGGGCGTTTCCCGAAGTGGCAGACGTACCGTACGAGACCAAGCGCGCACGCGACCTTACCAATGCGTCGCGCTACGTCCGCACCTATAGCGCGCTGCTGCTGAAAGAGACGCTCCACCCGGGAGGCGGGGTGCTGTGGCGTCGCGCGTGGCTGGCGCCGCGGGCCCTCCTGTCGACGCTCACCGGATCGCGCATCGACATCGATCTCATCGCGAGACTCGTCCTCTACCTGTCGCAGTTGGAAGTCCTGGCCGCTCGCCAGTCCCGCGCATAGGGCGTCAAGGCCCGGCCCGCGAATCGGCCCTGCATCCTTGTGAAGATTGCCTCCAGGGCCTCGTACAGGCGCTCGATATCCTCAGCTGTCCGGAACGTCGGGCTGCCTCCGGGCATGAACTCCGAGGAGTGCAGCATGAACTGGAGATAGGGCCATCCCTCGGTCAGCGCGGTGTCAATGAGCGAGATCATGTCCTGGAGGTTGTCACCCTTCGGGCGAAACCACACGCGAGCTTGCGTTACCGAACGGAAGGGCCACCTCCTGCCAACACGCTGTGGCACCCATCTGCTCAATCGTGGGTACGCCCGGCGCGTCGTCATCGGCAACTCCACCAGGTCGCGCTGGCCTCCCGCTTCTCCGGTTCCGCTCGCCATCACGTAGGGCCAGAACGGGGCGTCGGTGTAATCCGCTCCGCCCATCCCGCCTGGCGCGCCCGCCGTCTGTCGCCATGAGATGGTAGGGGTCACCGAACAGTCGACCTCATACCCGAGGTCAAGCAGGACCTCGGCATATGTGTCGTCCATGGCCCACCGGCCCGCCCGGTGGCTCGTAACGGCTCGGCCGAACGTGTCCTGCAGAAGCTTGGTAAGGTACTCCACCTTGGATCGCACCACGTCCGCGCTGTACTCAATCAAGAACGGCTGGTACCGATAGTCGTCGTCAGTGAGCGGTACGATGGGCGGCGAGTTCCACGCGTGCAGGTGCATGCCAAGCTCGGCGACACCGCGGTCGAGCACGTCGTGCGCAAACTCCTGAAAGACCGGGCAGCATGCCATTTCATAGTTGGCCAACCACGTCGGAACAAACCCGTACTTCTCACAGAGCGCCTGAAAACGCGGCAGATACCTCGAGTTGACTGTCCGGATCTCGCGCGGACGCGCCCACAGATTGTCGCCTTCGGTGTCGATCGTAATAAGCAGGCACGGCGCAGTCACGACCCAGCTCCCGCATCCTCGTATGGCGCGGCGTCCGCGGCCCCTCGTACAGCGCTGTCGTTGGTGGCATTGCCCGACGGCATGCTGTCCTCCGCGCTGGACGTCACGTTCAGCAGAGCCGCGCCGAGCGCCGGTATCCAGTACATGATCTCGCCGTACACGCGGTTGATGAAGAACGCGCCTGTGCAGATGCCGACCAGCGATACCTGAACAGCGAGGCACTCCATCGCCTCTCGAGACGTCCCGAGTTCCCGTTCGCGGCGCCGCAGGGCGACGAACGTCGTACCCAGGTAGAGGAGGTACGCAGTCAGTCCTGGAATGCCCCAGTCCGAGCCTATCCACAGGTACGTGTTGTGTACCGCCCTTTCACCGCCGGCGCGCTCCACGATGTGCGGAATGTAGATGTACCCCAGAATGTCGTATCCGCCACCGCCCGCTCCCAACGGGTAGTCCGCCATCAGGTCCAAGGCACCGGCCCATGATTCCAACCTGCTCTGGGCAGACCCATCCCGCTCCTCGGCGCTGCTGAAGATCGTGACTTGCCGCTCCAGGAACTCCGGGTCAGCGAGAAACAGAAAGATCAGGGTGCCCGCCGCGATGAGCCCGATGATGCGAAGTCGAATCTTGCCTCTCGCCAGCATCATCGCCGCTATCCCCATCATTCCGATCGCAACGGTCGCGCCTCGGCTGTTGCAAAGAATGATGGTGTTCACAGTGAACGGCAGCGAGAGGCCAGCTACTGCCTTCTCCCAGGTGCGCCCATAGAACAGCATTACGGCCAGAAACGGCAGCACGGCGAGCAGATGGAGTGCGGCAGAATTGTCGTTGTAGGAGTCTGGCCCTCCGATGGCCACCAGACGCCCGGCTTCGCGGGAAGGGTCGCGCCAGGCGTCCCACCCCCAGGTGAACGCCCCGACGGCCATCAGCGCGACCAGCCAGCGCCAGCGCTCCTTCGAGTCCAGGGTGGCCACGATCATCAGGTACGTCAGCGAGAAGATGTAGATCTGCCTGAGATAGTGCAGGCTGCGCTCGGTCGACACCGCGAACGGCGTCACCAGTGTCGCGATAAGACAGAAGGCCAGCAGCCACCGCGCCGCTGGATGCCGCATCGTCGCGCTGCCGACTGGACTATAACCCTTGACGAGAAGCGCCCCGAGAAGAACTGCTGATGCTGCCAAGGACCAGCGCAGGTCACTCGGCAGCTCGCGCCCCCACCAGCGAAGCGGTGGATGCTGGTAGTAGTCCACCATGTAGGCCGCCAGGGCCCAGAATGGGTGGAACAAGGCAAGAGCCAATCCACCGCAGTACAGAGCCAGCCAGAGAATCGTCGTCTTCGACATCGGTCACCGTTCTCTGCTGGAGTGGCCGCGCTGCTCCTGCACGGCGAGCCGCATCCGGTCCCAGAATGTCAGCAGCGAGTGGAAACCGGCTTCATCGGTCCACATGATGTCGCTCAAAGGTATCCACCTGACTCCGTCGGTACTGCCCCTGCGATTGCGAACGTCAAGCAGGACGACCCCGTCGGTGCGCCGCCACCCAATCTGTCTCGGACGTTGAATCCCGCCCAGGTACTGGAACACGGCAGCTTCCGGTTCAGGTACCCGTCTTGGAGTCGCGGCCCCCGTGATCTCATTCTGCATGGCATCGCGGAGGGCATCCCGAAGCAGATGCTGCGACCACGGCTCCTGAATCGTCATCGGCAGATTGTTGACAATCAGAGGGATGCGCGTCTGGACTTCATTGAGCGCGTATCCATGGCCAAGGAATCCCTCGTCGTACAGGCTTTCGCCGTGGTCCGACAGAATGACGATACCGACATCGTCGCCCAGCCGCGCCTCGACAGCAGCCAGCACCCTCCCGATGGCTGCGTCGACGTTCGCCACGGAGTTCAGGTACATCGCGCGCAACTGTTCACGTCGGTTTGGCGAGATGTCACCCTGCCGCACCCGAACCTCGTTCAGAAGGGGCGCCATGCCCTTGTGGTGGTAGGGGAAGTGGGTATCGTGGAAGTTCACGTACAGGAACGTCGGTCGGTCGTCGACGTGCTGGAGAAACTCCTGCACCTTCTCCTCGACCACGGAGAACGGAACGGCCAGACTGCCCGGGGTCGAGAACGTCGTGTATCGGCGGTGCGGCTCGTCACGGGCCGTGTACAGATAGTCCGCACGCGTGCCGCCGACATCGAGGGACGCACTGCCGAACGAGTCGTCCTGGCCGGAGATGTATCCGACCCTGTACCCGTTCGCCTTGAAGTCGTCTATCAGAGACGTGCCACCCCGGAGATTGGCCAGGCTTCCGGTGAAAATGTGGTGGCGGCTCTGCACCGTGTACCCGTTGTGTGACCACGCATTCTCCGATCGCAGGCCCGACTCGGCCAGCCTGTCCATGACCGGGGTGACGGGCCTCCCCTCCCAGACAGCACCAACCGCGTCCGCCCGGACACTCTCCAGCAGGATGAGCACGACGTGGCGCCTCGATGACCACCGTCCCGGACCAGGGTCGACTTCGACGTAGGGCGCCGCATCGGCAGGCATGTCACCTCCGATACCGTCCTCGTCGATGCCATTCCCCGGTATGTCAATGGCGTACGGGTACACGTCGCCGTCCAGCGGCGCCGGGTCGGTCGGACGGCTGAGCAGCCCGTATCCGTCTCGATCGACGTCCGTCGCTACATCGACAAGGCGCCCTACCCAATCGACACTGGGCTTCCGTCTGAGCGCGTCGTCGAGCAACGGACTGGCAACTCGTGCGGTTGACGCCACGACGGCAACGGCGAGAAACACGGTCACCGGAAGGCGCCAGCCTGGCGTCGCGGTAGGGTCAGCCCCGGAGCCAGTCCGCGCGCGCCAGCGGCGCAGGTACAAGGTCACCACGACCGAAGCGCCCAGGAGAAGCAGCCCAACCGGCACTATCGCATGAGCCCACCCGACCGCCAGGAACTCGGTTGGGCTCCTGCCAGTGAGCTCGAACATGAGCGTGAGGTCAAACGCGTCGCCGAGGTATCTGTCGAGCTCGAAACGCACGACATCCGCTATTGCCAGGGGCGCGACGGCAAAGATGGCGGCCAGTGCCCACGTGGTGCGCGCCGACAGCCGCAGCAGGCGCAAGCCGGGGATTGCAACCGCGACAGCGAGCCCAATGAACGCGGCGTCCGACAACAGGGACAGGACGATGAAGACCAGGCGTTCACCGAACGAATCGAGGTGATCCGTGCTGAGAAAGCCGCCCGTAAAGAAGCCCTTCTTGCGATGCAGCAAGTAGGCATCGGTAGTGGTCACGCAGACAGCCGCTGCGGAGACCCAGGCGGCCCAGCGCCTCAGCGCGCTGGCCGGTGTGGCACGCCGGGACACTCCCCGACCTTCACCGCTGTCGGGCGTATGGTGACCCTGTCTCCTCACCCTTCTGCGGCTCCCTCACCACGCGACTCCCAAGCGTGCTTCGCGCGCCGTGCCTGGGCTAGTGCCCACATCGTGAGGCGATAGGCATGATCGCGAGCATCACGCTTCCCGATCCGCAAGCGTACGAGGTCACGGGTCCTCGACGTCCAGTTGTCCTTGTACGCCGAGTGCCCACGCTTGAGGAAGTCGTACTCGGCATCCCCGCGGGCTACGGCGGCCTGCACCTCCAGCGCGTGCAGAAGCAGACCGGGCCGAAGGTGTGACGAGCCCGCAGGGCGGATCCCGGACTGGTAGAACATCACATGACCGCGAAACAGGGGATTGTAAATCGCACCGATCGGTTCACCTGAATCGCCGTACAGGAGTCCGAGCCTGACCTGGCCATCCGCAAGCAGACGAGGAATGACCTCGCGGTGAAATTGCAGACGCCTGGGGTGCTTGAAGGCCCCGGGATGCCCCTTGCCGGTCCAGCGAGCCTGATGGAGTTTCACAAGATGCTCGAAAGCACCCTGCCAATCGTGTTCCGGGCGCGAGATCACCTCATACCGCCCGCCCACACTCTCGAGCTCTTTCAGACCTCGTCTGATCTTGTAGCGCAGGCCGCTTGGGAGGACCGCGAGCATCGCATCCCAGTCGCGCTCCAACGTCAGGACCGCACACGGTTCTCGACGCTCGGTCGTCACCGAAAGTCCACAACGGCGTCCCGCAGCACGAATCGCGGCGACCATTGGCGATTCGTCGTCCATGTCCGGGAGCAGAACCTCGTCCCAGTCGCGCCGCATGTCTCCCGTGAGGACGCTCAGGACCTCCGTCGCCACTTCCTCCTCATGCCCTGCCAGGACCGGCCAGCCGATGTAATCCGAGCAAATGGGACTCCCCCGCTCTTCTCCAGATGCCATCAGCTCGACCCGCCGCAGCGGCAGCCATCCGGCCCGTCGGATCGGACGGGTGCGCCTCAGGAGCGGCGCTGCCCCGACGAGCTCGCCTCCACGCTCGACGAGTACCACGCGCAGTTCGCGCGTCTCATCGCCAAAGGTGGACCACCACGTGTCGAGCCATGGCCAAGTGAGGGTGACAGCAGGGTTTGAGCACTGCTCCACGAGCCGGCGCCACTGGGGCTCCAGCCTGCGCCATTCGTCCGTCCGACTCACAATTCTCGCGCTCATCGGACGAGACCTCTCTCGACACCGGCAATGATGCGCCTGGTCCTTGCAGGAACAACCGCCCTCCGGCGGTTTGCTATCGTGACAATCCAGAACGCCGCAACATCGCGGAACCCTGCGGCGCGCACGGCCCTCTGGGAAGCCGCGTTACGTGCAGAAACGTCGATGAACACCCGTTCGTATCCCTGGTCTCGTGCCCACCTGATGACCCACTTCAGAGCGGCCTTGTTAAGGCCGCGTCCCCGCCACTGCACCGCCGTGAAGGTCTTGTAGACGAACAGAAGCCGCTCGCCGATGGGGAGCGACACGCCGGGCAGGTGGCGTGAGCGGTCGGTGACCCACAGCGACGTCACTCCCTCCCCTCCTATGAATCCCACGAGACATCGATCGCCCTGTTCGATCCAGGATCGCGCGCGCACCACGGAATCCCCCGGGTGCCGCCAGGGAGCCTCATGAGCCGGACGGCCGACCTCATCTATCGACAACCAGTGCCACGTCACGCCGTTGTCGGCGTCATCGGCGCCGTGGCCCGGATCCGCGGCGAGCAGGTGCTGCCGGTCGATGCGAATCGTCCGATTCGATAGGGCGGCGAGGAGAGCGACGAGCCCTCCTTCAGTCCACACTCTGTACGCTCGGACAGCAAGGTTTCGATCAGCCGGCATGC
>CAYSHC010000012.1:0-1225 GCA_964430855.1 uncultured Vicinamibacteraceae bacterium
CCCGCCTTGACGGTGAACGAGACGCGGTCGAGCACCGTGCGGCGGTCGCCGTCGCCGTAGGCGAAGCTCACCTCGCGGAACTCGAGCTGCTCGCGCAGCGGCGGCAGCTCCACGGCGCCCGGCCTGTCGTGCACCTCGGTGTGCGTGTCGAGCATCTCGAAGATGCGCTCGCCGGCCGCCACGGCCTGCTGGAGCGTCGCGTTCACGCGGCTGAGCTTCTTGATGGGCTCGTACATCAGGAACAGCGCCGCCACAAACGACATGAAGGCGCCCATGCTGAGGCGTCCCTGGCCGATCTGGCTGGCGCCATACCACAGCATGCACGCGACGGCGATGCCGCCCAGCCACTCCATCAGCGGCGGCAGCACCGAGACCGTGCTCGTCACCTTCATGTTCGTCCGGTAGACGTGCTGCGACACCTCGGCGAACCGCGCGGCCTCGCGCTCCTCGGCGCCGAAGGCCTTCACGATGCGGTGGCCCGAGAAGGCCTCGCCCGTGAAGTGGTTCAGCCGCTCGAGCTCTTCCTGCGAGCGGCGCGTCGTGCGGCGCACGCGCTGGCCGAGCCGGACGAGCGGATAGATCAGCACGGGCGCGCCCGTGAGGCAGACCAGCGCCAGGCGGGCGTCGTAGTAGAACAGCAGCCCGACGTACGCGATGAGCGCCATCCCCTCACGGATGAGGTCGCCGATCGTCTGCGAGACCGCCTGCTGGACGTGGGCCACGTCGTTGTTCACCCGCGACATCAGCTGGCCCGTGGACCGCCGCGAGAAGAAGGCCGCCGACTGGCCGAGGATGTGGCGGAAGAGCTGGTTGCGCAGATCGCGCACCACGAGCTGGCCGACGTCGGTCATCAGGTACGCCGAGACGTACGCTCCCAGCCCCTTGGCCAGGTAGACGCCGACGATGGCGAGCGCGATGGGCGTGAGCTGCGTCGGGTCGACCAGCGCCTTGTCGAAGATCGGGGTGAGGAGGTAGACGACGCCTGCCGCCGCCGCGGCGTAGAGCACCATCGCGGCCAGCGCCCCGACGAGGCGCGCCCGGTATGGCGCGGCGTACCGAAGCAGGCGGAGGAACGCAGTCACGTCGTTGGTTCTATCGGTCGGCGGTCACCGTAACCTTCAGGGTGTGCGGCGTGCCAGTGCCAGGCGGTCGCGACGATGTCGTCGATCGTGACGTAGCGGGGCTGCCACCCGAGGGACGCCCGGATGCGGTCGTTGGCCGCGTA
>CAYSHC010000012.1:1235-64293 GCA_964430855.1 uncultured Vicinamibacteraceae bacterium
CGCGTAGAGCGCGGCCGGATCCCCTGGGCGTCGCGGGCCGACGGTCGCGGGCACCGGCGAGCCGGCGACACGCTCTACGGCAGCAAGCACCTGGCGGACCGAGTGGGGGACGCCCGTCCCCACATTGTAGGCGGCGGAGGGCCGCCCCGCCTCGAGCGCCTCGAGCGCCAGCACGTGCGCGCTTGCCAGGTCGTCCACGTGGATGTAGTCGCGCAGGCACGTGCCGTCGGGCGTCGGGTAGTCGTCGCCGAAGATCTGGAGGGGCGCCCCGCCACGCGCCGCGGCGATGGCGCGCGGGATGATGTGGATCTCGGGGTCGTGATCCTCCCCGAGGCGTCCCTCCGGGTCCGCCCCCGCGGCGTTGAAGTAGCGCAGCACCACCGACGTGAGGCCATAGGCGCGCTCGTAGTGCGGCAGGGCGCGCTCGATGGCCAGCTTGGTCTCGCCGTAGGCGTTGACAGGGCGCTGCGGAAGCGACTCGTCGATGGGCACCCGCGTCGGCTCCCCGAAGGTCGCGCAGGTTGACGAGAAGACCAGCCGCCGGACGCCCGCGCGCCGCAACCCTTCGAGCAGCCCGAGCGTGCCGACGACGTTGTTGCGGTAGTACCCGGCGGGCTCGCTGACCGACTCGGCCACCGAGAGCCACGCCGCAAAGTGCATCACGGCGTCCACGCCGTGCTCGACACAGGCGAGCTCGACGGCCGCCGCGTCGGCCACGTCGCCAATGACGACGTGCAGCCGGCCAGGCGCCAGCGCGGCGAGGACCTCGCACGCGGCGCGGTGGCCGGCCGAAAAGTCGTCGTAGATCACGACCTCGCGCCCGGCGGCGAGCAGGGCCTTCACCGTGTGGCTGCCGATGTAGCCCGCCCCACCGGTGACGAGGATCGCCATCTCAGCGGCCGATGGACACGTACGTGAAGCCGTAGCCCCGGACGGCCTCCGGGTTGTAGATGTTGCGTCCGTCCACGATGAGCGGCCGCCGCATCAGCGCCTTCATGCGCTCGAAGTCGGGCTCGCGGAACTCGTTCCACTCGGTGACCAGCGCCAGCGCGTCCGCGCCGACGAGCGCGTCGTAGCTGCGGCGCGCGTAGGTGATCCTGTCGCCGAACAGGCGGCGCGCCGTCTCCATGGCCTCGGGGTCGTAGGCCTGCACCTTCGCGCCGGCCTTGAGCAGCGCCTCGATGAGCGTGCGCGACGGCGCCTCGCGCATGTCGTCGGTCCGCGGCTTGAACGACAGCCCCCACACCGCGATGGTCTTGCCCTTGAGCGAGCCGAGCTCGCGCGCGAGCAGCGCGGCGGTCTTCTGCTTCTGCTTCTGGTTGACCGACTCGACGGCGCGCAGGATCTGGAAGTCGTAGCCCTTGTCCGACGCGAAGCGCAGGATGGCCTTGACGTCCTTCGGAAAGCAGCTGCCCCCGTAGCCGACCCCCGGGAAGAGGAACGACGGCCCGATGCGCGTGTCGGCGGCAATGGCGCGCCGCACCTGGTCGACGTCGGCCCCGTACAGCTCGCAGACGTTGGCCACCTCGTTCATGAACGAGATGCGGGTGGCCAGCATGGCGTTGGCGGCGTACTTGCACAGCTCGGCGCTGGCGCAGTCCATCACCATGATCGGCGCACCCGTGCGCGTGAACGGCGCGTAGAGCTCCTGCATCAGCTGCGCGGCGCGCGGGTCCTCCGCGCCGATGACCACGCGGTCCGGCTTGAGGAAGTCCTCCACCGCCGCGCCCTGCTTCAGGAACTCGGGGTTGCTGACGACGCTGAAGGGGTGCGTCGTCTCGCGCCGGATGACGTCGCGGACCATCTCCGCGGTGCCGACGGGCACCGTGCTCTTGTCGACGACGACCTTGTAGCCGTTCATGGCGCGCGCGATGTCGCGGGCCACGCCGAGCACGTGCTGGAGGTCGGCCGAGCCGTCCTCCGCCTCCGGGGTGCCCACGGCGATGAAGATGATGTCGGATACCTTCACCGCCTTGGGCAGCGCCGTCGTGAAAGTCAGACGGCCCTCGCTGCTGTTGCGCTTGACGATCTCCTCGAGCCCGGGCTCGTAGATCGGAATCTTCCCGCGCCGGAGGGCGCGGATCTTGGCCTCGTCCTTGTCGACGCACACCACCTCATTGCCGTTCTCGGCAAAGCACGCGCCGACGACCAACCCTACATATCCCGTACCGACGACGGCAATCTTCATCGCCTCTGTTCTCCCGCGGCGCGCCCCCGTATGTCCTGTACGGACCACACGCGCCGAACGCCATACGCTAGCATACGTGCCGTGCGTGTGCTGCTCGATTACCGGCCGGCGCTGCGCGCCCGGACCGGCGTCGGCGAGTACGCGCATCAGGTCACCTGCGCGCTGGCCGCCCTGCGACGCGACGCCGACGACGAGGTCGTCGCGTTCTCGAGCTCGTGGAAGGACCGGCTGGTTCCGCCCTGCCCCGGCGTCACCGTGGCCGATGCCCGCGTGCCCGTCCGCTGCCTGAACCTCCTCTGGCACCACGTGGGCTGGCCGCCGGTCGAACGGTTCGCCGGGAGGGTGGACGTCGCGCACTCGATCACCCCGCTGCTCGTCCCCGCCCGGACGGCCCGCCAGGTCGTCACCGTCCACGACCTGTTCTTTCTCGACCACCCGGACGCGACGTCGGCCGAGATCCGCCGCGACTACCCGAGGCTCGTGCGCTCGCACGCCCAGCGCGCCGACCTGGTCGTCACTCCCTCCCATCACGTAAGCGCGCTCGTCGTCGAGCGGCTCGACGTGGACCCGGGCCGCGTGCTGACCTGCCCGGGCGGCGCCCCGCGGTGGACGGCGCGGCCGTCGGTGCCCGCCGAGGGTCCGGTGATCTTCCTGGGGACGCTGGAGCCGCGCAAGAACGTCCACCTGCTGCTCGACGCATGGACGATCCTCGCCGGGCGGGGCGGTCCCGTGCCGACCCTGCTGCTGGCCGGCGGGCCGGGTCCGGACGCCGAGGCCGTGGCGGCGCGGATCGCGCAGCCGCCGCTCGCGGGACACGTGCGGCACGTCGGCTACCTGCCGGACACCGAGCGCGAGGCCTTCTACCGGCAGGCGCGCCTGCTCGTCATGCCGTCGCTCGATGAAGGCTTCGGCCTGCCCGCCATCGAGGCCTGCGCGGCCGGCGTCCCGGTGCTGGCGTCGCGCTGCGGCGCGCTCCCCGAGGTCGGCGGCGACGCGCCGGTATACCTTGACCCGCGCGACCCCGACGCCTGGGCCGACGCGGTCGCGGCGCTGCTTGCCGATCCGGCGCAGCTCGAGGCGATGCGTCAGCGCGGGGTTGCCCGCGCGGCAGCGTTCTCGTGGGACCGTACGGCCGCCGCGCTCTGGCAGGCGTACCGGGGCCTTGTCGGAGGCGCGGCGTGAGCCTGCGGGTCGTCGTGGACGCCCGCGAGCTGTTCGGCAGGCCGACGGGCGTCGGACGCTACCTGCGCGAGGTGCTGACGCGGTGGGCGCTCGCCGAGTATGCGGGCGGCGCGGAGTGCGTGCTGGTGGCGCCCCACCCGTCGACGGCGACCGCGCCGTTGCCCGAGGGGGCGGGCGCCCGATTGACGTGGCAGCACGTGCCCGGCGGTGACGGCACGCGGTGGGAGCAGGGTCCGCTCGCGACGGCCGCCAACGCCAGCGGCGCCGACGTCCTGTGGGCGCCGGCCTACACGGCGCCGCTGCGCGCGCGCCTGCCGGTCGTACTGACGCTGCACGACGTCTCGTTTGCGGCGCACCCGGAGTGGTTCGGCTGGCGGGAAGGCCTGCGGCGCCGCCTGCTGTCGCGATGGTCCGCCCGCCGCGCCGCGGCCGTCATCACGATGAGCTGCTTCTCGGCCGGCGAGATCGTCTCGTACCTTGGCGTGCGCGGCGGGCGCGTCCACGTGATTCCGCTCGCCGTCGATCATCATGACGCGCCCGTGGCCACCGCCGGGGAAAAGCCGCCCGACGCCGCGGGCCGTGTCCTGTACGTCGGGTCGATCTTCGAGCGCCGCTGCCTGCCGATGCTGCTGCGCGGCGTCGCCGAGGCCCGGCGGCTCGGCGCGCCGGTGTCGCTCGGCGTGATCGGCGAGAACCGGACCAGCCCGCGCCTCGACCTCGAGGGCGAAGCGCGGGCGCTGGGCATCGGCGACGCGGTGACGTTTGCCGGCTACGTCACCGAGGACGAACTGGCCGGGGCGTATGCCACGAGCGGGGTGTTCGCGTTCCTGTCCACGTACGAGGGGTTCGGCCTGCCGCCGCTCGAGGCCATGCGGGCCGGCCTGGCCGTCGTCGTGCTCGACACGCCGGTGGCCCGGGAAGTGTACGGTGACGGCGCGATCTACGTCGCGCCCGGGGATGCGGCGGCGCTGGGCCAGGCCCTCGCGCGGCTGGCGCGCGACGACGCCTACCGGGAGGCCTGCGTGGGCCGCGGGCAGGTCGTCGCGCGCAGCTACAGGTGGGACGACACCGCCGCGCGGACGTGGCAGGTGATACGGCAGGCGGCAGGACAGCAGGCATGACGACGGACAGCCGCGGCGTCCAGGACGCGTTCCCGAGGGCGCTCGACATCATCATCGTCACCTACAACGCGCGGGAGGACGTGCTCGCGTGCCTCGAGTCGCTGCACATGAACCCGCCGGACCGGCCCTGGCAGCTGTACGTCGTGGACAACGCCTCGTCGGACGGCACGCCGGAGGCCGTGGCCGCGCGCTGGTCGGACGTGGTGCTGCTGCGTCAGCCGGCCAACATCGGCTTCGCGGCCGCCAACAACGCCGGCATCGCGGCGGGGACGGCCCCCCTTGTGCTGCTCCTCAACAGCGACACGCTCGTGGCCGCGGGCCAGCTCGAGCTGCTCTGCCGCATCGTCGAGACGCACCCTGACGTCGGCGTGGCGGGGCCGCGGCTCGTGGACGCTGCGGGGCGCCCCGAGCTCTCGTTCGGCCGGATGATCAGCCCCCTGGCGGAGCTGCGCCAGAAGGTGACGCAGTGGCTGCTGGCACGCGGGCCGCGCCACTGGGCGGCGCGCGTGGAGGCGCAGCTCGCCGAGCCGCAGGACGTCGACTGGGTCAGCGGCGCGTGCCTGCTGGCACGGCGCACGGTGCTCAGCGCCGTCGGCAACCTCGACACGCGGTACTTCATGTACGCCGAGGACGTGGACCTCTGCGCCGCGGTCCGGCGGGCGGGCTACCGCGTGCGCTTCTCGCCGGAGGCCGAGATCGTGCACCTGCGCGGCCGCTCCCGCGCCACCGCACCGGACACCACGTCGGCGCACTACCGCCGCAGCCAGCTCGCCTTCTACGCCAAGCATCATCCCCAGTGGGCCTGGCTGCTCCGGATCTACCTCCGCCTCAAGGGCGCCCTCCCACCGTAGCTCCCCTCCCGCTCGCTCTTCCTTCCTGTCCTCACTCCGCCTTGCCTTTCTCCGCTCCTCGTTCCTCCTCTCCTCTCTGATATCCTCCGCCCGTGCGGGTGGCGATCGACATTCGTAAGGTCCACGACTTCGGGATCGGCACCTATGTGCGCAACGTCATCAGCGAGCTGGCGCGCCAGGATCACGAGACCGACTACCTGCTCATCAGCCGTCCCGCCGACCGCGACCTTGCCGCCCGCCTGGGCGAGAACTTCCGCGCCGTCATCGACAGGAGCACCGGGTACTCGATCCGCGAGCAGGCCAGCATCCCCTGGTTGCTCGCGCGCGAGCGCGTGGACGTGTTCCACGCGCCGCACTACGTGCTGCCGCCGCTCGTGCGGTGCCCGTCGGTCGTCACGATCCACGACTGCATCCACCTGATGTTCCCGCAGTACCTGCCCAACCGGCTGGCCTCGGCCTACGCGCGGGCGCTGATGTGGAACGCCACGCACCGCGCCGCACACGTGCTGACCGTGTCGGAGGCGTCCAAGCGCGACATCCTGCGGTTCTTCCGGATTCCGCCCGAGCGGATCACCGTGACGCCCAACGCCATCGACGAGCGGTTCGTGACGGTGCCGGACGAAGAGCACCTCGCACGCGTGCGGGAACGCTTCCAGCTGCACGACCCGTTCGTGCTCTACGTCGGCAACATCAAGCCGCACAAGAACGTCGACCGGCTCATCGAGGCATTCGCGCTGGTGCGCACCGGGCCGCTCACGCACGTCAAGCTGCTCGTCATCGGCGACGAGATCAGCAAGTACCCGACGCTCCGGCGCGCCGTGCACCGGCTCAAACTGCACAAGCACGTGCGCTTCCTCGGGTTCGTGGACGACAGGACGCTGGCGGCGCTCTACCGCCTGGCCACCGTCTTTGCCTTCCCGTCGCTCTACGAGGGGTTCGGGCTGCCGCCGCTCGAGGCGATGGCCAGCGGTACGCCCGTGGTCACGTCGAACGTGTCGTCGCTGCCGGAGGTGGTGGGCGACGCGGCCATCCAGGTCGACCCCGAGGACGTCAACGCCATCGCGCACGGGCTGCGCCGGGTGCTGCTCGACCCGGAGCTGCGGGCGCAGATGCGCGAGCGCGGACTGGCGCGCGCCGCGGAGTTCTCCTGGCCGCGGACGGTGGCGACGATTCGCCGGATCTACGACGAGGTGGCCACCCGGCGCCAATGAGCATGGGTGCTGGAGGCGCCGGGACGCCGTGGCGCGTCGCCCTCGTCCACGACTGGCTCACCGGGATGCGCGGCGGGGAGCGCGTGCTCGAGGTCCTGTGCCGGATGTTCCCGGAGGCGACGCTCCACACGCTCGTCCACGTGCCCGGCAGCGTCAGCGCCGACATCGAGCGGCTGAAGCCGCGCACGTCCATCCTCCAGCGCGTGCCGAACGTCGCCCGCTGGTACCGCCACCTCCTGCCGCTCTACCCCGCGGCGCTCCGGACGATCGACGTCGGCGACGTGGACCTCGTCATCTCCTCGAGCCATTGCGTCGCCAAGTCGGTGCGGACGCCGCCAGGCGCGCGACACCTCTGCTATTGCCACACCCCGGTCCGCTACGCCTACGACCAGTTCGACGCCTACTTCGGACCACAGCGGATGGGGCGCGCGGGCTCGGCGCTGATGCGCCAGGTCATGCGCGCGTTTGCGCGGTGGGACATCGCCACGAGCGACCGGCCTGACCGCTATGTGGCGAATTCTCAACATGTTGCACGGAGGATCGCCAGGCACTATAATCGAAAGTCGGCCGTGATCCATCCTCCTGTCGACACGACGTTCTTCACGCCCGCCCCGCGTCCCACCCGCAAGCCAGCGTCGGCGCTCGTCGTGTCGGCCCTCGTGCCGTACAAGCGCATCGACGTGGCCATCGCGGCCTGCGCCCGTGCGGGGATGCCGTTGACCGTCATCGGATCGGGGCCCGAAGCGCCGTCGCTCCGACGCATGGCCGGCCCCACGGTGACGTTCCTGGACGGACTGACCGATATGGAGATCAGGGAGCACTATCGGAATGCCGGGATGGTGCTGCTGCCCGGCGAAGAAGACTTCGGCATCGTCCCGGTCGAGGCGCAGGCGTGCGGCACGCCCGTGGTCGCGCTCGGCCGTGGGGGGGCGACCGAGACCGTGGTGCCCGGGGAGACCGGCGTGCTGACCGGCGAGGGCGTGGACGCGTTTGCGGAAGGGATCCGCCTGGCGAGCGCCCGCACCTGGTCGGCCGAGGCGTGCCGGGCGCAGGCCGAGCGATTCTCGACCGAGCGCTTCGTCAGCGCGATGCACGACGCGACCAGCGCCCTGATGACGGCGCCCGCGGCGGAGGCCCGATGGTAAAGCGCTACAACCGTCTGCTGGCCGTGGCGCACGTGGCGGTGGACGCCACCGCAGGCATGCTGGCCTTCATGGCCGCCTACTGGGTGCGCTTCCACTCCGGCCTGATCGGCGTGACCAAGGGCGTCCCGCCCGTCGAGCAGTATCTGTGGGTCACGCCGCTGCTCGGCCTGCTCGTGCCGCTGGCCTTCCAGCTCCACGGCGTCTACCGGCTGCGGCGCGGCCGGTCACGCATCGACGACTTCTTCGGCGTCCTCGTCGGCAGCGTCCTGGCCGTCGTCCTCGGCGTGGTCACGACGCTGTACGTGCAGACGTACTACATCCCCGACCCGCTCAAGGACCGCGGCGTCTTCGAGGTCAGCCAGCTGGTCTGGGGGATCTTCCTCATCTTCAACGTCGCGCTGACGTTCAGCGCGCGGGTGGCGGTTCGCGACTGGCTCGAGCGCCGCTGGCGCGCCGGCATCGGCCTCAAGAAGGTGCTGGTGGCCGGCGCTGGCGACCTCGGGCGCCTGGTCGTCGACAAGATCCTCGAGCACCGGGAGCTGGGCCTCAAGGTCGTGGGCTTTGTGGACGACCGCGCCGACTCGGGGGGGTACATCGGCTACCGCGGCCTGCCGCTGCTCGGCACGCTCGAGGAGACCCCCGAGATCCTCCAGCGCGAGAAGATCGACCAGCTCTACGTGGCGCTGCCGCTGGACGAGCATGTGAAGATGCTCAAGCTCGTCGAGAACGCCAACCGCGAGATCGTGGACATCAAGGTCGTCCCCGACCTGCTCCAGATGATCTCGCTGCGCGCCAGGCTCGAGGACCTCGACGGGCTGCCGATCATCAACATCCACGACGTGCCGCTGCGCGGCATGAACGCGCTGCTGAAGCGCGCGATGGACGTCGTGCTGGCGGCGGTCGGGCTGCTCGTCCTGTCGCCCGTCCTCGTGCTCATCGCCATCGTGCTGCGCGCCACGTCGCCGGGCCCGGCGCTGTTCCGGCAGGAGCGCATGGGCCTCGACGGCAAGCCGTTCTACGTCTGGAAGTTCCGTTCGATGTACGACGGGGCCGAGCGCGAGTCGGGGCCGGTGTGGGCGACCGAGGACGACCCGCGCTGCACGCCGATCGGACGCTTCCTGCGCCGGTCGAACCTCGACGAGCTGCCGCAGCTGTGGAACGTCCTCAAGGGCGACATGTCGCTCGTCGGCCCGCGTCCCGAACGTCCGTTCTTCGTCGACCAGTTCAAGCAGCGCATCCCGCAGTACATGCTGCGCCACAAGGTGCGCGCCGGCCTGACCGGCTGGGCGCAGGTCAACGGCTGGCGCGGCAACACGTCCATCGAGAAGCGCATCGAGTTCGACCTGTACTACATCGAGAACTGGTCGATCATGCTCGACCTCAAGATCATGTGGCTGACGCTCGTGAAGGGCTTCTTCCACCGCCACGCGTACTGAGCACGTTCACACATGCCCACCCCCCGTGTCGTCATCACCGGTGCGGCCGGCTTCATCGGCTCGCATCTCGCTGAAACCCTGCTCGACCGCGGCTACTCCGTGGTGGGCGTCGACAACCTGCTGACCGGGGACGTCGCCAACATCGCCCACCTGGTCAATCGCGACTTCACCTTCATCAAGCACGACGTCACCAACTTCATCTACATCGACGGCCGCGTCGACTACGTGCTGCACTGGGCCAGCCCGGCGAGCCCGATCGACTACCTGGAGCTGCCCATCCCGACGCTGAAGGTCGGCGCACTCGGCACGCACAAGGCGCTCGGCCTCGCCAAGGAAAAGCGCGCGCGCTTCGTCCTCGCGTCGACGTCCGAGGTGTACGGCGACCCGCTCGAGCACCCGCAGACGGAGAACTACTGGGGCAACGTGAACCCCGTCGGTCCGCGGGGCGTGTACGACGAAGCCAAGCGCTTCGCCGAGGCCATGACGATGGGCTACCACCGGTACCACGGCCTCGACACGAAGATCGTCAGGATCTTCAACACGTACGGCCCGCGGATGCGCGTCCGTGACGGCCGTGCCGTGCCGGCGTTCATCAGCCAGGCGCTGGCCGGCGAGGACGTCACGATCTTCGGTGACGGCACGCAGACGCGCAGCTTCTGCTACATCTCGGACCTGGTGGACGGCATCATCCGGCTCATGGAGTCGGACGTGAACGACCCGGTCAACATCGGCAACCCCCACGAGCTGACCATCAAGGAGATCGCCGAGACGATCATCCGCATGACCGGCTCGTCGAGCCGCATCGTCTACCAGCCGCTGCCGACCGACGACCCGAAGGTGCGGCGGCCCGATATCACGCGTGCCCGCACGCTGCTCAACTGGGAGCCGAAGGTCAGCCTCGAGGACGGCCTGACGCGCACGATCGAGTACTTCCGCCAGAAGATCGGGGCCACGGCCGGCGGGCCGCGGGCCGCGGACGGCTCGCCGCACACCGCCGGCCGCTAACCGCTTGCCGCGGACCGCCCACCGCGAACCGCCGGCCGCTCACAGCTCACGACCAACCGCTCGCCGCGAGCCGCTTGCCGATCATCCGTCCCGAGCTGCGCTTCCGCGCACGGCCGGCCGCGCGGCGCCTGCGGAGTTCCGTCCGAGGAGTGCCCGTGACCGCACCCCGCGAGGCCGCTGGCGCTCGTGGGGCGAGGCGCCCGCGGCAAGGGTCCACGGCAAGCAGCGAGTGGGACGCGGCTCGCGGCTCGCGGCTCGCGGTTCGCGGCGATCCGCAGCTACCGGCTGGCGATCCGCCACAGGTAGTCCGCGCCGCTCAGCAGCGTGATGACGAGCGACGCGTAGACGAAGTACATCGGCACCGGCGAGGCCACACCGAGCGCGTTGTAGAGCAGGGTGACGGCCCCGGTGACGATGAAGGTGGCCGTGGCCAGCTTGCCGAGCAGCGACGGATGGAAGGTGCGGCGGCCGATGGCGAGGTTGACGACGGCCACCGTGACGACGATGCCGACGTCGCGGCCGATGACCAGCAGCGTGAGCCAGAGCGGGATGCGGTGAATCAGGTGATCGAGCGGCAGCGTGAGGACGATGAACATCGTGACCAGCAGCAGCTTGTCGGCTGCCGGGTCGAGCCATGCGCCGAGCGTCGTCTGCTGCTTCGCGCGCCGCGCGATGAGGCCGTCGAACAGGTCCGTGATGCCGGCGAGGACGAAGATCGCGAGCGACAGCGTGACGTGCCCGTAGACGAGCGAGATGGCGAACGCGGGGATGAGGGCCATCCGCAGCAGCGTGAGCTGGTTGGCCACCGTGAGCACACCGGACATGGCGAACGTGCCGGGTCACCGGCTACTGACGGGACCGCGGTCCTCCCGTGTCCAGGCCGGCCTGTTCCACGAGCGCCGTGAGGCGCGCAATCGCCGCGGCGGCCGCGGCCCCCGAGACGCGCTCTGCGGCGTTGAAGCGCCCGTCCTCCGACACGTCCAGCACGCCGCTGGCCACCGCCCGGGACGCGGGGCCGTAGAGCACGTGCCCGGGACGGAGGTCGGGGAACGGCGTCCGCGCCGCTCGCCAGCGGCTGGCCTGCGCCGGTGCGCGACCTGCGACGAGCGCGAGCACGCGGTCGACGGCCACCGCCAGGTCGCCGCGGCTGACGATCCCCGCGGGCTGGAACGTGTGGTTGGCGTATTCGGTCATCACGCCTGCGCGAATCACCTGGAGGATCGCGGACTGCGCCCAGTGGCGCCGTGCGTCGGTGATGAGCACCGCCGGACGCCTCGGTGTGAGCAGCGCCGGCAGGTGGTGTACGAGCAGCGCGGCCAGCTCGCCGCGCGTGACGGTGGGGTTCGTGGGGATCGCCCTGAACTCTTCCGGCAGGCGCGCCTCGGCGAGATCGGCCTCGAGCGACGCGATCGTGTCGGCGACATCGGGCAGGTCGGGATTGAGCCGGGCCGCCTGCCGCAGGTCGGCGAGGCCGCCCTCGACGTCCCCGCGCCTTGCCTTGATGCGCCCCTGGAGCGCCCACGCCTCGGCGTCGTTCGCGTCGAGCTCGAGGGCGCGCGCCGTCCGTGCGAGCGCCTCGTCATCGTCGCCGAGCTCCGCCGCGACGCGCGCGAGGTCGCGGTGCAGGAACCCGCTCTCGGGCGACGCCTCCACCGCGCGCGTGAACGCGTCTCTCGCCGCCGCGTAGTCGCCGCGCGACAGCGCCGACCGTCCGAGCGCGACGTCCGCCTGCACGGCGCGCAGCCGGAGCACGCCGACGCGGCGCGACGCGACGGGATGATCGGGGGCCACCTTCAGCACCGCGGTGTAGGCGGCAAACGCCTCGCCTTCGCGCCCGAGCTCGAGCAGCGTCTCGGCGCGGCCCACGAGCGCGGGCAGGTAGTCGCTCCTGCGCGACAGCGCGCCATCGAATGCCTCGAGCGCGCCGGCGTAGTCGCTCACGGCGAGACGGGTGAAGCCCACGCCCGCCTGCGACGGGTAGAAGCCGGGCGTCCGCTGGAGGACGCCGCGGAACGTCCGCTCCGCGGCCCTGGGATCGCCGAGCTGGAGCTGCACCCATGCCCGTTCATGGTTCTCGGCCGCCGGCGTGATGCGCGCGAGGTCGGCGGGCACGTCGGGTCGCGGGAAGTCCGGGTAGCGCTCCGTCCCCGGCACGAGCACCGGCAGGGGCGCCGGCTTCGCGCAGCCGGCGATGGCCACGAGCGCGACGAGCGAGGCGCGCAGCAGCCAGCGTGTCGCGCGGGATTGAACACCGCCGCTCACAGCGCGTGCCCCTCGCGCAGCCGTTGCACCAGCCGACGCGGGACGTCGGCCTCGATGCTGACCGCGTCGCCGTCGGCATCGTGGCTCACCACGTGCGCGACCTGGTAGAGGCGCGCGATCGCGTCGCGGTCGGCGGGCTGGCTCTGGTCGAACCGGAGCGTCAGCCGGCGCGTGTCGAGCTGCAGCGCCGTCGCGATCCGCGCGCGCAACTGGTCGAGGCCGTCGCCGGTCCGCGCGGAGATGCGCACCGCGTGCGGATGCGCCTGCTGCAGCCGCGTCCGCGCCGCGGCGTCGATCCTGTCGATCTTGTTGAGCACGAGCAGCGTCGGCACCTCGCTCGCGTCGACTTCCGCCAGCACGCGCTCGACGGCCTCCATCTGTGCCTCGTAGTCGTCGCGCGAGGCGTCGACCACGTGCAGCAGCAGGTCGGCTTCGGCCACCTCCTCGAGCGTCGCGCGGAAGGCCGCGACGAGCGCGTGCGGAAGGCGGTCGATGAAGCCCACCGTGTCGGAGAGGCGCGCCGTCTGGCGGTTCGGCAGGCGCATCTCGCGTGTCAACGGGTCGAGCGTCACAAACAGCGCGTCGGAGGCGACGGCCGCGTCGTGCGTGAGCTGGTTGAACAGCGTGGTCTTGCCGGCGTTGGTATAGCCGACCAGCGCCACGACGGGCACGTCGATACGCCGGCGCCGCTCGCGCGTCCGGGCGCGCCGTCGCCCGACCTCCTTCAGGTCGTCGGTGATGCTCTTGATGCGCTGCCGGATGCGCCGCCTGTCGGTCTCGAGCTTCGTCTCGCCGGGGCCACGCGTGCCGATGCCGCCGCCGAGGCGCGACAGCGCCGTGGACGCGCCGACGAGGCGCGGGAGCAGGTACTGCAGCTGCGCCAGCTCCACCTGGAGCTTGCCTTCGCGCGTCCGCGCGCGGCGAGCGAAGATGTCGAGGATGAGCTGCGTCCTGTCGATGACGCGGCGTTCGAGGACGCGCTCGATGTTGCGCAGCTGCGCCGGCGTCAGCTCGTTGTCGAAGATGACGAGATCGAGGTCGGCCTCCTCGCAGGCGGCTCGCAGGGTCTCGAGCTTGCCGGAGCCGATGAAGGTGGACGCGTCGGGACGTGCACGCTCCTGCACGAACCGGAGCACCGGCTCGACGTCAGCCGCCTCGGCCAGCCCCGCCAGTTCGTCCAGTGCTTCGTCTGCCGTGTCACGCCCCGCGCCCTCGGTGGCGAGCCCGACGAGGGCTGCCCGCTCACGGACGTGGCCATCCATGCTCTCGCCGTCGCGTTCCCTCACTGAGCCGAGTGTAGCACGCGGATCCTGACGCCTCCGCGGGGCCCGGCGGAGCCGGACTCGGCGCGCAATCCCTCGCGAAAACGGCGGCGTTCACACGTCTTCGACGGGCGGCGTCCTCTCGGCGGTGACCGGCTGGTGCATCAGCGTCGCGACCATGGCCGCCACCAGGCTCAGCGTGACGGCGCCGACGATGAAGACGCTGCGCAGGCTGATGCGCGCGAGCACGCCGCTCAGCATCGGGCTGAGCGACAGGCCGACGAGCGACGCGCTCGACAGCAGCCCGAAGCCGGCCGAGCGCGCCCCCTCGGGCAGCGTCGCGCCGCCCGCCGCGAAGGCCGCCGTCATGCCCGTGCCGATCGACAGTCCGAAGCACGCGACCGCCACCGCGAGCACGGGCACGGGCGCGCCGACGACAAACGGCACGAGCGCGACGGCGGCGGTGACCGCCACCGCCCTCAACAGGACGCGCGGCGGGAAGCGCCCGAGCAGCCGCTGCGTGGCGAGGTTGCCGGCCGCGCCGGTGGCTGCCGCGATCGACAGCAGCATGCCCACATACAGCGCGACGCGCGCCTCCGGCACGCCCGCGGCCGACAGGTACAGCGGCAGGATCGGCGCGAAGCTGCGGTCAACGAGCTGCAGCGCGAAGATGACGCCCATCAGGAGCAGCAGGTTCTGGAGCGCCAGCATGCTGCGGAACGTCAGCGGCCCCCGCCCGGCCTGCCGCGCGTCCGCATGGCCACGCGTATCCGGGTCCGGTGCGGGCGACGCCTGCGCCGGCCGCCCCGGCTCCTGGTACCACCGCCACACGAGGACGAGCGCGGCCGCGTAGAAGGCCGCCGACACGAAGAACGTGTGGCGGATCCCGATGGCCCAGGCCAGCACGCCGCCGACGACGGGCCCGACGGCCGGCCCCAGCCGCTGGGCGGTCTGCACGGTGCCGATGAACGCCGCCATCCTGCCGGGCGGCGCGGCGCTGGCGGCCATGGCGACGGCGAGCGCGCCGTAGCCCGCGAAGAACCCCTGGAACACGCGCAGCGCGACGATGTGCCACGGGCTCGTCACGAGCCCCATCGCAATCATTGTCAGCGAGAAGGCGACGAGCGACCGGATGACCAGCAGCTTGTTGCCGAAGCGATCGGCCAGCCGGCCCCAGAGGGGCGCGAGCACGGCCGTCATGCCGGGCGTGATGCCGAGGCTGATGCCCGACCACAGCGCGATCTCGGCCGCGTCCTGCATGCCGAGGGACGCGAAGTAGAGCGGCAGCAGCGGCATGGCGAGCGTGAAGCCCGCGAAGCCGATGAAGCACGCGGCGGCGATCGCGAAGAGGTTACGCGTCACATGTCGCTTACGCGCCGGCCGCGCCGGCGTCGAAGGGCGGCAGCTGGCACCGCGACGGCCGGTCCTCGCGGTACCCGAGCAGGTAGTCGGCCTGCATCAGCGTGTGGATCTCGCGCGTGCCCTCGTAGATGACCGCGCCCTTGGCGTTGCGATAGAAGCGGCCCACCGGGTAGTCGTCCGAGTAGCCATTGGCGCCGTGGATCTGGACGGCGTCCGACGCGGCGCGCTCCGACGCCACGGTCGACACCCACTTGGCAAGGCTCGTCTCGCGGGTATCCCGGCGACCGGTGTTCTTGAGCCAGCCCGATCGCATCCACAGCAGCCGCGAGGTCTGGTAGTCGGCTTCCATCCCGGCCAGCATCTGCTTGACGAGCTGGTGCTCGCCGATCTCCACGCCGAACGTCCGGCGCGCGCGCGCGTAGGCGACGCTGGCGTCACGACACGCGCGGATGAGCCCCGTGGCGCCGGCCGCCACGGTGTAGCGGCCCTGATCGAGCGCCGACATCGCGATCTTGAAGCCCTCGCCTTCCTCGCCCAGCCGGTTCTCGGCGGGCACCTCCACGTCGTCCATCCTGAACCAGCCGGTGTTGCCGGCGCGGATGCCCCACTTGTGCTCGAGCGTCCCGCTCGAGAACCCCTTGAACGCGCGCTCGACGATGAAGGCGCTGAGCCCCGAGGTGTCACGCGCCTGCTTCTTCGAGAGGTCCGTCCAGGCGATGACGAGGAAGTGATCCGCGACGTCCGCGAGCGAAATCCACGTCTTCTCGCCGGACAGCACGTACCCGTCGCCGTGCCGGCGCGCCACCGTCTGGATGCCGCGGGCGTCACTGCCCGCCGACGGCTCGGTGAGGCCGAAGGTCGCGATCTTCTCGCCCGCCGCCTGCGGCGCCAGGTACCGGGCCTTCTGGGCCTCGGTGCCCCACGTCAGCAGCGAGAGGCTGTTGAGCGCGACGTGCACCGACAGGATGACGCGCAGCGACGTGTCGACGTACTCGAGTTCCTCGCAGGCGAGCCCGAGGCTGATGTAGTCCATGCCGGCGCCGCGGTACCGCTCCGGCACGCAGATGCCGAGCAGCCCGAGGCCGGCCATGCCCTCGAGGATCGACGGGTCGAAGCGGTGGGCGCGATCGAGCTCCGCGATGCGCGGCGCGACCTCGCGCGCGGCCCATTCGCGGACGCTGCCTTCGAGCAGCCGGTGTTCCTCGCTCAGCTCGAAGTCGATCATCGGAAAGGCCTACCTGCCCAGACGCACGGTGGTGCCGACGCGCGCGCCGAGGAGCGCCTGCGCCGAGCCGTTGACGACGGCCACCTCGAGGAAACCGCTGCTGCCGGGCAGCAGGCAGACGTCACCGGGCGCGCGCTCGGCGTACGTGCGCACGATGGGCAGCTGCCGCCCCGCGCACCAGCCCCAGTGATAGCACCCCTGCTGCACGCGGTGCGACGGGATGGTGGTGATCAGGTTGCCGAAGTGATCCACGCAGGCGACGTGGCCGGTCAGCAGCCCGTCGGCCTCGTGCAGCGGCGGCACGGGCAGGAACACCAGGTCGCGGACGACGTCGCCGAGCTCCTCGATCGCCCCTCCCCGGGCCAGGTGCGCCGCCACCGGCGCGAACCTGTCGCGCGCCTCGAACGTCGCCCCGTGGCGTTGACGCCAGAAGGCGGCATTGGTCAGCGACACCGCGCGCCACGAGCGGGCGCGCGACAGCACGTGGCTCAACAGCCCGTTGTCGGGCGCCACGTAGTAGCGGCCGTCGGCCTGCACGGCCAGGCCGCGCCGGGCGGTGCCGACGCCGGGATCGACCACGGCGAGGACGACGCAGCCCTCGGGCAGGTCGGGCGCGCAGGCCGCGGTGATCCACGCGGCGCGTGGCACGTCCTGCGGCGGGACGAGATGGGTGATATCGACGAGTGTCGCGTGTCTACAGGTCTCGAGAATGGCGCCCTTCATCGACGCCACGTAGTGGTCCTGCAGACCGAAGTCGGTCAGCAGGGCCACGACCGGAGCAGGTGTGGTCATGACGGCCTGACGGCAGACGGCTGCCGCTTGCGCAGCAGGATCTCGCGCGTGCGATTCAGCAACAGGAAGGAATCGGTGACCGACAGCCCCGTGAAGAGCCGCTCGATGTCGCGATTCTGGAAGACCGTCCGGCGCGCGGCCGCGGACGGCACGGTGCGGTTCTGGAGGTGCGTGTCGTCCACGATCACGTACTTGGTGAACGACTGCGCGGGATTGGCCTGGATCTGGAAGAACCCCATGAGCAGGCCGCCGGGCCGCAGCCGCGGAATGAGGGCGGCGGCCAGGGCCTGCGCGGACGGCTTGTCGAGGTAGTCGAACAGGTCCCAGCAGAGGATGCCGTCGAACGACTCCGGCTCGCCCTCGAAGCGGCGGGCGAACAGCTCGGGCAGCGTCTCGAACGCGTCGTCGGTGGCGACGCGGTCGATGTCGACGTACAGGTCCTCGACCTGGAGGCGGCAGCCGAGCTGCTCGCCGAAGTACGAGACGTTGGGGCCCACGACAGGCCCCAGGTCGAGCAGCGACGGCGCCTCGCGACCGGCCAGCCCCTTGACGAACTTGCCGAGGGCCTTGGTGCCCACGACGGGCCCGGTCGCGCGTTCGCCCTCCCCCCTCCCCGAGTCGCCACGCGCCCAGCCGAAGAGGCGCTCGGTCAGCGATCGGGCTCCACTCTGGTCAGTCACGCGTGTCTACCGCCTCGCCACGGACGAGGGCCGCGACGGAGCGCGGGGCTCCGCCGCCGTCCGTGTCTCGTAGAAGCCGGGACGCCTCAGGCCTTGGCGCCCGCGGCGGCCGGCTGCTTGGCCTCGACGGCACGCGCCGCCGCCGCGGCGGACGCGCCGCCCCGGTTCATGTCGATGGCGCCGCGGAAGTGCGCGCCCTCGGCGATGGCGACCTTCGGCGAGGTGATGTCGCCGTCCACCGAGCCGTTGTCGCGGATGTCGACCTTTTCCGACGCGGTGATGTTGCCGATCACCTCGCCCAGCACGATCACCGTCTTGGCGAAAATCTGGGCCTTGATCTTGCCGTTGGTGCCAATCGTCAGGACGTTGTCCTTCAGTTCGATCTTGCCTTCGACCTGGCCCTCGATCGTCAGGTCCTCACTGCCGCTCAGCTCGCCCTTGATGACGACCGACTTGCCGATGTTACCCATGCTCAATGCGCCTCTCTCTGGAACGCCCGCAGCGCGGGACACGGCAGGTGGCTCGACGCTGGCCGAAGATGCGGGTGCCTGCGGCGTGCTGGGCGTCGCGGGGGGGACAGCAGGCCGCGGCGCGTCATCGCGTTTCCACATGATGTTTGACTCTCCAAGGTGGGTCTGCAGGGTGGCGTCGACCCGGTGCGGCGCCAGTATAAGGAATGGGTCCGGATGTGTCTACCTCGCTGCGTTGCTGAGGTTTAGACCGGGTGGTACGATCTTCGGGTGGCGGCTCCAGCGCGCATCTACTTCGACCACAACGCCACGACGCCGGTCGACCCGCGGGTCGTCGACGCCGTGACGGCCGCGCTGCGCGACGAGTTCGGCAACGCCTCGAGCGTCCACAGTTTCGGGCAGAAGGCCAAGGCCCGGCTGGACGAGGCCCGCGAGCAGGTCGCCGCCCTCATCGGTGCGCAGCCCTCCGAGGTCGTCTTCACGAGCGGCGGCACCGAGTCGGACAACATGGCCCTTCGCGGCGTCGCCGAGTGGCTCGCGCCCACGGGCAAGCGCCATCTGGTGGCCTCGGCCATCGAGCACGAGGCCATCCTGGCCACGCTGCGCCAGCTCCGGAAGCGAGGCTGGGAGGTCACGCTCGTCCCGGCCGACAGCCGCGGGCTGGTCGGTCCGGACGCGGTGGACGCCGCCTGCACCGACAGGACCGCGCTCGTGTCGGTGATGCTCGCCAACAACGAGGTCGGCACGATCCAGGACGTCGCGACGATTGCCGCGCGCGCGCGAGCACGCGGCATCCTCGTGCACACCGACGCCGTCCAGGCCGTCGGACGCATCCCCGTGGACGTCTCGGTGCTCGGCGTCGACCTCCTGTCGCTCTCCGGTCACAAGTTCTACGGCCCCAAGGGCGTGGGCGCGCTCTGGATCCGGCGGGGTACGCGCCTGCTCGCCACGGCGACGGGTGGCCGACAGGAGCGCAACCGGCGTGCCGGCACCGAGAACGTCCCGTCGATTGTCGGCCTCGGCGTGGCGGCGGCCATCGCCGCCGAGTCGCTGGACGCCGACGCGCGGCGCATCGGCGCCCTGCGCGACCGGCTCGAGGCCGGCATCCTCGCGCGCGTGCCGCGTACCCACGTCAACGGCGCGGGCGCGCCGCGCGTGCCGACGACCACGAACATCGGCTTCGAGGGCATCGAAGCCGAGTCACTCCTCATCGCGCTTGACCTCGAGGGCATCGCGGTGTCGACGGGCTCGGCCTGCTCGTCGGGCACGCTCGAGCCGTCGCACGTGCTCAAGGCCATGGGCCTGCCACTGCACGACACGCAGAACGCGCTGCGCATCAGCCTCGGACGCTCCAGCACCGACGCGCAGGTGGACAGGCTGCTCGAGGTGCTGCCCGGCATCGTCGCCCGCCTGCGCGACGTGACCGACGCGAAGCCCTCCCCTGCCGGCGCCGCGGCGTCGCGCGCGAGCTGACGCCATGCGCATAGCCGTCGCGATGTCGGGCGGCGTCGATTCCTCGGTCGCCGCCGCGCTGCTCGTGGCCGAGGGCCACGACGTCGTCGGCCTGTCGATGCAGCTGTACGACCAGCGCGAGGGCGAGGCGCAGTTCGGCTCGTGCTGCACGCTCGACGACCTGCACGACGCGCGGCGCGTCGCGCACCGGCTCGGCATCCCGCACTACATCGTCAACTTCGAGTCGCACTTCCACGCGCAGGTCGTCTCGAACTTCGTGGACGAGTACCTGGCGGGGCGCACCCCGATCCCGTGCACGCGCTGCAACAGCGAGGTGAAGTTCGCCACGCTGCTCGACCGCGTGCAGGGGCTCGAGGCCACGCACCTGGCTACGGGCCATTACGTCCGCCTCGAGCGGACGCCGTCGGGCCGCGTGCGGCTGCTGCGCGGCGCCGACGCGGGAAAGGACCAGTCGTACTTCCTGTTCTCGCTGACGCAGGCGCAGCTCCAGAAGGCGCTCTTCCCCGTCGGCCACCTGACGAAGGCCGAGGTGCGCGACGTGGCCGCCTCGCTCGGCCTGCCGGTGGCAGCCAAGCCCGACAGCCACGAGATCTGCTTCGTCCCCGATCGCGACCACGGGTCGTTCATCGAGCGCGCGGCCGGCGCTGCCGCGCCGGGCGGCGGCAGCATCGTCACCGTCGACGGGCGCACCGTGGGCCGTCACGACGGCATCCACCGCTTCACGGTGGGCCAGCGCAAGGGGCTGCGACTCTCGGTGGGGGTGCCGCTCTACGTCGTGGGCATCGACGCGGCGCGCGACGAAGTGGTGGTGGGTCCCCGGTCAGCGCTCGAGCGCGTGACCTGCACGGTGCGCGAGGTGCAGTGGATCTCCGGGTCGGTGCCGGCGCGCGAGGTGCGGGCGCACGTGCAGATCCGCCATCGCCATCCCGCGGCGCCGGCGACGATTGTGGCCGGGGAGGACGGCTGCGCGACCGTGCACTTCGACGCGCCGCAGTACGCCGTCGCCCCCGGCCAGGCGGCCGTCTTCTACGACGGCGACGAGGTGCTGGGCGGCGGCTGGATTGCCGCCGCCGATGCTCCGCGTGGACGGGAGGCTCAGGAGGCCGGCACGTCGGCCGCTTCGGCGATCTCGACCACGTCGTCGGCGGGGACGCCCACGGCCTCGGCGCCGTAGGTCAGCCACCGCTCCGCGTCGATCGCGGCCATGCACCCGGAGCCGGCCGCGGTGATCGCCTGCCGGTACACGTGGTCCTGGACGTCGCCGGCAGCGAACACGCCCTCCACGTTGGTGCGCGTCCCGTTGGTGATCAGGTAGCCGTTCTCGTCCATGTCGAGCTGGCCCTTGAAGAGGGCCGTGTTCGGCGAGTGGCCGATCGCGACGAACACGCCGTCGGCCGGCAGCTCCGACGTGGTGCCCGACGGCAGGTGCCGCAACCGGACGCCGACCACCTCGTTCTTCTCGTTCCCGAGGATCTCCTCGACGACGCTGTCCCACACGAACGAGATCTTCGGGTTGGCGAAGGCCTTGTCCTGCATCACCTTCGACGCGCGGAGCTCGTGACGCCGATGCACGACGGTGACGTGTGACGCGAGGTTGGCCAGGTAGATCGCCTCTTCCATGGCCGTGTCGCCACCGCCGACGACGATGATGGGCCTGTTGCGGAAGAAGAAGCCGTCGCACGTGGCGCAGGTGCTGACGCCGCGGCCCATGAGCCGCATCTCCGACTCGATGCCGAGCATCTTCGCCGAGGCGCCGGTGGCGACGATGAGGGCGCGGGTCCGCACCGTATCGCCGCCGTCGAGGTGCAGCGTGAACGGGCGCTCGCCGAGCTCGACGCGCGACACGATGCCCGAGCGGAACGCGGTGCCGAACCGCTCCGCCTGGGCGCGCATCTCCGCCATCAGCTGGGGCCCCATGATGCCGTCACGGAACCCCGGCCAGTTCTCCACCATCGTGGTGATGGTGAGCTGCCCGCCGGGCTGGAGCCCCTCGATGAGCAGCGGCTCGAGCCCCGCCCTCGCCGTGTAGAGCGCGGCCGTGAGCCCGGCCGGGCCCGAACCGATGATGACGACGTTACGGACGTCCGTGGCCATGTCGCGAAGGCCTTCCCTCGAAAAGATGTGTCAGATGTGGCGCTCCAGCATGCGCTTGAGGTCGTCCTTCGAGCGCACGCCGACCGCCTGGTCCACCAGCTCCCCGCCCTTGAACACGAGCAGCGCGGGGATGCTGCGGATGCCGTAGGTGCTCGGCACGTTCGGGTTCTCGTCGACGTTCAGCTTGGCGATGATCGCCTTGTCCTGCAGCTCGTCGGCAAGCGCGTCGATCGTCGGCGCCAGCATGCGGCAGGGGCCGCACCATTCGGCCCAGAAGTCCACGAGCACCGGCTGCGAGGTGCCGCCGATGACCTCGTTGAAATTGGCGTCGGTCAGTTGCTGTACGAGTGCAGAAGCCATGAGTCCCTTTCTGTTCTATCGCGCACGGCCCAGGGGGCCGGTCGTCGTCGTTCACGCCTGCGCGGCGGCGCCCAGCCGCGTCGGCACCCGGCCGAGCGCCTGGTCGTACGCCTCGAGGTACGCCCGGGCGGAGACCGCCCAGGAGAAGTCGCGGCTCATCCCGTTGCGCTGGAGCGTCCGCCAGGCCTCGGGGGCGTGGTGCCAGACGTCGAGCGCGCGCCGCAGCGCGCCGAGCAGCGCCTGGCCCGTGGGCTCGGCGAACACGAAGCCCGTGCCCGAGCCCGTCGCGGGCTGGTAGTCCTCCACGGTGTCGGCCAGTCCGCCCGTCGCACGCACGACGGGGATCGTGCCATAGCGCATGCTGTACATCTGGTTCAGGCCGCACGGCTCGTACCGCGACGGCATCATCACCAGGTCGGCGCCCGCCTCCATCAGGTGCGACAGGCCTTCCTCGAAGCCGACGCGGACGGCGATCTGGCCCGGGTGTCGGCTCGCGAGCCCCCGCCACATCTCCTCGTACCACGGCTCGCCTTCGCCCATGACGACGATGCTCGCGCCGAGCGCGGGCAGCTCGTCCACGACCCCGGCGATGAGGTCGAGGCCCTTCTGGTCCACCATGCGCGAGATCATCGCCAGCAGGGGCCTGCGCGCGCCCTCATCGGCGGGCAGGCCGAACACCTCGAGCACGCGCCGCTTGGCCGCCGCCTTGCCCTCGGCCACGCTGGTGGCGTCGTAACGCACCGGGAGGTGCTCGTCGGTCGAGGGGTTCCACGCGTCGGTATCGATGCCGTTCCGGATGCCGATCAGCCTGTCGCGATGGGCGCGCACGACGCCGTCGAAGCCGAAGGCCATCTCGGGCGTCTGGATTTCCTGCGCGTAGCGCCGGCTGACGGTGGTGATGACGTCGCTGGCGACGATGCCCCCCTTCAACATACTGACGTGCAACCAGTACTCCAGGCCGTCCACGGTGAACCAGTCCCAGTCGATGCCGAGCTGCGGCAGCCAGTCGGCCGCGCAGAGGCCCTTGAACGCGACGTTGTGGATGGTGAACACCGTCGCGGCACGGCCGAGCACCGGGTCGTCTGCATACCGCGTGCGCAGGTAGATCGGCACCAGCCCGGCCGGCCAGTCGTGGCCATGGACGATGTCCACGGGCTGGCCGTCGCGGCGCGCGAACTCCAGCGCGGCCAGCGAAAGGACGGCGAATCGGCGCGGGTTGTCGTCGTAGTCCTGCGAGCCGACGCCATAGATGCCCTCGCGGTCGAACAGCGCCGGCTGGTCAACCAACACCACCCGCACGCCCGGCGCGTCCTCGCGCACGTACGCCGTCACCTGGTACCGGTGCCCGCCCATGTCGACGTCGCAACCGACGGCCTCGGTCCCTTCGACCCCGATGCCTCTGTAGCGCGGCACCACGACCGTCACCTGATGACCGAGCGCCGCCAGCGCACGTGGCAGCGCCGCGACGACATCGGCCAGGCCCCCGGTCTTCGAGTACGGGGCAGCCTCGCTGGCAACCATCAGCACGCGGAGGCTGCGGCGAGCGCCCGGCGACACGCGCGCCGGAGCGTCGGCCCTGGCGGCGAGGGTTCCTGGATCTCGCTGCTGCTGACCGGTGGCCGACGTCCGCTTCCTCGGCGTCGCGGAGGTGCGCGCCGACGCCTTGGGGGCGGCCGCCTTCTTCGCCGCTGCCGTGGCCTTCGTCCTCGCCGGTCCCGTGGTCTGCTTCGCTCCCCCGGCCGACGGCCCGGCCGTTGCCGCCTTGCGTGGCGTGCGCGGCTTGGCGGTGCCTGCGGGCGCACCCTCGGCAGCCCCGGCGGTCCCGTCCGCGTCCGACGACGCCGTCACGGGGGCAGCAGCGGCGGCCTTCCGGGTACGCGTACGCTGACGCGTCGCGGGCGCCTCCTGCGGATGGGCGATCGAATCGTCGGGTCGTGCTGAGGGAGGCTGCGGGGAACGCGGCGCGCGCGGAGTCTTGGCCATGAACGCTGGGGACGTGCCCGGACGGGCACGCACCCAGTCAGTGTAGCGCACGGCGACCGGCCGCCCGCGAAGGCCGCCGGCGGGCCGGGAAGGACGGGCGCGAGGCTAGTCCTGCTGCTCCTGGACCGCTGCCGCCTGCGTCGCGACCAGGCGGGGCGCCTGCGACGCCACCCAGTTGAAGAGGTGCCGCGTCTCCCAGAAGCGGGCGGGGTTCGAGTTTGCGCCGAGCACGACGACCGCTACCTGCTCGCCGCGGGGCAACCGCACCAGCGTCGCCAGGCAGTAGCCGGCCTTGCGGATGAAGCCGGTCTTCCCGCCCATCACGTCCACGTCGCTGCCGACCAGCTTGTTCGTGTTGTGCAGGGTTACGGCCCGCCGCTTCGCCGGCGCGAAGGTGTAGTCCTTCATGCGCATGATGGGCGCGATGCGGTGGTCGTTGGACGCAAACGAGATCAGCCTGGCCATGTCGTAGGCCGACGACACGTTCCCGGCGTCGAGCCCCGACGGGTCCGTGTAGTGCGTGGCCGTGAGGCCGAGCTCGGCCGCCTTCTGGTTCATCCGTTCGATGAAGCCGATGCGGCCATAGGCCGACGCGCGGGCGAGCGTGCGCGCGGCGCCGTTGTCGGACCCGATGAGCAGCAGGTGGAGCAACTGCCTGATGGTGACCCTGTCGCCCGCCCGCAGGTAGGTGACCGAGACGCCCACCATGTCGTCGCGGTGCACGGTGACCTCACGGTCGAGGTCGATGGCCTCCTCGAGGAAGACCACGGCCGTCATCACCTTCGTGATGCTGGCAATCGAGCGTGGCGTCTGGGCGTTGCTCTCGTAGAGCACCTCGTGGGTAACCGGGTTGTAGATGATGGCGGCGCCCGCCCGGACGTCCGGCACCAGCTGCCCGTCGGCCGTCTCCTTGAACTGCGGGGTCTGGAGTTCCCTGAGCTGACGCTCGTAAGCGGCCCGCTTCGCCTTCGCGAGCGCGCGCCGACGCTGCTGCGCCTTGGCCGCCGAGTAGCGGGTGGTGCCCTTCTTCGCCGGAGCCTTCTTCGCCGCACTGGTGGTCTTCGCCTTCGCCTTCGCGGACGAAGAGGTTTGACCAAGGACCGGTCCAGCCGATCCGAGCAGCAACGACACGACAGCGAACAGCGCAGTGCTGACGCGCAGCTTCATTCCGGCAACGTGCGACATCCGGTCAAGCCTCGGGAGGGAAAAGCGCCTACGAGAAGCATCGACAGTCTAGCAGAGTTCCTTTACGGGACGCACGCGCAAGTGCCGGCCGTCCTGCATGATCGGGGGCCCTGACCGGTCATGCTCCGGTTACGGCTGCGTCAGCGCCACGGCCAGCAGCACTGCACGCCTGGTGCCGTCGGCCGACCCGGTCGTATCGAACGTCTCGTCGAGCGAATGCGCGCCGCGTCCCGCCCCGCCGCCCCCGATCGTGATCGCCGGAATTCCCAGCGACATCGGCGTGTTTGCGTCGGTAGACGACGCCCCGAGCGTGGTCGGCAGGTTGAGCGCGCGCGAGACCGACAGGGCGGCCCGGACGAACGGCGAGGTGTCGGAAGTCCGACCGGCCGGTCGGTTTCCCACCATCTCCATCTCGACCGTCACCTGTCCCGGACGCGCCCACCGGCGGTTCTCCGCGGCCACGGCCGCCTCGACGGCCTGCCGCACGGACGCGTCGAGCGCCGTGAGCGCGTCTGGGCTCTCCGACCGCAGGTCAACCTCCATCCAGCTCTCGAACGCGATGGCGTTCACTGACGTGCCGCCCCCCACCCGGCCCACGTTGAACGTCGTCTTCGGGCGCTGCGGGACGGTGAGGTCGGCGATCGCGTCGATGGCCCGCCCCATGGCGTGGATCGGGCTGGCCAGGCCGAAGGCGCCGTAGCTGTGCCCGCCCGGCCCGCGGAACGTCACGCGGTAGCGGTAGCTGCCGACCCCTCCGGTCACGATGCCGTGCGACGAGCCGTCGATGGACACGAACCTGTCCACCTGCCCGACCAGCTCCTTTGTGAAGAGGTGCTTGACGCCCCGCAGGTCGCCAAGGCCTTCCTCCCCCACCGTCGCGACGAAGGTAATGGTGCCTTCCGTCTCGACCCGATGCTCCTGCAGGGCACGGACGACGCCGAGCAGGACGGCCAGCCCGCGGCAGTCGTCGCCGATGCCCGGTCCCTTGAGCACCGTCCCGTCCCGGCGCACCCGCACGTCGGTGCCCTCGGGGAAGACGGTGTCGAGATGTGCGCTCATCACGAGGTTCGGGCGCGGCTGCCGTCCCGGCCGGACGGCGATGACGTTGCCTTCCGCGTCGATGCGCGCCTCCGTCAGCCCGAGCTGCCCGAGCGCCTGCCTGTACGCCTCGGCCCGCGCCGCTTCGCCGAACGGCGGCGCCGGGATCTCGCAGAGCGCCACCTGCTGGTCGATCACCCAGGGCTCGTATCCGGGGACCGCGTCGACGACGCGCCGGATGGCCGGCTGCGCCAGCAGCCGGGCACCGAGATCGTCGGGTTGCGTCTGGGCGTACGCCGGCGACGCCAGCGCGATCGCGACGATGGCGCAGAGGCGCGAGCGACTCACAAAGTGCACATGTCCTCCAGATTCTTGTTGCGTGTGTCCGGCAATCCGGACAACGCCGGCGCCTGCCGTCGGCCACCGGGCGCGACCTCAGGCGCAAATGGTACACAAGTGGGCGCATTTCCACCGCGGACCGGTTGGACCACTTGGCGTCCGGCGCGACAGCGGGGCTGGCATGGAAGGTGCTTTGCCTGTGGCCACAGGTTCACCTCAGGCAAGACGCGCGCGACGTGGAGAGGTCATGAGCATCGTTCGACTGCTGGCGTTCGAGACACTGGGATGCGGCTGCGTGGCCGGCCACTACCGCGAGGCGGGATCGGCGCGTGCCGTGAGCTACATCGAGGAGAAGTCGCCGACCTGCACCACCGCCAGTCACCGGCGCAACCACGTCGTCTCGTCGCCGTCGACGCGGTCGTCGCGTGCCGGCCAACAGGCCGGGAGCGCTGCCAGCGCCTGGCAGACCACGTGATAGCCTTCGGTTCGTGGCATCCGCCCGCCGCGCGCTGACGCCTCGCACGCGCGCCCGGGCCCGCTGACATGGACCTCCGGCAGCTCGAGATCATCCGCGCCATCGCAGAAACCGGCTCGTTCACGGCCGCGGGACACAAGCTCGGTGTCTCGCAGTCGGCCATCAGCCGTCAGGTGCTCCTGCTCGAGGAGGAGCTCAACGAGGCCGTCTTCCTCCGCGTCGGACGCCGCATCAGGATCACGCCGGCCGGCGAGGAACTCCTCCAGCTCAGTCACCGGGTCTTCATGGACATGCGCGAGACCATCGCGCGCATCACCGACGCGCAGGCCTCGCTCATCGGACCGGTACGACTCGCGGGCGGCATGACCGTCAGCCTGTACGTCTTCCCGACGCTGCTGCGCGACTTCCGCCGGCACCACCCCGATGCCGACATCAAGATCATCGCCGGCTCGACTGACAAGTGCCTGGCCAGCCTCCGCTCCGGCCAGGCCGACGTCGCGCTGCTGACGCTGCCGATCAACGACCCCGACCTCGTGACGGTGCCCGCGCTCAAGGAGGAGCTGCTGCTGGTGACCGATCCCGGACACCCGCTCGCCAGCCGGGCGCGCATCACGCCCGACGACCTCCGCAACCAGGCGTTCGTGCTCTTCGAGTCGGGCTCCAACACGCGCCGCGTCGTCAACGAGTTCTTCCTGCGGCACCAGATCGAGCCGCAGGTGGTGACCGAGACGGAGAACGTCGAGATCATCAAGGCGCTCGTGCGGACGCGCCTCGGCATCTCGATCATCTCGTACCAGTCGGTGGCGCGCGAGGTCGCCTCGGGCCAGTTCTTCTGCGCCCGCATCGACGACCAGCCCCTCATCCGCGAGACGGGATGGGTATACATGCGCGCCAACCGCGTGCCGCGGGCGGTGCAGGAGGTGCTCGCCTCGTTCGAGCGCATCGCGCCGCGGCTGCGCGTCGCGCCGCCGCCCGGGCGGGCGATCATGCGCGCCGCCGCGCCGTCCAAGGCGCGTCTGTCATAGGCGCGTCATAACCTCTCCTGTTGATCCGCTCACCGCTTATAATCCGCTGGATGCGCTCCGCGGCAGGACGGCCGGCGACGCACCACTCGCGCTGATGTCTCTCTCCATCGCCATCCTTGGATTCGGCACCGTGGGCCGATCCGTCGCCAGGCTCGTGCTCGAGCGCGGCGACGGCCTGCTCCGCCTGACGCACATCTACAACCGCGACGTCGCCCGCAAGCGCGTCGACTGGGTGCCCGCCGACGTCACCTGGACCGAGCGCATCGAGGACGTGCTCGACGCGCCCGTCGACATCGTCGTCGAGGTCATCGGCGGGCTGGAGCCCGCGGGCGCGTGGATTGCCGACGCGCTTGACCGCGGCAAGCACGTCGTGACGGCCAACAAGCAGCTCATCGCGACGTCGGGACGCGAGCTTGCCGCGCGCGCGAAGGCCGACGGCGTGGACCTGCTGTTCGAGGCGGCCGTGGGCGGCGGCATCCCCGTGGTGCGCGGGCTGCGCGAGGGCCTTGCCGGGGACGTGCTGACGGGCGTCTCCGGCATCCTCAACGGGACGTGCAACTACATCCTGACGCGCATGGAGTCGGCCGGCCTGGCCTTCGACACGGCGCTTGCCGAGGCCCAGGCCCACGGCTTCGCCGAGGCCGACCCGACCGACGACCTCGACGGCTACGACGCCCGCGCCAAGATCTGCATCCTCGCCCGGGTCGGGCTCGGCCTCGCCCTTGCGCCGGCCAGCGTGCCCTGCGCCACCATCCGCACCATCAGCGACAACGACTTCGTCTACGCCCGCCGCCTCGGCGCGACCATCCGCCAGGTGTCGCGGGTGGCCGTGCGCGACGGCGTGGTCGAAGCGGCGGTTGGCCCGGCCCTCGTGCCGCTCACCTCGCCCCTCGCCCGCGTCCTCGGCAGCCAGAACCTGATCGTCGCCTCGGGCACGTACGGCATCGAGACGACCTTCGGCGGCTACGGCGCGGGCGGGTCGCCGACGGCGGTCGCCGTCGTGTCCGACCTGGTCGCCATCGCGCGGCGTCGCGGCACGCCGCCGCCGCAGTGGCCGGAGGATCGGGAGGCCACCGCCGTCGCCGTGCAGGAGTCGCCGTTCTACCTGCGCCTCGTCGTCCGTGACAGGCCGGGCATCATCGCCAGCCTTGCGACGATCTTCTCGTCGCACGGCATCAACATCGACGCCGTGCTCCAGGAGCCGGCCAGCACGAAGGACGCGCTGCCGTTTGTCGTCACGCTGGAGAAGTGCAGCAGCGCCAGCATGGACGCTGCGCTGGCCGACATCGGCAGGCTCGACTTCCACGTGCAGCCCCCGCTGTGCCTGCCGGTGCTCGCATGACGCCCACCGGACGGCCGCTGGCCACCGTCGTCGTCCCCGCGTCGACGTCCAACCTGGGCGCGGGGTTCGACGCGCTCGGCCTGGCGCTCCAGCTCACGCTCACGGTCGACGTCCTGGCCGTGGCCGAGGACGGGCTGGGCGAGGTGCGCTGCGAGTTCGTCGGAGCTGCGCCGTCCGGTGAAAACCTCATCGCGACGGGGTACCGCGAGGTGGCGCGGCGCGTCGGCAGCACGTCGCCGCCGTCGCTCGACGTCCGCGTGCGCTGCGAGATCCCCCCGGGCGCGGGCCTCGGCAGCAGCGCCGCGGCGCTGGTGGCCGGCGGCCGCCTGGCCGCGCTCACGGTTGCCGGCGTCGACACGCAGCGCATCCTCGACACCGCCTCCGAGATCGAAGGTCATCCCGACAACGTCGCAGCGTCACTGTTCGGCGGCCTCGTGGCCAGCCTCACCGAGGCGGACGGCACGGTCCGCGCCGTGGCCCTGCCGTGGCCGGCGGACCTGCTGCTCGTGGTGGCGACGCCCGAGCTGCCGCTCGCCACGCGTGCCGCGCGTGCCGTGCTGCCGACGCATGTCTCGCGCAGCGACGCCGTGTTCAACGTCCAGCGCGTGGCCGTGCTGCTCGCCGCGCTGACGGCACGCCGGTTCGACGTGCTGCGCAGCGCGTTCGACGACAGGCTGCACCAGCCCCACCGGCGAGCGCTGGTGTCGGGCCTCGACGCCACGCTGGCGCTGCGATGTCCCGGCGTCGTGGGCGCGTTCCTCTCGGGCGCGGGGCCGTCGGTCGCCGCCGTGGTGCACGGCGACCCGGCGCCCGCCATCGAGGCGCTCCGCGGCGTGTTCGCCGAGCGGCGCGTCTCCGTCCAGGTGCGCGTGCTCGACGTCTACCAGCCGGCGGCCGGGCATCTCGTCCCGACGTCACGTTGAAGGAAGGTCCGATTTCATGTCCACGCTGACCGGTCTCCAGTGTCACGTCTGCAAGACGCCGTTCCCCGCCGAAGCCCTCTACGTCTGCGACCAGTGCTTCGGCCCGCTCGAGCCGGTCTACGACATGGACCGCGTGCGCGCCACGCTGACGCGCGAAGCCGTCGAGTCGCGGCCGCGCAACGTGTGGCGCTTCCGCGAACTGCTGCCCATCACCGGTGAGCCGCGGACGGGCTTCACCTCGGGGTGGACGCCGCTGGTCGCCGCGCGCCACCTCGCCGAGCGCCTCGGTGTCCGCGAGCTCTACATCAAGGACGACGGCGTGAACCACCCGACGCTGTCCTACAAGGATCGCGTCGTCTCGGTGGCCGCGACGCGGGCGGTGGAGCTGGGTTTCACGACGTTCGGCTGCGCGTCCACGGGCAACCTGGGCAACAGCGTCGCCGCGCACGCCGCGCGCCTCGGCCTCGCCTGCTACGTTTTCATCCCCGACAACCTCGAGCCGAACAAGGTGCTGGGCTCGGGCATCTACCAGCCCACGCTGCTCGGCATCCGCGGCAACTACGACGACGTCAACAGGCTCTGCACGCAGGTGGCCGACCGCCACGGCTTCGGGTTCGCCAACGTCAACCTGCGCACCTACTACGCCGAGGGCGCCAAGACGATGGGGTTCGAGATCGTCGAGCAGCTCGGGTGGCGCTTCCCGAAGCACGTCGTCGCGCCGATTGCCGGCGGCACGCTGCTGCCCCGCGTCTACAAGGGATTCAGTGAGCTCCAGGCCCTCGGCCTGGCCGACGGCCCGCTGCCCCGCATGTACGGCGCGCAGGCAGCCGGGTGCGCGCCCGTCGTCCGCGCGCTGCACGAAGGGCTCGAGTATCCCGACCCGGTCAAGCCCGACACCATCGCGAAGTCGATCGCCATCGGCAACCCCGCCGACGGCTTCCAGGTGCTCGAGGTGCTGCGCGCCTCCGACGGCTGGGCCGAGGCGGTGACCGACGACGAGATCCTCGCCGGCATCCAGCTGCTCGCCGAGACGGAAGGCATCTTCACCGAGCCCGCCGGCGGCACCACGATGGCCGTTACAAGAAAGCTCATCGAGCAGGGCCGCATCCCGCGGGACGAACCCATCGTCGTGTGCATCACCGGCAACGGGTACAAGACGGCGGAGCTGATGCTCGACCGGACGCCCCGCCCGATTCCCCTGAGCCGTTCCATCTCCGACTTCGACGCGTTCCTGGCGGCACAGACGGCGGGGGCGTCAGAGATCCGGTCATGAGCCGCTTCGACCGGAGGCAGCTCCTCGTCCAGAAGTACGGCGGCAGCAGCGTGGCCACGCCGGAGCACATCCGCCGCGTGGCCGATCGCATCGCCGAGTGCCGCCAGACGCACAGGCACATCGTGGTCGCCGTCTCGGCCATGGGCAAGACGACCGACCAGCTGATCTCGCTCGCGCACCAGGTGGCTGCCAGGCCGTCCGGCCGCGAGATGGACCAGCTGCTCGCCTGCGGCGAGACCATCGCCGTCTCGCTGCTCGGCCTGGCCCTCCAGGACCGGGGCATTCCCGCGGTGTCGCTGACCGCCGCGCAGTGCGGCATCCGGACGGACGGGTCGTTCAACCGCGCACGCATCGCCGACGTCGAGACTGGCCGCCTCATCCACGAGCTCGAGGCGGGACGCGTCGTCGTGGTGGCCGGCTTCCAGGGCGTGTCGCCGCAGCATGAGGTGACGACGCTCGGGCGCGGCGGCGGCGACATCACGGGGGCGGCCCTGGCCGCTGCGCTCCAGGCGCCGGTCTGCGAGATCTGCACCGACGTGGACGGCGTGTACTCGGCAGACCCGAACGTCGTGCCGGATGCGCGCCTCGTGCCGGAGATGAGCTACGAGGAGGCAATCGAGCTGGCAGCCGCCGGCGCCAAGGTGCTGCACCCGCGCGCCGCCGAGATCTGCCTCCAGTACGACGTCCCCATCCACGTACGTTCGAGCTTTCACACTCAGCCAGGAACCTGGATTCGCGGAGGAGCGCTCGCCATGGAGCAGGCCGCCGTCGTCGGCATCACGTCGGACAGGAAGATTGCGAAGGTCACGCTGCTCGACGTCAAGGATCAGCCGGGACTCGCCGCGGCGATCTTCCGTGACCTCGCGCGCGAGGACGTCAACGTCCGCCTGATCATCCAGGCGGCCGCCACGCACGACCGCAACCGGATCACGTTCATCACCGACGCCGACCAGGTGGACACGGTACGGGCGCTCGAGGACACGTGGCGTCGGCACGCCACGGTGGGCGACGTGCTCGTGGACACCGCCGTGGCGAAGATCGCCATCGTCGGGTCGCGCATCGCGTCCACGCCGGGCCTCGCCGCGCGCATGTTCAGCGCGCTCGCGCGCAACGACGTGAACATCGACTGCATCAGCACGTCGGAGATGAAGGTGTCGTGCGTGATCAGCGCCGACCAGCTCGAACAGGCGGTCAGGGCGGTGCACGCCGAGTTCTTCGGCAACGCGTCAGGGCGGACCGCGCGCAAGGTGGCGCGGACGTCGAAGACGGCGGGCGCAAAGGCGACGCGGGCCGCCGCCTCCCGCGCCGGGCGGAAGACGGCGGCCACGGCCGCACGGGCGAAGAAGGCGAAGTCAGGAACGCGGACGGCGATGGCGAAGCCGTCCGCGCGGGCGAAGCGCGCGACAGGGCGCCGGTAGCCGGCGCCTAGTCCTTGCTGCTCTGGAGTTCCGTCGGCGACTTCAGCGAGTACCCCTTCCGCGCCCAGACGCTCACGTCCTCACGCTTGACCTTGACCTGCAGCGCCCGATGCCGGCGCGTCGGGTCGGGGTTGCTCGAGTAGTACCCCAGCACGTAGTAGTCGCTCGTCTCCGCGTCGATCCGCTTGAGCGCGCGATCGAAGTCGTTCTGGTTGATGACGGCCATGCCGCCCGTCTCTTCGGCGATGACGCGAAGGCTGTCCTGCGTCTTCCGCACGTAGTTGTTCCACTCCATCATGTCCACCGGCTCGTCGATGTCGGCGCCGCCGATGAGCCCGCGCGGGTCGATGGTGTACATGGTGACGTTGGCCCTGTTGGCCGCTCGCGTCAGCTCGGAGAGCTCGCGGGCGAGGTCGGCGTCGGCAAACTGCTGGCCCTGCCGCTGCATGCCGAGCAGCGTGTCGGCCCCGTAGACGCCGCGCCCGTAGCCGTACAGCTGCGCCTGCGCCTGGAGCCGGCCCTGCGGGAACGGATCGAAGTCGTACCCGTTGCTGACGTAGATGAACGCCTTCCGCCGGTTCTGGATCTGCTCGAGCTGCCGCATCAGGTCGAACGCCGTGCTGAAGGCGACGTGCGCGCGATAGCGGAGCTCCGTCGGGCCCTGCGCGCCCTGCGAGCCCTCGAGGATGTCGGATGGCTTCAGGCCGCTGCCGCTGATGCGCTTGATCGCGTCGTCGAGGCGCGAGCGATCGTAGGTCGGGTCGATCGCCAGGGCCGACGGCCCGGTGGACACGATCGCGAACATGTCCCCGTCGTGGATGAGCGTCTCGGCGATCTTCTTGAACAGCTGCCGGATGCGTGGCGTGTTCCGGAAGTCGAGGTGGAGGTCGTCCACGTAGAGGACGAAGATGCGGCCCGCGGCGTCGTTGACGGGACGCGCCGGCGGCAGCACCATCCCTTCCGCCACGGGCGGCGGCGGCGGGGCCGCGAGGTTGAAATACCTGCCGCCGTGCACGAGCGTCAGCGACGCGATCTCCTGCTCGACGTCATCCTCGAGGATGATGAAGTCGTCCTTGGTGAGGTCGGCGACGAACTGGCCGTTCCTGTCACGCGGGATGACGTCGGTCGTCACCAGGCTGGTGACCGTGGTGAAGTCCGGCCGTGTCTCCTGGCCCCCGGCCGGCGGCATCACGCCTTCCGGCGGCTGCGCGTTGTCCGGCGCAGGCTCCTGCGCGGTCGAGGACATCCCGAGCGCGCCTGCCGCGAGCATCACCACCGCGAGCGCGGCTGCGCGGCGGAGCGCACGGCCGCCCCGGGCCGACGCGGCAGATCCGGGACGACGACGGAAGAACATTCGTCGTGATCGCATGGGTCGATTATAGGTCGGCGCTCGACGAGGACGCCTCGCCGGCGGGACGCCGGGACCGGCGGCGCCGCCGGCGGCGCGACGCTGTCCGTGCCGGCTCTTCAGACGACTCGTCGTCCCCGCTGGCCTGCTCCTCGTCGTCTGGCCCGTCGGACGCGGCGGTCCCGTTGTGCGACGCCTCCGCGCGCGATGGGGCGTCGTCGGGCCGCGGGCTGTCCACGTCGGTTGCCGCCTCGGCGGTGCGCTGGCTGCGTCGCGCGGCCCGCATCGCGCGCCACGACTCGCGGCGCGTCAGGGCGCCGGGTGGCGGCGCCTGCTGGCGGGCCTGTTCCAGCGATGTCAGCAGGTCGTCCCAGTCGAACTGGACGTCGGGATGGGCGGCCTCGATGGCGCGGCGCCTGTCGGCGTCGAAGGCGTCGCGTCCCACGCGCAGCCCCGGCGGGGCGGTCCAGAAGTAGAGGACGCGGGTGCGTCCTGGTTTCCGCCCGTCGGTCGCGACCTCGATCAGGTAGACGGTGTCGTTCCCGCGCTTGTCTCTCGAAAGCCTGACGATGGGCAAGGCGCTGCGACTCCGCTATCGGCGCTTCCGCCCGGCCGCGGCCGCAGGCTTGCCGGCCGGCCGGCGTGCTGCCGACTTCGCGGGCGCGCTGCCCTTCTTCGCCGGGGCCCGGGTCGACGCCGCCTTCGCCTTGCTGGTGGCCTTCGTCGCTGGCTTCGACGCCCTGGCACCCGCCGTGCGCGCCGTGGACGCGGTGCGTGGTGCCGGCCTGGCAGCCTTTGCCGCCGTAGCCGCCTTCTTCACCGCTTTCGACGTCCTGGCTGCGCCCTTTGACGGCGCTTTCGCCGGGGCCTTCGCGGAGCGGCGCTCCCCGGCGGCCTTCCCGGCTGTCGCCCTGGCCGACTTCCCGGCGCCGGAGGCCTTTGCCGCCGTTCCCTTCGTGGCCTTCGCGGCCTTCGTCGGCTTGCCTGACGCGGGAGCGGCCGCCCTTGCAGCGGCAGTCTTTCCGGCCGGCGCCTTTGACGGCGTCCTGGCCGAAGCCCTGGCCGGCGTCTTCGCCGCGCCCTTCGCAGGGGTCCTTGCTGGAGCCTTTGCAGGGGCCTTTGCGGAGGCTTTCGCGGCAGCCTCGGCCGGGGGCCTGGCGGGGGCTCTTGCCGCGGACCTGGCGGGCGCCTTCGCGGGCGTCGGCGCCTTGGCGGCTGCCGACGGCTTCGCCGCCGCGGCCTTCTTCGCGGCCTTGGCCGCCTGGGCGGCCGTGAAGGCCGCGGCCGCGCGTTGCGCCGCCGTCCGGGTGTCGGCAGACGGCGCGGCCTTGGCCGTCGTCTTCGTCTTCGCCTTCGGCCTGGCCTTTGCGGATGTGCCGGCGCCCGCGGTCTCGGATCGGCTTGCGCGTGACTCGACGCGCTCGGCAGCCGCCTGGCTGTCGGGCTCGCCGGCGGCGGCGTTCTGGGCCGCCGGCTCGGCGGCGGCCGACGCGTCGGACGGCGTCTCCGCGGCCAGATAGTCAGCGACGGCCGCACGCCGCTCGGCGCGCACTTCCTCGAGGTCCATCTCCGGCTCGACGAGGCCGGGCGTGGGGACGACCTGCGTGAAGCGGTACTGCTCGCCCAGGGGGACGAACGACCACACTTCCGCGGGATTGATGCGATGCTCCTTGCAGAGCCGGAGCGCGACGTCGACAGACGCCGCGGGGACATAGAGGTGGAACGCGGCCGGCACCTTGGAGAAGCGCACCCACTCGTGCATCGCCTCCAGGCGATTGACCGACTCGGCCGTCTCTACCTCTACAATGGCCCTGGATTTCCTGCCGGTAGCGCCGGGAACCGTGAGGACGAGGTCCGGGTATTCCTGCCGTCCGCCGCTTTTTACCGCGACGCGACGCTCATCCCCGACGTTCGCTTCAACCTCGTAGCGACGCCTCAGCTTCACCTCGAGCTCGCGAACGACGCGGTCGTGCTCGAACTGTTCGCGAATGGGACGAACAAGGATCGCCACTCACAGCCTCCGCGGACCCCGTGTGGTCCGACCACTTCCTTCCGGCACAGCCAACAGAAACGCGGAATGCTAGCATGGATACGTAACCGGTTACCAGCAGGTTACCCGCGATCGCGCCATTGTTGCACAGATGCCCGCATCCGCGTAAGCGTCTGTCCCGGAATGTCTTACCTCCGAAAGCCCAGGACGTGAACGACCGCTTCCTCCGCGCCTGCCGCCGCGAGCCCGTCGATGCCACCCCCGTCTGGTTCATGCGCCAGGCCGGCCGCTACATGCCCGAATACCGCGCGATCCGCGCGAAGCGGTCGCTCCTCGAAATCTGCCGGGAGCCCGAGCTCGCCATCGAGGTGACGCTGCAGCCGGTGCGCCGCATCGGCGTGGACGCGGCCATCCTCTTCTCGGACCTGCTGCTGCCGCTCGAGCCCATGGGGCTCACCTTCGACTTCGTGAAGGGCGAGGGGCCCGCCTTCGACAACCCGGTGCGATCGGCGGCCGACGTCGAGCGCGTGCGGCCCATCGACCCCGCCGAGGCGATGGCGCACGTGCTCGAGACCATCCGCGGCCTGAAGGACGTGCTGACGGTCCCGCTGATCGGCTTCGTCGGCGCGCCCTTCACGCTGGCCTCGTACGCGATCGAGGGCGGCCCGTCGAAGAGCTTCGCGCTGACGAAGGCGATGATGTACACCGAGCCGGGGGCCTGGCACACGCTCTGCGCGCGGCTGGCCGACATGGCCGGCGCCTACCTGCGCGCCCAGATCGAGGCCGGCGTGGACGCCGTGCAGGTGTTCGACTCGTGGGTGGGCCACCTCGACGCCAGGGACTACCGCGAGTTCGTCCTGCCGCACACGCGCCGCCTGTTCTCGTACCTCGAGGGCCTCTCCACGCCGTCCATCCACTTCGGCGTCGGCACGTCGATGATCCTGCCCGACATGCGCGACGCGGGCGGGGACGTGATCGGCGCCGACTGGCGCATACCGCTGGACCGGGCGTGGAAGCTCATCGGCGACGACCGGGGCATCCAGGGCAACCTCGATCCCACGCTGCTGCTGGGGCCGACCGACCGGTTGCGCGCCGGTGTGGAGGACGTCCTGGCGCGCGCGGCGCAGCGGCCGGGCCACATCTTCAACCTCGGGCACGGCATCCTGCCCATGACGCCGGTGTCGGCCGTGCAGCGCGTCGCCGAGTGGGTGCACGCGCTGAGCGCCCGTGCCGCCGACGCCTGACCGTCACCGATGCCGCCGCGCGTCGTCATCGTCGGGGCAGGCATGGCCGGGCTGGCCGCAGCGTGGGAGTGCCACCGGCTCGGGCTCCGGCCGGTCGTGCTCGAGGCCGCCGGTCGCGCGGGCGGCGTGGTGGGCACCATCCGGCAGGACGGCTACGTCCTCGACGGCGGCGCCGACGCCTTCCTGTACACGAAGCCGGGCGCGCGCACGCTGTGCGACGAGCTCGACCTGAACGGCGAGCTGGTGGAGATGCTGCCGCCCCGCGGCGCGGCGATCCTGTTCCGCGGCCGGTTCCATCCCCTTCCCGAAGGCGGCGCCTTCGGGGTGCCGGTGCGCGCGCGTGCGTTCCTCCGCTCGCGGCTGCTCTCGTGGAGAGGCAAGCTGCGCGTGGCCGCCGAGCCGCTGCTCCCGCGCCGGCGGCTGGACGAGGACGAACCGGCCGGCGCGTTCTTCAGGCGCCGCTTCGGCGCCGAGCTGGCCGAGCGCATCGCCCAGCCGCTGATGGGCGGCATCCATGCAGGCAGCATCGACGAGCTGTCGGCTCACGCCGTCATCCCGCAGCTGGCCGCGGCCGAGCGGCGCGGCGAGTCCGTGTGGCTGGCGCTGAGGCGGCAGGCCGTCACGCCGCCGCCAGGGGGCGTGTTCCGAAGCTTCCGGTCGGGCATGGGCCGCCTGCCGGAGGCCGTCGTCGAGGCCCTGCCGGCCGGCACCGTGCAGACCGGCATCGCCGTCCGCCGCATCTCGCGCCAGCCCGACGGGACGTTCGTGCTGGAGACGGCGGACGGGCGCCGGATGGACGCCGACGTCGTCCTGCTCGCCGTGCCGGCGTGGCGCGCATCGGGGCTGCTGCACGAGCTGACGTCCGAGGGCGCGGCGCTCTGCGACGGCGTCCCGTACGTCTCGAGCGCCACGGCGCTGCTCGCCTATCCGGAGGCGGCGTTCGGCGCGCGGTTCGAAGGCAGCGGGTACCTCGTCGCCGACCGCCGCGACGCCGACCCGGTGATGGCCGTGACGTGGGTGACCGGCAAGTGGCCCGGCCGCGCACCGGCCGGAACGACGCTCATCCGGACGTTCTCTGGCGGCGCCGGCCACGAGGACGTGCTGAACGGCAACGACACGGCGCTGGTCGACGCCGGTCACGCGCACCTCGCGCGGTGGTGGCGCGTGCGGCAGCCGCCGATCGTCGCCCGGGTCTTCAGGTGGCACCGCGCCAGCCCGCAGCACGTCGTGGGTCACCAGGCGCGCGTGCGCACCCTGCAGGCCCGGCTGGACGCCCTCGGCGCGCTCGGCGTCGCGGGCAGCGGCTTCCGCGCCGTCGGCATCCCCGACGTCGTCGAGGACGCGCGCGCCGAGATGCGTCGTCTCGTGGCGCGCTGGCAGGCACGATGACCACGCGGAGTAAGATGCCGCCCGTGGCCCTCTTCCCCGCTCGCCCGTCCTGTCTCGCGACCGCGTTGATCGTGCTGCCGCTCGTCGGCGGCTGTACGGCCTCCCAGCCTGCCGACCCCCGGCCGTCGGACACGACGCCGGCACCCGTGGCCGCCGCCGCTGGGCGCGCCGGCATCGGCACCGACCCGACGCCTGACGTGCTGGCGGTGCTCACCGCCATCCGCGAGGCGGATACCGGTCAACTGGCCGTGTCGGAGGAGGACGGCCGCTTCCTGCGGACGCTCGTCCTCGCGACGGGCGCGCGGCGCGTGCTCGAGATTGGCGGCGCCAGCGGCTACAGCGCCATCTGGATGGGCCTCGGGCTGCGCGAGACGGGCGGCTCGCTCGTCACCATCGAGTACGACGCCGAGCGGGCGGCGGCGCTGAAGGCGAACATCGCGGCGGCGCACCTCGACGACATCGTCACGGTGATTGCCGGCGACGCGCTGCAGGAGCTGCCCGGACTCGACGGCCCCTTCGACGTCGTGTTCATCGACGCCTGGAAGCCCGACTACACGCGATACTACGAGCTCACGCTGCCCAAGCTGCGCCAGGGCGGGCTGCTGCTGGCGCACAACGTGATCAACAAGGGCGACGAGATGCCCGAGTTCCTCGAGGTCATCAACACCTCGCCGGACGTGGTGACGTCGATCGTCCGCGCCGGCGACGAAGGCATCTCCGTCTCGGTCAAGCGGTGAGATGGCGGCGATCCAGATCATCGGCGTGCCGCTCGACCTCGGTGGCGGCCGTCGCGGCGTCGACATGGGCCCCTCGGCGATGCGCATCGCCGGGCTCCAGGAGCGGCTGACGGCGATCGGCCACGTGGTGCGCGACCGCGGCGACCTTCGCGTGCCGACGCCGGAAACCACCGATCCCGGCGACGAGCGGAAGCGGTTCGTGCACGAGATCCAGGGCGTGTGCGACCAGCTGTACCAGGAGGCGCTGGACGTGCTCAACGACGGCGCGCTGCCTGTCGTGCTGGGCGGCGACCACAGCCTCGCCGCCGGTTCCGTCGCGGCGACCGCCGCGCACGCCCAGGCCACGGGCGAGGTCGTGGGCCTGCTGTGGATCGACGCGCACGGCGACATGAACACGCCGGCCACCTCGCCGTCGGGCAACGTGCACGGCATGCCGCTCGCGGCGCTGGTCACCGAGGACCCGCGCGAGCTGGCCATGGTCGGAGGCTTCGCGCCGAAGGTCTCGCCGGCGCACACGGTCCTCATCGGCGTGCGCGACCTCGACCCGCGCGAGCGCGACGAAGTGCGCGCGTCGGGCGTCCACGTCTTCACCATGAAGGACGTCGACAGGCAGGGCATCGCGCGCGTCATGGAGCAGGCCATCGCGCTGGCCTCCGACGGCACCGCCGGCATCCACGTCTCGTTCGATCTCGACGTCTGCGACCCGTCCATCGCCCCCGGGGTAGGCACGCCCGTGCGCGGCGGCCTGAACTACCGGGAGGCACACATGGCGATGGAGATGATCGCCGACGCGCGACGGCTGCGCGCCCTCGACCTCGTCGAGGTCAACCCGGTGCTCGACGTCCAGAACACGACGGCGGTGCTGGCCGCGGAGCTCGCGGCCTCCGCCCTCGGCCTCAAGATCTACTGACGCGTCCCGGCTCCCGCCCTGTGGCATAGTGAGGCGTTGCCGAGCCGGCCCGTCCTCGGAGAGGGCGGGGCGTTCGATGTCACGACCGGGTCGGTCCGGTCCACTCAAAGGAGCAGCGATGCGTAATCGGGTGCTGACATGGATGTTCGCCGCCACGGTGGCCGGCGCACTCGCGCTGGTGCCGATGACGGTGCTCGCACAGAAGGTCGTGAAGACGACACCGGGCAAGGGCGGCAGCCCCCACGAGACCGTGGAGTACACCCTCGACGGCGCCACCATCACCCTGAGCTACGGCCGCCCGTACCTCAAGGGCCGCAGCCTCGCGACGCTGGCGCCGAACGACAAGGTGTGGCGCACCGGCGCCGACGAGGCCACGACGATCACCACGACGCACGACCTCAGGATCGGCACGCTCGACGTCACCGCCGGCACCTACACGCTCTACACCCTGCCGTCGGCCTCGGGCTGGAAGCTGATCGTCAACAAGCAGACGGGCCAGTGGGGCACGGTGTACCAGGAAGGCCAGGACCTCGGCCGCGTGGACCTCACCGCCGGGAAGCTTTCCTCGCCGGTCGAGCAGCTGACGCTGTCCATCGTGACCGGCGGCTCGCGTCCCACCTTCGAGATCCACTGGGGCGACATGCGCCAGTCGGTGCCGATCTCGGTCAGGAAGTAGCGACACGCCCGCGCCCTCCCCGACGTCAGGTCAGGGTGCCTGCCACGCGTCAGGAGGGCGCGCGGCCCGTCGGCCGTGCGGCCGACGCGTCGGTCCGCAGCAGGAACACCAGCACTTCGGCCACCGCGCGGTACAGCTCCGGCGGGATGGCCGTGTCGATCGGCAGCCGCGCCAGCAGCTCCACGAGGTGCGGGCTCTGGTGCACGGGCACGCCGTGCCTGCGGGCCGCGGCGATGATCGCCTCGGCGATCTCGCCTTCCCCGCGCGCCACCACCTCCGGTGCGGGCGTCTCGCCGGCGCGGTATCGCAACGCGGCAGCACGGCGGCGCGGACCTTTCGGGTCGGGCATGGCGGGCCTCACGCGTCCGCGCTGACGATGCTGCCCTCGGGCGGCAGGTCGAGGGGCGGGTCGCCGGCCGTCACCCGCACGGGGTCGATGGCCACGCGCGCGAGCACGTCGCGGAAGCCGGCCCCCGTCAGGGCGGACGACAGCGTCGTCAGCTCGTGGTCGAGCGCGTCCGCGGCATCGGGCCGCTCCGTCAACAGCTCCACGCGTATCTCCCGGCCGTCGGCGACGAGGTGCGCCTGCACGCGCCCGAGCGTCGCGAGGTCCACGTCGAGGCGCAGGCGCCTGGCGCTGCCCCCACGCGCCTCCGCGTCGGCATGTGCCTCCTCCTCGACGCGAAGCTGCACGTCCACGTCCTGCCCACCCACCTCCAGCGGAACTCGCAGGACGACGACGCCGTCACGTGCGTAGTGGGCTGCGACACGAGCCTGTTCGGAGAGGAGGGCCTGCTGGAACTGCTCGATCGAGGCGCGTGCGGCTGCCAGTTCCACGTGCTCGCCCGCGGCCGCATCCTCGATCCCGTCGAGGCCGGCGAGCAGTCCGGCAAGCCGGCCGCGGATCGACTGCGTCAGCACGGCGTCCTCGGCCGTCGTCTTTCCCCCGTGACTGCGCAGCGCGGCGGCGAGCCGGGCCTCGAGGCCGGCAGGATCGGCGGCGGCGCGCCCGGCCAGCGCGTCGGCGAGGACCTGCGCCGGCGCCGCGCTGGACGCCTCCGTGGTCTGCGGCCCCGTCTCCGCCGCGAGCGGCGGTGGCGGAGGAAGCCTGATGCGACCGAGGTCGCCGGTCAGCGCGGCTGCCTGCTGCGGCGTCAGCACGCCGCGCGCGACGAGCACGGGCACCCAGCGCAGCACCGACTGCGCCGCGGCCACCGGGTCCAGGCCCCCTTGGGCGGCCAGCACCGCGGCCGCGTAGCCGTACGTCCTGGTCGCGACGGCGCCGGCCGCCATGGCCGTTTCGTCGGGGACGACGCGCATGTGCGGCACGTCGGCGTCGACGCTCACCACCTCCAGGATGACGCGTGCTCCCGGCGGGAACGGCAGCGGCGAGTCGCTGGCGAGCTGCCGGCCCGCGAACGCCAGCATCGAGCGGCCTTCGAGGTCGGGCGACAGCACCACCGCGGTCACGCGCATGCCAGGCGTCAGCGAGACGCGCGGGGTCTCCTGCGACAGGGGCCGGTGAGGCGGGAGCGTGGGCGGCAGCAGCTGGATGTGCATGGCCAGCGCGTCCGTTCGGACGCCGTATGATGATCAAGCCTACTCGGACGCGGCACAAGCGCCCCATGCACGCTTCCCGACCTCGTCACGCCCCCATCGGCGCCGGCCCCCCCGGCCGCAGGGATCCCGACCATGCCTGAGATGTACCGCGGCCCCGAAGCCGCCTTGCAGCCGGCGGACTACGCCATCCCGCGCATCGAGATCGATCACGCGCTGCTGCTGGCCGACGGCGACGCGGCATGGGCGGACGTGCCCGTCCTGACGTGGGGACCGGCGCCGTACGAGACGCGCTTCCGTGCGGCGTGGAGCGGCGCCGGCATCGTCGTCCGCTTCGATGCCGACGACGAGGGGCCCTGGGCCACGCGCGAGCAGCGCGACGACAGGCTGTGGGAAGAGGAGGTCGTCGAGATCTTCGTCGATCCCACGTGCACCGGGCGCGACTACCTGGAACTCGAGATCAGCCCGGCCAATGTCGTGTGCGACCTGCACATCGCCTCGCTGGAACCGCACCGGGACGTCCGGCTCGACTGGGACTTCCCCACGCTCGAGTCGCGCGTCCATCGCACCGTGGACGGGCGGCGATGGACGGCGGCCGCCTGGCTGCCCTTTGCCGACTTCGCGACCGCCTCGCCGGCCGTCGCCCGGTGCGTGCCGCCGCGGGCCGGCGACGTCTGGCACTTCAACGTGTTCCGCATCAAGCGGCCCCACGGTCCCGCCGAGCCCGAGCGCGACGCGATCTACGCCGCCTGGTCGGTGCCCGACGGCACGACGTTCCACACGCCGTCGGCCTTCCGCCCGCTGCGCTTCGTCGAGCGCTGAGCGCGGCTTCCGGAGACACCCAGCATGGCGACACCGCAACTGCCCGAACTGCACCAGGCCCTCGACGACACGGAGCACCGCGCGCACGCGCTTGCCGCGCGCGCCGGGCACGACGGCTGGATGCGCGCGCCGGGCCCGGGCCGCTGGTCACCGTCCGAGTGCGTCCAGCATCTGGTCGCCACACTCGACGCGTTCATCCCGCTCGTGGACGCGGCGCTCGAGCAGGCGCCCCGTACCGGCGTCCCCGTGCGCGGGCCGTTCGCGCCCGATCTGGGCGGACGGTTGCTGATCTGGATGCTGGAGCCGCCCTACCGCATGCGATCGCGCACGTCGGAAAGGTTCGTGCCGCCGGCGGCGCGGCACCCGGAGGAGGACCTGGCCGAGTTTGTCGCGCGCCACGAGCAGTGGCGCGCGCGGATGCGGCGGGCCGACGGGCTGCCGCTCGACAGACTGAAGGTGCCGTCGCCCTTCGTGCGGGGGATGCGCTACTCGCTCTACTCCACTTTCTGCATCATCCCGGTGCACGAGCGGCGGCACCTGTGGCAGGCCGAGCAGGCGGTGGACGCCGGCGGTCACGCGTAAGCATGCGGTGACACGCCGGCGGCCCGGGCCGTGGGCTGGCGGACCCGCGCCTAGATGGGCTCGGGGCGGCCCGACGCAATCGACCGGTTGGCGGCCAGCGCGATGCGCAGCGCAACGAGGGCCTGCTCGCCCGTCGCCCGCGTCGGCGCCTCGTTGGCGGCGAGGCAGTCGAGCAGGTACCCGCACTCGCGCTCCCAGCCGTCGCCGCTTTCCGCCTGGAGCCGCACGGGCGGGCCGTCGGCCGGGTAGTACATCAGCGCGTTGCTCTCGTGGTCCACCTCGCCGATGTTGCCGCCCTCGACGGGCGCGCCCGCGCGGAACGGGTACTCGAGCGCGCCGGCGTCACCGAGCACGCGGATGCCGCTGGTGAACGGGTAGAGCGACGGCTGCATGAGGCCCCCCTCGACCACCGCGCTCCCGCGCTCGCACGTGACGATGGCGGTGACATGCTGCGGGGCCTGCTTCGGCCCCACGCGCACGGCCTGCGCGAAGACCGACTTCGGCGTGCCCATGATCTCGGCCACCTGGTCGAAGTCGTGCACCAGCAGGTCCACCGTCGCGCCGCCCGACGCCGACGGGTCGCTCATCCAGTCGTTCCAGTCGGGCGCCTTCGACAGGCGAAGCGTGCTCATCGAGATCGGCGTGCCGATGCCGCCCTCGCGCACCTTCGCGTGCAGCGCCTCGTACTCCGGCCAGAAGCGGAGGGCCAGGCCGACGAGCAGCTTGCGCCCCGAGGCGTCGCGCGCCCGCAGGATCGCCTCGCCGTCCTCGACCGAGAGCGCAATCGGCTTCTCGAGCAGGACGTCCTTGCCCGCCGCGAACGCGGCCTCGGCCCACTGCCGGTGCAGCGGCGTCGGCAGGCAGATGTCCACCACCTGGACGTCGTCGCGCGCGATCGCGGCGGCGAGATCGGTGGACGCCTCCGCGCCGCACTCCTGCGCCACGGCCGACGCGCCCTCGAGCCGACGCGAGGCGACGACGCGGACCGCTGCCCTGTCGCCGTGCGCCCGCCAGGCCGTCGCGTGCGTCCGCGCCATGAAACCCGATCCCAAGATGGCCACTCCCGTCATGACACCCCCACGAGTTGCAGCGCGCCGACGCGCGCCGCGTCAATCACCGTGACGTGGACGGCGATGGCGCCGTCCGTGAACCAACCCGCCGGCACGCCGTCGCGGCGGCGGCCGTGCGCGCCGCACGCGGCGGCGCGGCGCCCCGCAGCAGGAGGGCACGGCATCGACGGCCTGTGACTCGAGGGGATCGAGTGCCCTGCGAGCACATGGGTCATCGCCGCTCGAACTCCTGGTGCGACCCCTGCCCGACGGGCACGGCGCTGGCGGGGAGCGGGCAGTGCCCGCTGTCGCGCGGATCGAACCACGCGCGCTGTCACGCTGTCAATTGCAGGGCCGGCGTGCACGACGCGTCCACGCGGACCCCGGCGCGGTACGATGCGTGGCCATGAACCTTCACGGACATGCCGCCCTCGTGACGGGCGGCACCCAGGGTGTCGGCCGGGCGATCGCCGTGGCGCTCGCCCGCGCGGGCGCCGACATCGTGCTCCACGGCCTGCGCGACGACGACAACGCGCAGGAGGCCGTCGCCGCGTGCAGCGCCGCCGGCGTGCGCGTGCACCTGCTGACAGGCGATCTCGCCGAGCACCCCGTCGACGCCGCGCAGCGGCTCGCGACGGCTGCCTTCGAGGCGCGCCCCGACATCGACCTGCTCGTCAACAACGCCGGCAGCTGCTTCGAGACGCACCACGGGTTCTTCGACGTGGACGCGGCGCTCTTCACGCGCACGATGCAGCTGAACGTCACGGCCCCGTTCTTCCTGACGCAGTCGATCGCCAGGCGCTGGGTGGAGACCGGCACGCACGGCCGCGTGGTGTTCACCGGCTCGATCAACGGCCGGCTCGCCGAGCCCAATCACGCCGCGTACGACACGTCGAAGGGCGCGGTCGAGATGATGGTGCGGACGCTGTGCGTGGCGCTCGCGCCGCATGGCATCCGCGTCAACGGCGTCGCGCCGGGCCTCGTCTACACGCCGCTGACCGCCCCCGCTCTGGATGACCCGCGGGTACGCGAGTGGATGGAGCTGCACACGCCCAACGGCCAGGTGCCGGGTGCCGAGGTGTGCGGCGAGGCGGCGGTGTTCCTGCTGAGCGACGGCGCGTCGCACGTGCATGGCCAGATGCTGCTCGTGGACGGCGGCATGAGCGCCTGGCAGCAGCCCAACCCACGGTAGGGACGACCCTCCGCGCTGTCCGTGCGTGCCCACGGTAGGGACGGCCCTCCGGGCCGTCCGTGCATGCCGAAGGTAGGGAGGCCCTCCGGGCCGTCCGTGCGCACGCGCCTCGGAACGTCAGGGAGGACGGCTGAGAGGCCCGTCAGGAACGGCTCGGAGAGCCGATCAGGGACGGCCCGGGCAAGCTCCTCTCAGTCAAGACGGCTCGGAGAGCCGATCAAGACGGCTCGGAGCGCTCAGTCAAGGACGGCTCGGAGAGCCGTCCCTACCTTGATGGGGCGGTGTTTGCGGGCGGAGGTGTAGGCCGCGAGCGCGATCTCGAGCGCCGCCCGCGCGTCCCGAATCGTCGTCTCGGCCGGCACGCCCCGCTCGAGGCAGTCGATCAGGTAATCGAGTGGGAACGGGACGGCCGGCCCGAAGGCAGCCTCGGCCTGGCGCTCGAACACCCAGTTGTCGGCGCCCGCGGCGAGGACGCCGCGCCCGGGATCGCGGAACCACTGCTCCACGATCTCGCCCCGCGTGCCCACGAGCTCGAGGCGCACGACGCTGTTGTGCTTCGGCGACGGGCCCGTCGCGCGCGGCGCGTTGATCGTCCATGCCGCCTCGAGCGTCGCGATCGTCCCGTCGGCGAACGTGAACGTCGCCATCCCCCAGTCCTCGACGGCGATGTCGCGGTGGACGATGTTGCGCATCCGGGCGTCCACCTCGACGACCTCGCTGCCCGTCAGGTAGCGGAACATGTCGATCCAGTAGATGCCCTCGTCGATGAACGCGCCCCCGGGCACCTGCGCCGGGTCCACGAACCAGCCCGGCGTGCCGGAGCGGTGCCAGTCCTCGGCAATCGACCAGCGGCTCGTCTGGTGCAGTACCGCGAGATCGCCGATGACGCCGGCCTCCAGCCGCTCCTTCAGCCCGCGCCCGCGCAGCCGCATCAGCCCGGAGAACGGCACGCACGTCACGCCGGCCCGCTCGACGGCCTCCACCATCGCGTCGGCCTCCTCGAGCGTCATGGCCATCGGCTTGCCGAGGATCAGGTGCTTGCCGGCGCGGGCGGCCGCGAGAGTGACGGCAGCGCTCTCGGCCACCGGCGTCGCCACGTGGACGATGTCCACGTCGTCGCGCGTGACGAGCGCTTCGTAGTCGGTGGTGCCGGGAACGCCGAAGGCCGACGAGAACTCGTCAACGCGACGCGGGTCGGTCGCCGCGACCCCGACGAGCCGTGCCCTGGGATACTCCGGCAGCGCCCGCGCCAGGCCGTACGCCGAGTACCAGTGCCCCAGACCCGCCACCGCCACGCCCCACGTCCGTGCCACGTTCCGCTGTCCTCCATGCCTTCGGCCGCCGACGTGCTGCGCGACATCGCGCCACCCACATGACGCGGCCGTCGAGGCACGGTATCCTCCCGGCACATGATCCGCAACCCGGATGGACCGGGCCGTCCTCCCATGCCCATGCGAACGCTGCTCGTGACCGCCCTCGTGATCGCCGCGCTCCACGCACCCGACCTGACGGCGACCCGCATCCCCGCGCCCACGTCGGGCCGCCTGTCCTGTCCGGCGCACGGCTGGCACGCCGCCGCGATGCAGGCCCCGGCCGCCAATCTGTCGCGACCCACTCACCTGCACGTGCCCGACGGCTTCGTGATCGAACGCGTGGCCGGCAGCGACCTGCTGTCGTACCCGATGTTCATCACGCCCGCGGGCGAAGGCCGCCTGTACGTGTTCGAGTCGACCGAGCCGAACACGATGACCACCGAGGAAATGCTCGCGGCGCCCTCGTACCACGTCCGCCTGCTCGAGGACCGCGACGGCGACGGTGTCTACGACGCGAGCCACATCTTCGCCGACAGGATTCCCTTTCCGATGGGCGGCGCCGTCGTCGGCGACGACCTGTTCGTCGCGGCCGCGCCCGACCTGCTCCGGCTGCGCGACACGACGGGCGACGGCGTGGCCGACGAGCGCGAGGCGGTGCTGACAGGCTGGACACTCAACGTCAACGGCGCGGCCATGGGCGGCCCGTTCTACCACCCGGACGGCTGGCTCTACATCACCGACGCGCGCCGCGGCTTCTCGATCCGCCGGAAGGAGGGCGACGTCGTCAAGGGCGCCGGCGCACGCATCTGGCGCGTGCGTCCCGACGGCACCGGCCTCGAGTGGATCGCGGCCGGCGGCTTCGACAACGCCGTCGAGATCGCGTTCATGGCCTCGGGCGACACCATCGGCACGATGACCTACTTCATCGACCCGCGCGACGGCCTGCGCGACGCGCTGATGCACTGGGTGGAGGGCGGCGTCTACCCCAAGCCGCACCAGGTGATTGCCGACGACGCGCTGCCGCTGACGGGCCCGCTGATGCCGCCGATGACCAAGCTGGCGCGCGTGGCGCACTCCGGCCTGATGCGCTACCGGGGCACGGCATTCGGCGAGGCCTACCGCGGCAACCTGTTCTCGGCGCAGTTCAACACCGGCCGCGTGATGCGGCACGTGGTCTCGATCGACGGCGCGACCTACAGCACCGAGGACGAGCCGTTCATGACGTCGAGCAGCGCCGACGCGCATCCGACCGATGTCATGGAGGACGTCGACGGCAGCCTGCTCCTCGTGGAGACAGGCGGGTGGTTCATCAAGGGCTGCCCGCTGTCGCGCGTGGCCAAGCCCGAGGTCGAGGGCGGCATCTACAGGATCCGCAAGGTGGACGCGCCCGACGCCGGCCAGCCGTGGGCGCGGATCCGGGCGCTGGCCGCTGCCTCACCGGAGGCCGTCGCACGCGCCCTCCGGGATCCGAGTGCGGCGGTGCGCGACGCGGCGCTGGAACGGCTCGTCGCCGAGGGTGCGCCGGCCGTGCCGCCGCTGGCCGCCATCCGCCCGTCAGGCGACGACGAGGCCGGCGCGCTGGCGGTGTTCGCGCTGCACCGCATCGGCACGCCCGACGCGCGTGCGGCCGTCCGGGCCGCGCTCGACGACCCGCGTCCCGTCGTCCGCGTGGCGGCGGCGCGCGCCAGCGGCCTCGCCCGCGACGCCGAGGCGCTGCCAGGTCTCGAGCGGCTGGTGCAGTCCGACCAGGCGGCGGCCGTCCGGCGCCAGGCCGCGACGGCGATCGGGCAGATCGGCCGGGCGTCGAGCGCATCGGCCCTGATCGCCGCGGCGGCGGTCCCGGGCGATCGCTTCACCGAGCACGCGATCACGCACTCCCTGATGACCCTCGATGCCGTCCCCGCGCTGACGCGCGCCCTCGAGCATCCGTCGATGGCGGTGCGGAAGGTGGCGCTCGTCGCCCTCGATCAGCGGCGGCCGTCGCCCCTCACGCGCGACCAGCTGACGCCGTTCCTCGCCGACGACGCGCCGGAGCTGTGGGAGACGGGCGTGTGGGTGGCATCGCACAGGCCCGAATGGGCCGATACGATGACGGCGTTCCTCACGGCCCGCCTCGATGCCGCGCCCGCACCGGCCGCGGCCAGCCTCGACGTCGACGGGCTGCTCGCCACCTTCTGCGCGCAACCCGGTGTGCAGGCGCTGGTGCTCGACAGGCTGAACGCGCCGGCCGCGTCGCAGGACGATCGCCTGCGGATGATCGACGTCATGCAGAACTGCCGCGAGACCGACGTCCCCGTTGCCTGGATCGACGGCATCGGCACGTGGCTCGAACGCGGCGACGCCGTCGTGCAGCGCCGCCTGCTGCAGCTTGTCGAGACGCGCGGGCTGCGCGCGCTCGATCCCGTGCTGACGCGCCTCGCCAGCTCGCCGGCGGCCCCCCTCCCGCTCCGCCTCGACGCCATCGGCGTGCTCGTCAGCGGCGAGCGCCCGCTGCCGGACGACTGGTTCGCCCTGGTCACCGCGCAGCTGCCACCGACGAACGACCCGCCGCGGCGGCAGCTTGCCGCGCACGTCCTGACGCGGGCGGCCTTGACCGATGCCCAGCTCGTCACGCTGGCGCGCGATCACGTCGCGTCGGCGGATGCGTTCCTGCTGCCGCGCCTCGTCGACGCCTTCACGGGTGCCACGAGCACCGAGGTCGGCCGCGCGCTGACGACCGCGCTTGCCGCCAATGCCGAGCACCTCGACACGCTGGCCGAGGCGGACGTGCGCGCGCTCGTCGAGGGCTTCCCGGACAAGGGCGGCCCGCAGGGCGAGGCGCTGCTCCGGACGCTGCACGACAGGCAGGCCGCGAGGCTCGCACGGCTCCAGGAGGTGGAGGCCACGCTCGGACGCGGCGACATCGACAGCGGCCGCCGGCTGTTCTTCGGCAAGTCGCTCTGCTCCACCTGCCACGCCGTCGGCGGCAACGGCGAGCGCTTCGGCCCCGACCTGACCACCATCGGAGACATCCGGTCGCGGCACGACATCATCGAGGCAATCCTCTTCCCGAGCGCGAGCTTCGCGCGCGAGTACGACACGTACCGCGTGCAGACCGCCTCCGGCACGCACACGGGCATCGTGGACGACCAGGGCAGCGACATCATCGTGCACGAGGCGCCCGGGTCGTCGGTCCGGCTCTCGCGGTCGGAGGTGACGGCCATCGAGCCGATCGGCGTCTCGATGATGCCGCCGGGCCTCGACCGGATGCTGACGCCCGAGGAGCTGGCCGATCTCGTCGCCTTCCTCGAGTCGCTGCCGGATCCCGTCGATCGCACGAGGGCCCCGTCGGCACGCTGACACACGAAGGGCGCGCCCGCGGGGCGCGCCCTTGTCGTCGCTGGCTGTCGTCGGCGGCTCGCCGCGTCAGAGCCTGTATGGCTTCCTGAAATCGCGGCTGAGCAGCCGGTTCGCCTCGCGGTCGTCCCGCACGCGCTCCTTCGCGTCGTCCCAGTACAGGCGGCGGCCCGTCCGGTGCGAGATGTTGGCCAGCAGCCCCAGCTTCGTCAGCCGGTGGCCGTAGCGGACATTGCACGTGGTCTCGAGGTTGCGCGTCTTGATGGCGTCGAGGAACTCGCGCAGGTGGCCCGGCGAGTCGGGAATGCTCGGGTCGGGCCGCGGGAAGTCGTCCACGCGCTTGCCCTTCACCCACACCTCGTGCTGCGAGTAGTTGGTGACGAGCGTCGCCTCGGTGCCCTCGAAGACGCACCCGATGCCGCCCATGTGCTCGAAGCCGGTGAGCGGGCGCGGGCGCATGCTGAACGACAGCAGCAGGTCGGGGAACTCGAGCAGCGCCTCCATCGTGTCGGGCGTCTCGGTGATGTCGTTCAGAATGTAGCGCGCGCCGGTGGCCGAGACGCTGCGCGGCGCGGGCAGGTCGAGCGCCCACATCGCGACGTCCACGATGTGGCACCAGAAGTCGATGAACGTGCCGCCCGAGTAGTCCCAGAAGTGCCGGTAGGTGAAGTGCGACCGCAGCGGATGGTACGGCCGCTTCGGCGCCGGCCCGAGCCAGAAGTCGTAATCGAGCTCCGGCGGCTGCGTCGCCGGCTCGTCGTTGGTGATGGCGTCGGGGTTGAACACCACCCAGGCCTGCACGCGCGTGATGCGTCCGAGGTTGCCGGACCGCACGAGCTCCACGACACGCCGGTAGTTCGGGCCGGTGTTGTGGATGTGATTGCCCATCTGCGTCACGCGCTGGTAGCGCAGCGAGCCGTCGGCCATCGCGCGGCCTTCGGCCACGCTGTAGCTGAGAGGCTTCTCCACGAACACGTCCTTGCCGGCCTCGAACGCGCGCACCGTCGGAATCGCGTGCCAGTGGTCAGGCGTCACGACGACGACGGCGTCGATGTCCTGGCGCTCGAGCAGCCGGCGGAAGTCGCCGTAGCCGTCGGGACGCGGCTGGCCAGCGGCCTCGACGATGCCGATGGCCCGATCGAGGTGACGGCGGTCGACGTCGCAGATCGCGCCGATGCGCACGTCCGGTTCCTTCAGGAAGCCATTCAGGCGGTTCACGCCCATCCCGCCGACACCGATCATGCCAAGCACGATCTGGTCGCTGGGCGGCGCTGCCTGGCTGGCAAACGACGGTCGATGGATGGCGGCGGTGGCGAGGCCCGCCGCGGCGCCGAGGAAGACCCGGCGCGTCACGGGAGGTAGGCTTGGCGACATGGCGGAATTATACGGTGCCGCCACGCCGCAGCGTCACCGGGACGCCGGCACCTCCAGGGTGACGACGACGGCGCGGTGATCGGACGGCCAGGGGTGCACCACGACGTCGGCGGCGGGCGCTCCCTCGCCGACCACCTCCGCCCGCACGATGTCCACGCCGGCCGCGTGGACGAAGTCGATACGGTCGTGCCTGTCCTTCGGGTCGTCGGGGGCCGTCGTGGGCGTCCACGTCCATCCCGGGCGGGCGACCTCGTCGGGATGGACGGCGCGGAACGCGTCGCGCAGCCCGGCCTCCTCCACCGCCCGCGATGACGGGTAGGCGACGGCGAGCGGGACGACACCGGCAGCCGCGGCCCGCTCGGTCCAGTCGAGATGTGACGGCTCGTTGAAGTCGCCGGTCAGCACGACGGCTGCACCGGCGGCGACCAGCGGGCGGACGCGCGCGAGGACGGCCTCGATCTGCGCGCCGCGGGCCTCCGCGGCCGCCTCCACCAGCGCGTCGCTCGTGTCGAGGAAGGGCGCGCCCTCGTACGGAATGCGCAGCAGCTGGTACGGCTGGTACGGCGCATGCGCCAGGTGCACGTTGAAGACGTGGAGGCGTCCCCCGGACGGCAGCCGCACGGCCGCGCCCGATCGGTCGTCCTGTTCGCTCTCGAACGGCCAGCGGCTCACGATCGCACGGCCCTGTCCCTGGTCCAGGTGGTGCCAGCCGAGGAGCGACGCCAGGCGTGCCCCTTCGTCGGGCCGCGGCCCGTCGCGCTCGCGCCCGCGCGTCTCCTGGAGGCCGACGATGTCGGCGCCTGCCGCCTGGATGACTCGCGCGCTCTGCTCGAGCGGCTGGCCCCCCGCTTCGCCACCCACCCACATGTTGAAGCTCATCACCCGCACCACGTCGCGCGTCGGCGGCTCAGGCTCCGACGCACAGCCCGCGAGGACGGGCAGCCACGCCACAAGCAACGCCGGCACGAGCCGGCGGAAGGAATGGTCACAGGCCGTCACGCGCACAACACTACCGCAGTCCGCGTGCCGCTTGCCGCTCACGGCTACCGCGTTTCCTCGGCCAGTTCGACGAGAGCACCAGGCACGCACCGGCGTCTGACGACGCCCCGCGGTGTCAACGATGTCGTCGGACTGCTGTCAACGATGTCCCCGTCCGTTCACGGTTCGCGGTTGGCGTTACGATCCCCTCAATGTTCCGTCCTGCTCGAGCCGATCAGCCGCAGCCCCCGCAGCACCGACGTCCCGTCCAGCCACGCGTGCTGCTCGCCACGCTGGTGCTCGCCGTCGCCGCAGGCGCGGCGGGGCTCCGCCCGGCCGCAAGGACGCAGGAGGCCCCGGCGCATCCGCCCTCGCCCGCGCCCCTCGAGACGCTGGAGCTTGCCGACCCGGCGCTCGCCCTGGAACTCGTCGCGAGCGAGCCCCACATCCAGAGCCCTGTCGCCATCACGTTCGACGAGCACGGCCGCCTCTACGTCGTCGAGATGATCGACTATCCCCACGACAGGGGCCGGTTCCCGGGGCGCGTCAGCCTGCTCGAGGACGCCGACGGCGACGGCTACTTCGAGCGCGCCACGGTGTTTGCCGACGGCCTGCCGTGGCCGTCGGGCGCGTTCAGCTACGACGGCGGCCTGTTTGTCGCGGCGTCGCCGGATATCCTCTACCTGAAGGACACCGACGGCGACGGGCGCGCGGACCTGCGGCGCGTGGTCTACACCGGCTTTGGCAACACCGTGCCCGAGCCGATGCCCGACATGGTGGTGAACGGCTTTGCCTGGGGCCTCGACAACCGCATCTACGGCGCGACGTCGCGCAACGGGGGTCAGGTCTCGGCGCCGGGCCTCGCGCGGCGGTACGACCTGCGCGGACGCGATTTCTCGTTCGACCCGCGCACGTTCGAGCTTCGTCCCGAGACGGGCGGCGGCCAGTTCGGCGTCACGTTCGACGACTTCGGCCGCCGGTTCGTCTCGAGCAACGCGAACCACCTGATGATGGCGATGTACGAGCAGCGCTACGTCGCGCGCAACCCGTCGGCCGATCTGCCGCGGCCGATGCTCGACATCCCGGAGGACGGCCCCGCCGCGCCCGTGTTCCGCGTCAGTCCCGACGAGGCGTGGCGCGTCCAGCGGACGCAGTGGCGTGCGTCGGGCAAGGTGCGCGGGCTGGTCGAGTACGGCGGCCGGCCGTCCGGCTACTTCACCTCGGCGTGCAGCCTCACCATCTATCGGGGCGACGCGCTGCCGCCCGAGTACTACGGCACGGCCGTCGTCGCCGAGCCCGCCAACAACCTCGTGCACCGCAAGGCGCTGGTACCCGATGGCATCCCGTTCAAGGGCATCCGTCCCGAGCGCGAGCAGCAGACGGAGTTCCTGCGCTCGACCAGCGTCTGGTTTCGCCCCGTCAACTTCGCCACCGGCCCCGACGGCGCCCTCCACGTCGTCGACATGCACCGGTTCATCGTCGAAGACCCGAAGACCATCCCCGACGGCATCGTGAACGACGAGGACATCCGTGCCGGCAGCTCGCGCGGGCGCGTCTATCGCGTCGTGCGCAAGGGGGCGGCGCGTCGCCCCGTGCCCCCGCTCGCCGACGCGCGCGGTGAGGCGCTTGCCGCGTTCCTCACGCACCCGAATGGCTGGGTACGCGACACGGCCGCGCGGCTCATCCACGAGCGGCAGGACATGGGCGTCGTGCCGACGGTGCTGACGCTGGCCGCGGAAGCCGACGCGCCGCACGTGCGCGTGCGTGCCCTGTACGTGCTGGAAGGCCTCGGCCGCCTGACCGCTGCTCACGTCCGGCGCGCGCTGGAGGACGAGGACGCCGGCGTCCGTGAGCACGCGGTCCGCCTCGCGGAACGCTTCGTCGATGACGCGGCGCTGCGCCCTGCGGTGCTCGCGCGCGTGGACGACCCGTCGCCGCGCGTGCGCTACCAGCTGGCCTTCACGCTTGGCGCGCTGCCCTTCGGCGACGACCTGTTCGACGTCTTCGTGCGTCTCGTGCACCGCGACGGCGGCGACCGCTGGATGCGCGCCGCGGCGGCGACCGCGCTCGTCCATCCGCTGGTGCCCATCCTCGAGGGGCTGACGGCTGCCGTAGGCGGCCGGCCGGCCGACGGCGAAGCCGCGTTCATCGGCCAGATCCTGCGGACGGTGGGCGCGCGCGGCAGGCCCGACGAGGTCACGGCAGCCATCGAGGCCATCGACGGGGCGACGGACGACAGGCTGCGGCTGCGATGGGCGGGTGAGCTGTTTGCCGGCTTCGTGCACGGCGACGTGGACGTCGCCCGTGTGGATCCCGGCCGCCGGCTCGCGCCCGTGCTCGACCTCGCGCGGACGCTGGCACGCGGCGCCGACGCCGACACCGCTCGCCGCGTCACCGCCGTGGAGCTGCTGGCACGCGATCCGCGCGTGGACCACGAGGTGTTCCTCGAGGTGCTCACGCCGCGCGAGCCGCAGGAGCTGCAGGTGGCGGCGTTCGCGGCGCTCCGGACGCGCGAGCACCCGGCCGTGATCGACGCGCTGCTCACGCGCTGGGCGGCGTTCACGCCGCGGCTCCGGCAGGAGGCGGTCGGACTGCTCGCCGCGCGTCCCTCGAGCGCGCTGCGGCTGCTCGAAGCGGTCAGGGCCGGGACGGTGGCCGTCGCCGACCTGTCGGCAGGCCAGGCCCAGTCGCTCATCGCCCACGCGGATCCGTCGGTGGCCGCCCTCGCCCGCGAGCTGCTCGACTTCGGCACGTCCACGCGGCAGCAGGTGGTGGACAGGTATGCCGAGGCGCTGACGCTCGAGGGCAACCCCGCCCGTGGGCGCGAGGTGTTCGTCGAGACGTGCGCGGCGTGCCATCGCCTGGACGGCGTCGGCGTGGAGCTCGGGCCGAACCTGCTCGGCGTGCGGACGCACGGCCGCGAGGGCCTCCTCGTGGACATCTTCGACCCGAACCGGAAGGTGGACCCGGCCTACCTCCAGTACGAGGTCGAACGCCACGACGGCTCGCGCGAGTTCGGCGCGATCGTCGAGGAAACGGACGCGGCAATCACGCTCGTGCAGGCCTTCGGCAGCCGCGTGACGATCCCGCGCCGCGAGATCGCGGCGCTGCGCAACGAGACGCGGTCGCTCATGCCCGAGGGCCTCGAGACGTCGCTCACGCTCCAGCAGACGGCGGATCTGCTCGCCTATCTCCTCGACGAACGGGATCGCGACACGCCGTGACGGCCGCCGGGTCGTGCGGGCCTGCGGACCGCGGCGCAGCACGCCAACCGCGGCGCGCGGGACGACGCGTCCACCCGCACGCGCGCGGCATGGCGTATGCATCGGCTCCCGCATCCCAGGGATGCGGACGGCCGTTGATACCCGGGGACGCCGTCCGTCTCCTCACATTCCGTCATCCGGGTACACAAGGTGAAGCCGATGCGCCACGCTCTCCTGCGTCTCGCCGTCTTCCTGGCCGCGCTCGCCGTGCCGGGACTCGCCGTCTCGCAGCCACCGCCGCACGCCGCACGTCCACCGCACGCCGCTCACCCGCCCGCCCCGCCCCACAAGGCCCCGTACGACCTGTTTGTCACCTTCGGCGACAGCCTGGCCGACACGGGCAACCTGCTGGCGATGACCGAGGGCCTCGGCATCACGCCGGCGGTGCCGCCGTCGCGCACGCCGCACCGGACGTACTTCGAGGGACGCTTCTCGAACGGGCCCGTCGCGTTCGAGTACCTGTGGGACGCGATCCGCGGCCGGAACGACCCGCTCAGGCCCGTGCTGCGCCTGGGGACCGTGCCGCGCAAGGGCGCTGTCGACTTCGCCTTCGGCGGCTCGGCGTCGGGGTTCATCAGCCAGACGCCCGGCCCCGCGGGCCTCTACGTGCCGGGACTGCGCGGGCAGGTGGAGCTCTATCTCGCGCTGAAGCGAGGCGCGGTGCCCAGGCGCACGCTCGCGGCCATCGTCACCGGGTCGAACGACTACCTCACCACCCCGCCCACGCCGCCGGCCTCGCCCCCGATCGTGGTCGCCAACATCGTCGCGGCCATCGAGCGGCTGCACGCCGCGGGTGTGAACACGATCGTCGTCCTCAACCTCAGTGACCTCGGGATGCTGCCGCTGGTGTCGACGCAGCCCCCCGAGCAGCGGGCGGGACTGACGGCCCTGTCCACCGCGCACAACGTGCTGCTGGCGCACGCGCTCGAGGATCTCGCGGCCCGGCGACCGAATCTCCACCTCGTGCCCGTGGACGTCAACGAGGTGATTGGCAGCGTCGGCGGGGGGATGAACTTCGACATACCCGCCGTGGAGACGCTCGTCACCGGCTGGCCGTACCCGTTCCCGGCGTCCGCGTGCCTGTTCGTGGATCCGTCGACCTGCCCGGAGGTGCCGACGCTGGACGTGGGTGACGCCTTCTTCTTCTGGGATGCCGTGCACCCGACGACGGCGGTGCATGGCGGGCTGGCGGGCTTCCTGCTGCCTCGGCTCCCGTGACCCGTGAGCAGGGACGGCTCTCCGGGGCCGTCCCCCGCTTCCTGTCCGGGCGGGCCGTTCCGCAGGCCGTCCCCTTCCCCTGTCAGTACTGGCAGGCGCCTGGCGCGTCGCGGACGGCGTAGCGCTTGTAGTTGCGCGCCTTCGGGTCGCGGCAGCCCGTGAGGTCGAGGAGCTCGACCTTGCGGAAGTCCACGGGATGGCTTTCGGACTGGAGGGAGATCGAGCCGCTCGTCAGGACCGTGCCGTCCTGCTTCACGGCGGGGTCGAAGTTGATGACGTTGCCGCCGCCAATCTGCGGCCGCTGGTATTCCAGCACGTCCTGGCCGTTGACGACGTGGCGGATGGCCTCGCCGCCGTGGACGTGCACCTCCACGCGCACCCACTGCTCGCCGTCGAACGTCGGCGACGAGGAGTTGACGCAGTGCGCCGTCACGAGTGCGCCCTGCATCTCGACGTGCGTGCCCGGCGTGCACAGGTTCGCCGTCGTGCGCGGCCCCTTGCCGAGGCCGCCGAGCAGCTGGACCTCGATCGAGATCGGGAAGTCCTGATCGCGCTGCATGGTCGATGCCGGCTGGCCGTGCACCATGATGCCGCTGTTGCGCTCCGCCCATCCCGGCCCGCCGGCCACCTGCTCCCCGACAAAGCGGTACTCCACGGCGATCACGTAGTACGAGAAGCTGTCCTTGTAGAACAGGTGGCCGAAGCGGTCGCCGAAGGTGTCGTACTCGTCGTAGCGCACCTTCAGCAGCCCGTCCTCCACGCGAAACGTGTTCAGCGCGTTCTCGCCGACCGGGTAGCCCGTGATCTTCGGCGTCCAGCCATCGAGGTTGCGGCCGTTGAAGAGCGGCAGCCACTCTTCCCTGTCGGGCGCCCCCTGAGGCAGCGACACGAGCAGGCCGAGCAGCGTCACGGTGCCGAGCACGAGCTTCATGGCGTGGCTGGTCTCCTGGCGGACGTCCGACGCGGCGTCTACTCGCTGCCCACGAGGTGGAGCTTGAAGAAGTCGATGGTGCGCTGCCAGGCGAGGGCCGCGGCCTTCGCGTCGTAGCGCGGCGTCGTGTCGTTGTTGAAGCCGTGCTGCGTGCCCGGGTAGTGGTGCACGGTCACGCTGGCGCCCGCCGCCTTCAGCGCGGCCTCGTAGGCCGGCCACGCGGCGTTGATGCGCTCGTCGTGCTCGGCCAGGTGGACGAGCAGCGGCGCCTTCACGCCCTTTGCCGCCTCCGGCGCCGGCGAGTTGCCGTAGAACGGCACCGCCGCCGCGAGGTCCGGCAGCTGGGTCGCGAGCAGGTGCGCGATGCCGCCACCGTAGCAGAAGCCGACGACGCCCACGCGGCCGGTGCAGTCGTCGCGTCCCTTCAGGTACCGGAAGGCCGCGGCCATGTCGGCGCGCGTCTTCGTCTGGTCGAGCTTCTGGAACTGCGCGCGGGCCGCGTCCTCGTCGCCGGGATAGCCGCCGAGCGGCGCGAGCGCGTCGGGCGCGAACGCCATGAAGCCCTCGAGCGCCACGCGCCGCGCCACGTCCTCGATGTAGGGGTTCAGGCCGCGGTTCTCGTGGACGACGAGCACGCCGGGCAGGCGTCCCGTCTGCTTCGCCGGACGCACCAGGTACCCGCGCGTCGTGTCGTAGCCCTCGGGCGACGGGTAGGTGACCCACTCCGTCTTCAGCCGCGAATCGTCGGGCGCCACCTGCTGGGCTTCGGCAAAGCGCGGGCTCAGCGCCTCGAGCAGCATCGCGGCGGTCGTGCCGCCGACGGCGAACTTCGCCGCGCGATCGAGGAAGCCGCGCCTGTCGATGTCGCCGTGCACGTACGCGTCGAACAGGATCAACAGTTCCTGGTCGAAGTCTGCTGCCGTCTTCCGCTCCATGTGCTGCCTCCGGGGGTGTGCCTGCGAGAATACACGACTTCGCCGTCCTCTTCGCGACCTCCGCGCGTCCTCCCCTATGCCAGTGATCGCCGTTCGCCGGCGCGCCACCCTGTGCTACGGTGCGGGCACCGAGACCAAGGAGTGCACAGATGCGCAGTTCATCCCGCTGGTTGTCGACCATCGTCCTTGCCGGCGCCCTGCTGACCGGCGCCGCCGTGTCATCTGCCCAGCCCGCGCCCGCCGCCCCGCGCACGCCGGCGGCGCAGTCCGGCAGGCCGTACGTCGTCGAGTACTACTACAAGGTCAAGTGGGGCCACTTCGACGAGTTCATGGAGCTCTATCGGCGCAACCACTACCCGATCCTGCTGCGCGAGCAGGCGCTCGGGCGGATCCTCCGCATGGAGGCGGCGTTCCCGCGGTACCACTCCGGCGAGGCCGACCGCTGGGACATGCGCTTCACGATCGTCTGGAAGGACGCGTCGGTGCTCGACGACGGGTTCGACACGTCGGGCATCATCAAGGAGCTGTATCCCGACCAGGAGAAGTTCCGGGCCGAGGAGCAGCGGCGCTTCGAGCTGCTGCTCGAGCACAAGGACGTGCCCGTGCGGGTGGACGACCTCGCCACCTGGCAGAAGTAGGGCGTTCGATATGAAGGCGCGGGCTGACGTATGCTGACGGCGCGCCCTGACCTCGCACGGGCAGCGTGGCTCGCCGCCCGCTGATGGCGCCGCTCACGCATGCTCAACCCGCTCCGGATCCTCGGATTCCTCGTCGCCGAACGCGTTGCCCGCCACCAGGTCGCCAGGGAGCCGGAACCCGAGCTGGTCATGTCGTCGCCCGAGCAGGTCGAGAGCTTCGACCGCGAGGGCGACACGCACGGCGTCCTGATCCCCGTCTATCACCTCAACGCCGTCCTGCTCTCGCACATCCTGCCCGAGGGCGGCAGCCTGCTCGACCTGGGGTGCGGCTCGGGCCGTCTGCTCATGCACCTGGCGGAGCGGCGGCCCGACGTCGAGATCGTCGGGCTCGACGCGTCGGCAGGCATGATTGCCCGGGCCCGCGAGCTCACCCGCGCGCGCGGGCTCGAGAGCCGCCTCACCTTCGTGCAGGGCGACATGCTCAGGGTGCACGAGTACATCGGCGACCGCCGGTTCTCGGCCATCTCGTCGATCTTCGCGCTGCACCACCTCCCGTCGTACGAGGCGCTCGCCGCGAACCTCGCGAGCATCGCCGGGTGCGGCGCGCCGGCGCTGCACGTCTTCGACTTCGCGCGGCCGAAGCGCCGCCGGAGCGCCGAGCGCTTCCCCGAGCTGTTCTCGCCCCAGGCGTCGCGGCAGTGCTGCGAGGACACGACGAACTCGCTGCTCGCGGCGTTCACCTTCGGCGAGATCCGCGCGGCGCTCGGCGGGCACCTCGATCTCGCGTCCGCGCTGTCGAAGCCGCTGCCGATCTACCAGGTGCATCGCCGCTGCCCCGAGCCCGCGCCCGATACGGCGCGGCTGTGGCAGCCGGCCGCGCTGTCGAAGGAGGAGCGGGCGCTCTACACGATCCTGCGGCGCAGCCTGCGGACGCTGCGGTGGCCGGAGTATGACTGATCCGCTCTCCGCTGGACACTCGCCGCTGGCGCGCGTGGTGTGCGTGTAAGCTGGAGCCACCACGACACCTGGACGGAGACTGCCGATGCGCCGAGCGGCCGCCCTGTTCGTCCTTGTTGCGCTTCTGTGCGACAGCGCCGTTGCCGTCCGGGCGGCGGGCGGGCTCCAGCAGCCCGCGTTCCGCGCGACGACGGTCGTCGTGGAAGTGTCGGCGGTGATCACGAAGGACGGCGAGCCGGTGCCCGACATCAGGGCCGAGGAAGTCGTCGTCTCGGACGAGGGCGTGCCGCAGGAGCTCGTGGCATTCGAGTACGTGGACCACGTCGTCTCCTCCGAGATCGACGACGACGTGACGCCGGCGGTGGCAGCCCGGGCGCCGCGCGCTGGCTCGCCGGGACGCGATTACGTGCTGCTCGTCGACGACCTGCACGTCGACCCGAGGCGCACACGTCAGACACGCGACATCGCGACGGCGCTGATCGACGGCCTCGCGCCCAACGACCGGCTCGCCATCGTCAACACCGGCCCGTTCGACACCGTGCTGCAGCTGACCACCGACAGGAACGCGGCGCGACGGATGGTCCGCCAGCTGCGAGGCCAGAGGACGCCCACGCTCGGTCCCGGTGAGCAGGAGATCAAGACTCTCATCATGCTGCGCGTCCTGAAGGGGATTGCCGACAGGCTCGCGGGCGACGCGGCCCGGCGCCGCAGCATCCTCGTCGTCAGCGAGGGCCAGCCGCTCGGCCCCGGCAGTCCGGAGGCGCCCGGCGATCACCACGACGTCTGGCGCGCGTACGAGGACGTGGTGGCGGCGGCCGCCGCGGCCAACGTCGCGATCTACGCCGTCAGCCCCGCGGGGCTCGAGGCCCCGGTCGCGGCCATCCGCGCCACGAGCGACCGCGAGGCCGCGTTGTCGGCGAGCACGATGGCGCAGCAGTCCGCCGACGCGATGCTGGGTCGATACTACGGCACGCTCGGACGCCTCAGCACCGCCACCGGCGGGACGCTGACGACCGACTCGAACGCGCTCGCGCAGGGCGTGCGGCAGATGCTCGACGACAGCCGGCGATACTACCGGCTCGCGTATCGCCAGCCGGCGCTTGCCGAAGGCGAGGAGCGAAGGCCGCGGACGATTCGCGTGACCGTGTCGCGCCCCGGAGTGGACGTCAGGGCGCGGACGGCCTACGTGCCGCGGTAGGTGTGGCGGGTCTTGCAGGTCATCGCGGGGCCTGCAGGGCAGTGTACCCGGCCCGGGGCAAGGGCAGCCGGCACTGTCGGGATGGAGAGGACGACCCTGCCCCTTCATGGCAGGATCGCCCCCTTGTTCGTGTCCTCTACCGGACAGCGCCGCGGCGCCACGCGCCTGCCGCGAGGCCGGCGCCCAACAGCAGGAACGTGAACGGTTCCGGCACGTCGGTCGCGGTCACGCCACGCACATCGTCCATTCCGAAACCCTCTCCCATAGTGCCCTCCACGAAGGTCCTCGACTGGAAGACGAC
>CAYSHC010000013.1:0-64211 GCA_964430855.1 uncultured Vicinamibacteraceae bacterium
CGGCCAGGCAGTGCATCAGGGTGGACTTGCCGGAGCCGCTCGGGCCCATGATCGCGGTGAAGCGCGCCTGCGACAGGTCGAGGTCGACGCCGCGCAGCGCGTGCACCTGCGCGGCACCTCGCCCGTAGATTTTCGTCAGGCCGCGTACGCGGGCCGCAACGGATGCGCCGTCGCCATGGCTGCCGGCCAGCGGCGGCGCGTCCGGTCGGTGCCCGCGGGCGGGTGCGCCGGCGGCCTGGCAGCGATGCCGTGCGACGTCTGGTGGCGGGACCGGTCGTGCAGGTTCGGGACACATGCCGCCAGTCTGGCGTTCGCGGCGTTGCGGGCGCGTATGCAGTTCCCGATATGCTGGCGATATGCGGCCGCGTGTAGCATCGAGGAAGTATGCGCGTCCTGATCGTCGAGGATGAGCCGTATCTGGCGGAGGCCATCCGCGACGGGCTGCGCCTCGAGGCGATCGCCGCCGACATCGCGTCCGACGGCGAGGAGGCCCTCGAACTCCTCGACAGCAACACGTACGACATCGCCGTGCTCGATCGCGACGTCCCTCGCGTCTCGGGCGACGAGATTGCCCGGCGTATCGTCGCGTCCGGCAGCGGGCTGCCCATCCTGATGCTGACGGCGGCCGACAGGATCGACGACAAGGCTTCGGGCTTCGAACTTGGCGCCGACGACTACCTGACCAAGCCGTTCGAGCTGCGCGAGCTGGTGCTGCGCCTGCGGGCGCTCGACAGGCGCCGCGCCCAGCATCGCCCGCCGGTGCGGACGATCGGCGGCCTGCGCCTGGACCCGTTTCGCCGAGAGGTCTATCGCGACGGCCGCTACATCGCGCTCACGAGGAAGCAGTTCGCCGTGCTCGAGGTGCTCATGGCCGCCGAGGGCGGCGTCGTCAGCGCCGAGGCCCTGCTCGCGCGGGCATGGGACGAGCACGCCGACCCGTTCACCAATGCCGTCCGGATCACGGTCTCCGCGCTGCGCAGGCGGCTCGGCGAGCCGTGGGTCATCGCCACGGTGCCCGGCGTCGGCTACCGCATCGACACGGCAGCCGCGGCCAGACGCGAGGGCGTGGGTGGATAGGAGACCAGGGCCGAGCGTTCGCCTGAAGCTCACCCTCAGCTACGCCGGACTCCTCGTCCTCACCGGCGCCCTCCTGCTGGGCGTCGTGTGGCTCGCGCTGCGGCAGTACGGTGCCGCCGGCGCGCTGTTCCCCGGCACCGTCATGATCCAGGGCGACCTGCTCGTGGCCTTGCGGGTCCTCCTGGGGGCGTTTGCGCCGGGCGCGGCCGCGGTGCTGGCGTTCCTGCTCGCGGCAGGGCTCGTCGGCGGCTGGGTGCTCGCAGGGCGGATGCTCGTTCCGCTGACGCGGATCACCGAGGCGACGCGCCTCGCGGCCGACGGCTCCCTCTCCCACCGCATCCGCCTGCCCGGCCGGCGCGACGAGTTCCGCGAGCTCGCCGACGCCTTCGATGCCATGCTCGAGCGCATCGAGCACCATGTCGCGCAGCAGCGGCGTTTCGCGGCCAACGCCTCGCACGAGCTCCGCACGCCGCTCACCGTCACCCGGACGATGCTGGAGGTGGCGCGCCAGGATCCGCACCGCGACGTCGATGCGCTCATCGAGCGCCTCGGCGCCGTCAACACACGCGCCATCGACCTGGTCGAGTCGCTGCTGCTGCTCGGCCGCGCCGGCCAGCGGTCCTTCACGCGCGAGCGCGTGGACCTGTCGCTGCTCGCGGAAGAGGCCACCGAGACGCTGCTGCCCCTGGCCGAGGCGCGAGGCGTCGCCATCGAGACCATCGGTGACGCCGCTCCAGCGGCCGGCTCGCGCGCGCTTCTCCTCCAGCTGACGACCAACCTGGTCCACAACGCCATCGTCCACAACCTGCGCGACGGCGGGACCGTCACGGTGACGACGCGGATGCGTGACGGCAACGCGGAACTCACGGTCGAGAACGCAGGCGAGCCCGTGGACCCGCACGTCATCCCGACGCTCGTCGAGCCGTTCCAGCGTGGCGCCGAACGCGTCCACGCCGCTCACGCCGGCGTCGGGCTGGGTCTGGCCATCGTCGACAGCATCGCGCGTGCCCACGACGGCACCCTGGCCATCACGCCCCGCCCGGAGGGTGGCCTGCGGGTGACCGTGCGCGTGCCGGTCGCACCAGCCGCGTCCGTCGGCTGATGCCGCGCGCCCGTGTCAGGGGGCGCCCTTGACGACCGTCGGCCGCACCTGCGCCGCGGGGACGACCTTCGGCCACCACAGGGAGGCGCCGACAGCGGCGCCCAGCAGGCTCACGATGACGCCGAGCGACAGGCCAATCGGGATGCTGTACACGTCGGCGGTCAGCATCTTCGTGCCCACGAAGACCAGGACGGCCGACAAGCCGGCCTTGAGGTAATGGAAGCGGTCGATGACGTCGGCCAGGAGGAAGTACAGCGCGCGCAGGCCAAGGATGGCGAACACGTTCGAGCTGTAGACAATGAACGTGTCGCGGGTCACCGCGAAGATTGCGGGGATCGAGTCCACCGCGAAGATCAGGTCCGTCGTCTCGACGAGCACGAGCACCACGAACAGCGGCGTGGCGGCCAGCCGCATGCCGTGGGCCGCGTCGCGCACGAAGAACTGCTGGCCGTGGTACCCGGACGTGATCGGCATCAGCCGGCGCACCAGCCTGACGACGACGTTGTCATCGGGCTCGACGTCGTGCTCCACGGCCACGGCCATCCGGATCCCCGTGAACACCAGGAAGGCGCCGAACAGGTAGAGCACCCAGTGGAACTGTTCGATCAGGTAGGCGCCCGCCGCAATCATCGCGCCGCGCATGACCAGCGCGCCGAGCACGCCCCAGAACAGGACACGGTGCTGGTACTCCGGCGGAACGCGGAACAGGCTGAAGATGAGGACGAAGACGAAGATGTTGTCGACCGAGAGGGCCTTCTCGATCACATACCCGGCGAAGAACTCCAGCCCTGCCGTCCGGCCCATGAACGCGTAGATGCCGCAGCCGAAGAGCAGCGCCAGCGCAATCCACACGGCGCTCCAGGCAGCGGCCTCCCGCACGCGTACCTGATGCGCCTCACGATGGAAGCCCAGCAGGTCGACGGCGAGCATCGCCAGCACGAACGCATTGAACCCGACCCACAGCCACAGATGATCCACGGCCACGCTCCTGAACGACAAAAAAGGCGACACCCTCGCAACGGGCTTTCGCCGTGTGCGAAGGTCTCGCCTGATTCGCAGGAACCCGGCCGAACCGTGCGCTCTCACGCAGTACTGACGATTCGGCCGCGCGGCTCACGACCGCGTGGCTACTCCCCTTCCGGAACAAGCACGGTATCGCGTCCCGGGCGTGGCGTCAAGTTCGCCTTGCCGCGTGACACCTCGCGCACACGCGGGGTGTGCCGCGGTTCCGCGTGCGGTGGAGCGTCGAACATACCGGGCGCCGACGTAGACTTGGGGCGCGTGGGAATGGCGCACGCGTGACCTGAGAACGAAGGACGGCTCGGCAAGCCGTCCCAGCCGGGACGATGATTGACCTGCACACGCACACGACGGCGTCGGACGGCCGCTGCACACCGGAGGCACTCGTGCAGCAGGCCCGCCGACGGAACGTCCGCGTGCTGAGCGTCACCGACCACGACACGATGGCAGGCCATGCGGCGGCCGCGCGCGCCGCGGCCGACGCCGATGTGACGTTCGTGCCCGGCATCGAGATCACCTCGGTGCACGACGGGCGCGACGTCCATGTGCTGGCGTACTTGCTGCCGGCGACGGCTCCGGGCCTCGAGGAGATGCTGTCCGCGCAGCGGCAGCGGCGCATCGCCCGCGGGCTCGAGATCGTTGCGCGCCTGCGAAGGCTTGGCGCGCCCATCGATGCCGAGCGCCTGCTCCAGGAGACGGTGTCGGCCGGCGCGTCGATAGCGCGCCCGCGCATCGCGCAGGCACTCGTCGACGCAGGGCACGCGGCGAGCACAACCGAGGCGTTCGACCGGTACCTCGCCGACGATGGCCCGGCTTACGTGCCGCACACGGGCATCCCTCCCGTCGAGGTCGTCGCGTTGATCAAACGCGGCGGCGGCCTCGCCTCGCTCGCGCATCCAGGCCTTCGGCGGCGCGACGAGATCATCCCGCATCTCGTGGACGCAGGCCTCGATGCCCTCGAGGCATTCCACAGTTCGCACGACGACGCGGCCGTGCAGCACTACCTGCGGCTCGCGCAGGCGTACGGCCTGCTGGTGACCGGCGGCTCCGACTATCACGGCGAAGGCACGAGGCGGGCGGAGTACTTCGGCGTCACGCAGCTTCCACTCGAGCATTACGCCGCGCTCGTCGAGCGCGCGGGCCGTCCCGACCTGCTGCCGGCCTAGGCGTCGCGACGTGCCGACGCGGCCTCTGCGCGGCGGTCGCGATTCGTGGTAGCGTGCCTCAATCCCGAGTTGCGGGCCGTCGATTCGCCGCGATTCCCCGTCCGCATGCCGTACGAACTGACCGCGTCGTCGATCCTCGAGGCCGTGCCCTTCGCCATCGTGGTGCTCGATGGGTCCGGTCGCATCGCGAGGGTGAACGCCGCGTGCGAGCGCATGTTCGGCCTGCCGCGCGACATCTTGATCGGCGCGCCGCTGTCGGCTCACGTCGTGCTGCACGGCGAACCCGCCGAGCTGACGGGTTCCCGGGAGGCCTCGCACGAGGCGACGGGCCACCTCGGCAATGGCGTGACGATTCCGCTCGAGGCGACCATCCGCCCCCTGCGGGCCGATGGCCCCGTGCTGCTGACGCTCGTGGATCTCACGCCGAGGCGGCAGGCCGAGCTGCGCTTCCGCACCGCGGTGGAAGCCTCGCCCCACGGCATGATCATGGTCGACCCCGCAGGCACCATCGTGCTCGTCAACGAAGAGACCCTGCGGATCTTCGGCTATAGCCGCGAGGAGCTGCTCGGCCGGTCCGTCGAGATGCTCGTGCCCGCGGCGTTCCGCGGCAGCCACCCCGGGCAGCGCGCCGCCTTCCTCCGCGAGCCGAGCAAGCGGCTGATGGGCGCCGGCCGCGACCTGTTCGGGCGCCACCGGGACGGCTCCGAGAAGCAGGTCGAGATTGGCTTGAGTCCGATCGAGACGGCGGAGGGCGTCTACGTGCTCGCGTCGGTCGTCGACATCCAGACGCGCAAGGAGACGGAGGACGCCCTGCGGCGCTCGAACGAAGAGCTCGAGCGTTTCGCCCACGTGGCGTCGCACGACCTGCAGGAGCCGCTGCGGACCGTCGCCAGCTACGTGCAGCTGCTCGAGCGCCGGTACCGTGACGTGCTCGACGACGATGCCCGCGAGTTCATCGGGTACGCGGTCGACGGCGTCAAGCGGATGCGCCGACTCATCGACGACCTCCTGGCCTTCTCGCGGCTGGGCAACCAGGCGCCGATGTTCGAGCGCACCGACATGCAGCAGCTGTTCGAGGCTGTCCGCGACCGGATGCGCACCGCCATCGACGAGTCGGCGGCCACGGTCACCGGGGAGGCGCTGCCAGCGGTGTGGGGCGATCCGTCTCAGCTCGAGCGCCTGCTCACCAACCTGATTGGCAACAGCCTGAAGTTCCGGACCGGCGCACCGCCGCTCGTCCGGCTGTCGGCACGCCCGGACGGCCGACAGTACGTCTTCACCGTCGCCGACAACGGCATCGGCATCGACCCGCAGTATGCCGAGCGCATCTTCGTGATCTTCCAGCGTCTGCACCTGCGCGACGAGTTCCCCGGCACGGGCATGGGCCTGGCCATCTGCAAGAAGATCGTGGAACGGCACGGCGGGCGCATCTGGGTGGAATCGACTGGCAGCGCGGGTGCCCGGTTCCATTTCACGCTGCCGGCCGTCGCCGGTCAGGAGTCGTGATCATGCGGGCAGTCCCACCAATGCGAATTCTCCTCGTCGAGGACAACCCGGCAGACGTTCGGCTGACGGTGGAAGCACTGCGGGAGGGCCGGGTCGCAAATACGCTGCACGTCGCGCGCGACGGCGTCGAGGCCGCCGCCTTCCTCGACGAGCATCACGCGTCGGCGAAGCGACCCGACCTGATCCTCCTCGACCTGAACCTGCCCCGCAAGAACGGCCATGAGTTGCTCCGCGAGATCAAGGCGAGCGAGTCGCTGAAGCACATTCCCGTGATCGTGCTCACGACGTCACGCTCCGACGAGGACCTGCTGCGCAGCTACCGTCTGTCGGCCAACGCCGTGGTCGCGAAGCCCGTCGGCCTGGACGACTTCTTCCACGTCGTCAACCTGATCGAGCAGTTCTGGCTGGGCACCGCCATGCTCTCCCGGCCCTAGGCCCATGACGCCATCTGCCGCCCTCGACGTCCTGCTGGTCGAAGACAACGCCGTCGACGCGCGGCTTGTCGTCGAGCTGCTGAAGGACGCGAGCGACGGCCACGTCCGCGTGCGGCACGCCGCGCGGCTGCACGACGCGCTGGCGCAGCTGGAACGCGCGTCGTTCGACGCGCTGCTGCTCGACCTCAGCCTCCCCGACAGCGAGGGCATCGAGACGTTCCAACGGGCCCGCCAGGGTGCGCCGCACCTGCCGATCGTCGTGCTCACCGGCACGTCGGACGCGAGCATCGCCGAGGGCGCCGTACGGCACGGCGCGCAGGACTACCTCGTGAAGGGCACCACATCCGGAGAGGAGTTGCACCGGGCCCTCCGGTACGCCATCGAGCGGCACGCGTCGGAGGCCGCGCTCCGTGCATCGGAGGCGCGGTACCGGTCGCTCGTCGAAGGATCGATTCAGGGCATCCTCATCCACCAGGACGGCATCATCCGGCTCGCGAACCCTGCGCTCGCACACCTCGTCGGGGCCGGCGACGCGGACGAGCTCGTCGGCAAGTCCATCTGGCCCTACATCGCGGAGGAGGATCGCGAACGCGTCATCGGCTATGCACGGGCGCGCCTGGCCGGCGAGCCCGCCCCGAGCCACTACGAGTTTCGCGCGCGCAACGACGCCGGGCAGCTCGTCTGGCTCGACTGCCTCGCCACGACCATCACCTGGAATGACGCGCCGGCCTACCTGGTGACGATCGTCGACGTCACGGCACGCCGCGAGGCGGAAGCCGAGCTTCGCGTCAGCGACGCGCGGTTCCGGCAGGTGGCCGACACGATCAAGGAAGGACTGGTCCTGGCCGACCTTCCGGGGCTGCGTCCGACGTTCGTCAACCGCGCCTGGGCGGACATCTGGGGACGACCCACCGAGGAGGCCCTCGAGCTTCAGAAGCCCTGGTACGAGGGCGTGCATCCCGACGATCGAGCCGCGGTCGAAGCCGCGCTGGTGACCGTGGCACGGGGCGAGTCGGTCGTGCAGGTGTTCCGCATGGCACGGCCGGCCGGCGACGTCCGCTGGCTACGTGCGCGCATCTTCCCGGTGCACGACGGCGGCCCGGTGGCGCGCATCGTCGGCCTCGTCGAGGACATCACCGACCAGCGCCGGACCGAAGAGCAGTTGCAGCAGGCCCAGCGCATGGAGGCCGTGGGCCGGCTGGCCGGGGGCATCGCGCACGACTTCAACAACCTGCTGACCGCCATCCTCGGGTACACCGAGCTCGTGCTGGCGTCGCTGCCGCCCGACGACCCGATTGCCGGCGACATCCAGCAGGTCAAGGCCGCCAGCGACAGCGCCGCAAGGCTCACGCGGCAGCTGCTGACGTTCAGCAGGCGTCAGGTGCTCCAGCCCGTGCTCATCGACGTCAACGACGTCATCCGCCATACCGAGCCGCTGCTGCGACGGCTCATCGGCGAGGACATCGACCTCGATATCCGGCTCACCGCCGCCGGCGCGCCGGTCCGCGCCGATGCCAGCCAGGTGGAGCAGGCAGTCATGAACCTGGCCGTGAACGCACGCGACGCGCTGCCGCGCGGCGGCACGGTGCGCATCTCGACCGCGCGGGTCGATCTGGACGAGACGTTCACGGGCCTGCGGGGCGAGGCGCGGCCGGGACCCTACGTGGAGCTCGCCGTCAGCGACGACGGGGTCGGGATGACCGAGGACGTGCGCCGGAGGCTGTTCGAGCCGTTCTTCACGACGAAGGATCCAGGCAAGGGCACGGGCCTCGGGTTGTCGACCGTCTACGGGTTCGTCAGGGGGAGCCAGGGCGGGGTGACGGTGGACAGCGAGCCCGGACGAGGCTCGACGTTCAGGATCTACCTGCCGCTCGCCGCGTCGGAGGACAGGCGTGCCCTGCGGCCGGACACCGCGGCCGACGCCGCGCGAGGTTCCGAGACCATCCTGCTCGTCGAGGATCAGACGGAGGTCCGTGGTGTCGTGCGCGAAGCGCTCCAGCGCGCAGGCTACAGCGTCCTGCCGGCCTCGACCGGCGCCGAAGCGCTCGTGGTCGCCGCGCAGCACCGGGCGCACATCCACCTGCTGCTCACCGATGTGGTGATGGCCGGCATGAACGGCCGCGAGCTCGCGCAGCGGCTCAGGAAGATGCGCCCGGAGATACGCACGATGTACATGTCGGGCTACACCGACGACGCCATCGGCCACCACGGCGTCCTCGAGCCGGGCATCGTGCTGCTCCAGAAGCCGTTCTCGGCGCGCCAGCTGACGTCCACCGTGCGCCAGGTCATCGACGCGCCGGTGCCGCCCGCCGTCTAGCTGTTGCCGTCCTCCGTCTCCGGCTCGTCCTCGACCGTGTCCTCCATCGCGGCGTCCCCGGCCCCCGCATCGTCGGCGTCGGCGTCGGCGGGCGCCTCGTCGTGCGGTTCGCGGCCGAAGGCTCCGGCCTGGCCACGGCTCGATGGGGCCGAGGCACTCGTATGGCGGGCGCTGGAAGACTTCTCGGCCAGCGAGTGGCTGCCCGCCTTGTGCGAGGTCTGACCGGCGCCCTCGGGACCGGCCTGTGTCGGGTCCGTATTCAGGGCGCCGACGCGATCGTCGGGGCCGTCGGCCGGCGGGTGCTCGCGGCGCTCGCGGGCCTCTTCCTCGGGGGGCATCCTGTTGCTGATCCCTGTGTGCTTCTCTGGCATGCGTTCCTCCCATCGTGGCGCCGCACGTGCCGGCGGGGCTCTTGCGCGCCTGTCAATGCAACAGCGACGCCATCGGCGGGGCCGGCCGTGGACGACGCCGCATGGCAGGCCCCCCGGAGGCGCGCCGGCGCGCGGGACCGCCGCGACGAGACGCCGGCGGCCGCGGACGGGCTTAGAATCTGCGCGTGGCCCCCACGCCGCGGCAGTTGAAAGCGCTCGCCAGAGTCGGCAGCACGGCGATAGCCGTCGCCGCACTGCTCGTGATCGTCGGCTGGCTGACCGATTCGCCCGACCTCAGGTCGCTGCGCCTGCCGGGCCCCAACCTCAAGACCAACGCGGCCGTGGCGCTGCTGTCCGCGGCCCTGGCCAACCTGCTGCTGATTCCGCCCGCGGGCCCGTGGCGTCAGCGGACTGGCATGTTGCTCGCCCTGGTGACGTCGGCCATCGGCGGCCTGACCCTGCTCCAGCACCTGCTCGGCCTCGACCTCGGGATCGACCAGCTGCTCGCGACCGAACCGCCGGGCGCGTTCGCGACCATCAGCCCGAATCGCATGGGACCACCGTCAGCCACGGCCAGCCTCGGGCTGGGCCTGTCGCTGCTGCTCATCGACAGGGCGTGGCGGCCGGCGCGCATCGCCGGTCAGCTTTGCGCGTTCTTGACGTGCGGCATCGCGCTCCTGCCCCTCATTGGCGTGGCCTACGGCTTCGAAGAGCTGTACAGCATCGCCAACGTCACGGGTGTCGCGATGATCACGGCCTCGGCGCTGCTCGTGCTGGGCATTGCCGTCCAGGCGGGCCGGCCGCGCACCGGCCTCGCGGCGCTGATCTGCCGCGACGACGAAGTGGGCGCCTTCTCGCGCCAGCTGCTGCTGGCCGCGCACGCGCTGCCGCTCGGTCTCGGCTGGCTGCTGTCGCAGCTGTTGCGGGCCGGTCTCATCGACGCGGCATTCGCCATCGCGGCCATGGCGCTGGTGCTGACCATGCTCATCGCGGCGATGATCTGGCGCACGAGCGTGCGGCTCGCGGAGGTGTCGGACGAGCGGGCGGCAACGCAGCGGGCGCTCCGGGAACGCGAGCAGTCGCTGCTCGAGGCCGACCAGCAGAAGAGCGACTTCATCGCGACGCTCTCGCACGAGCTGCGCAACCCGCTCGCGCCGATCCGGTTCGCCGTGGAGCTGCTGGATGGACCGCCAAGGGTCGCCGAGCGCGCGCGGCACACCATCGAGCGGCAGGTGAAGCACCTGGCCCACCTCGTGGACGACCTGCTCGACCTCACGCGTGTCACGCGGAACAACCTGGAGCTGCGGGTGCGCCCGAGCGAGCTGCGGCCACTTATCGAAGACGCGATCGACGCGGTCGCGCCAGCGCTCCAGGACAGCCGGCACCCCCTGGAGCTCGCGCTGCCCGCCGAGCGCGTGTGGCTTCAGGTCGACCCCGATCGCGTCGTCCAGATGATCGTCAACCTGCTGGGCAACGCGATCCGTTACAGCGACCCGGGCACGGCGGTTCGCGTGCGTGCGTCGGCCGCTGACGGCGTGGTGGCCATCACCGTCAGTGACAGCGGCCACGGCATCGACGCCGCCGACATCGAGCGCGTCTTCGATCGGTTCGTGCAGGTGGGCCCGCAGCGCCACGGCGGCCTCGGGATCGGGCTGGCGCTCGTGAGAGCGCTCGCGGACCTGCACGGCGGCAGCGTCACGGCGGAAAGCGCCGGCATCGGCAAGGGCGCGTCGTTCACGCTCAGGCTCCCGCAGGCGCCCGCGCCGGCAGACGCCGACGTCGAGGCGACCGCGCCGGCCGCCATCCCCGTGCGCCCGCATCGCGTCCTCGTCGTGGACGACAACCGCGACGCGGCAGACATGCTGGGCACGCTGCTGACGACCAGCGGCCATCATGTGCGCGTCGCCTACGACGGGGTCACGGCGCTCCAGGAGGCTGCGGCCTTCCGCCCGGAGTTCGGCCTGCTCGACATCGGCATGCCGGGCATGGACGGCTACCAGCTCGCGCAGCGGCTGCGCGACGCGCCTGGCGGCGCCGAACTCGTGCTCGTCGCCGTGACGGGTTGGGGCCAGGTCGGCGACAGGCGGCGGGCCCTCGCGTCGGGCTTCGACGCGCATCTCACCAAGCCGGTGGCCCCGGAGGCGCTGGAGGCGCTCTTCAGCGCGCGGGCGCCCCGCGGCGCCGTCCCTGCCGCACGAACTTCCTGAGACGAAGTCGGGGCGACGGCGTGGTGTCCGCGTCCATCAGGTCGCGCATCTGCCGCAGCGCCGCCCTGTTGTCCGCCGGGCTGTTCGACGCGATGCAGTCCTCGGGAACCACAATCTCGAAGTTGCGCATGTAGGCGTCGTTGGCCGTGAACAGGACGCAGATGTTGCCCGCGAGCCCGGTCAGAATCAGCGTCTCGGCGCCGAGGCTCTCGAGCAGGAGGTCGAGGGTGGTCTGGAAGAAGGCCGAGTGCTTCGGCTTGAGGACGAAGTAGTCGTCGGGCCCGGGCCGGAGCATGTCGGCGACCTCCCTGCCCGCCACGTCCGCGCTCGTGCAGTACTCGACGAGCGACCGAAAGTCGGAACGCCACTGGCCGAAGTTGTCGTTGACGTAGATGACGGGCAGGCCCCGCGTGACGGCCCTGGCCTTGAGCCGTGCAATCCGCCGGGCCATTGGCACGGCCTGACGCACGAGCGCCTCCGACCCCGGAAACTCGAGGTCGTTGATCACGTCGATGAGCAGCAGCGCCGCGCGCGTGCGGCGATGCTGCTCGAGGATGCCGTGTCCCGGCTTCTTCCGGGTGGGGTTCCCGTGACCCGCCACGTTCAGTGCCCACCGTGCGGCGAGAGTACCACCTTCACGCAGCCGTCATGCTTGTCACGGAACGTGCGATACAGGTCGGGCGCCTCGTCGAGGGTCGCGCGGTGCGTGACGAGGAACGTGACGTCGAGCTCGCCGCGCTCGATGTAGCCCAGCAGCGGCCGCAGGTACCGTTGCACGTGGGTCTGCCCCATCTTCAGCGTCAGCGCCTTCGCAAACGCGGCGCCCAGTGGGAACTTGTCGAGCAGGCCGCCGTAGACGCCCGGAATCGAGACCGTGCCGCCCTTTCGGCAGGCATGGATGGCCTGGCGCAGCGCGTGGAGCCTGTCGGTCGCCATGAACGCCGCGGTCTTCGCGCGGTCGTACCACGCATCGAGCGTGTGTCCCTGCGCCTCGAGTCCGACGGCGTCGATGCAGGCGTCCGGCCCCTGGCCGCCGGTCATCGCGCGCAGGGCCTCGAACACGTCGACATCGTCGTAGTCGAGCGTTTCGGCCTGGCCGTGCTCGCGCGCCATCGAGAGCCACTCCGGCACGTTGTCGATCGCGATCACGCGGCCGGCGCCCAGCAGCCAGGCGCTCTTGATCGCGCACAGACCCACGGGGCCACAGCCCCAGACCGCCACCGTGTCGCCATCCTGGATGCCACAGTTCTCGGCGGCCATGTAGCCCGTTGGCAGGATGTCCGAGAGAAACAGCACCTGCTCGTCGCCGAGGCCGTCGGGCACCTTGATCGGCCCAACGTCGGCAAACGGCACGCGTGCGTACTGCGCCTGGCCGCCGGCATATCCGCCGTACATGTGCGAGTAGCCGAAGAGGCCGGCGCCCGCATAGCCGTACAGCTTCTCGGCCATCCAGGCGTTGGGGTTGGAGTTGTCGCAGAGCGAGAACAGCTGCTGGCGGCAGTAGAAGCACCGCCCGCACGCGATCGCGAACGGCACCACCACGCGATCGCCGACGTCGAGCGACGCACGCCTGCCCGCCTCCACCACCTCGCCCATGAACTCGTGGCCGAGGATGTCGCCCCGCTGCATCGTCGGGATGAAGCCGTCGTAGATGTGAAGGTCGGATCCGCAGATCGCGGTCGACGTGATCTTCACGATGGCGTCCCTCTCGTTGACGATCGAGGGGTCGGGCACGTGCTCGACGCGCACGTCGCCGGTACCGTAGAAGCGCAGGGCCTTCATGACCTCTCTCCTGCGAAGGCGCGGTTCGTCGGCAGCTCGCCGGCCTCCAGCACCTGCCTGAACCGGCGCAGTCCCTCGCGGACTTCCTGCCCCGGATCCCGTCCGGCGAGGCGCGCGATGGTGGCGCCCACCCTGCCGGCCGGCGGCGCGTACTGGAGGTGCACGGTCACTTGTGTGCCACGCTGCCCCGGCGCCTCCTCGAACCTGACGGCGCCCGCGCACTGCACGTCGGAGCCCGGCAGCGTCCGCCAGCCGATGACCTTGTTCGCTTCGTCGTTGATGACCTGGGCGTCCCACTCGACGGGCAGGTTGCCGGGACCGTGGGCCACCCAGTGCGAGCGTCCATCGCCCTTGACCGTGACGCGCTCGAGACCGTCGACGATCGTCGGCAGGCGCTCGAGGTCGCGCCACGCCTCGTATACCTCGCTGACGGGACGGGCGATGCGCACCGACTCCTTCACGTGGATCCCCTTCGGACCGCTCAAGGCGTCGCGCGTGTCGTCGTCGAACACGCCCGGCCATGGCCGGGCGCCGGCAATGCCCGCGACGATGAGCGGTACGCCGAGGGCCTGCGCGCCAAGGCCGAGTGACGACCGGCGCTTCCAGCCGTAGGCCAGCAGGCCGACGCCGATGGCGATCGTCGCCAGTCGTTCACTCCGCCGCAGCATGCTCGTGGGCGGCATGCGATGCCGGCGTGAGGCGTTCAAGGTGAGGTGACTCAAATCGAAGTTCATGCTCTCTCCATGCGATAGGGATCACGCGCGCACGCGGCGATCGGCTGGGTCGACGGGCAGGAGCGGCTCGATCCAGCCGAAGCCGACATCGGCCGCGCGGCGCGGCACGCTGGCCGCAGCGTCGCCAGGTGCTGCGTGCGGCAGCGCCAGGCGCGTCGCGAGCGCGCCGGCCCACGCGACGGCGCCGGGCGCGACGCCCTGGAGGATCTCGGCGGCCCGCGCCTGGATACCCGGCGTGACGTGCGCCCGCCCTGCGAGGCACGCGTCCACGATCTGGCGCGCGGCGCGCGGCGCACGCATCGACGTGACGGGCGTCAGCATGCTGGCGCCGAACCAGCGGGCCTCGGCACGATGCCTGCCGCGGATGACGGCACGCACGTGCGAGCCCGTCCGCATCAGGCCCGGCGTGGCGGTGGTGACGAGGATGTGTTCGTGCGCCAGCGCGGTCCGCAGCGCCTGCGACCAGCCGGCGAGCGCGAACTTGCCGGCGCTGTAGGCCGCGAGGTGCGGGACACCAATCCGTCCCCCGATTGACGAGATGTTGAGGATGCGTCCACGGCCGAGCCGGCGCATGTGCGGCAGGCAGGCGCGCGCCATGTGGTACGGCGCCCAGAAGTGCGTCTGAAGGGATTGCTGATAATCCTCGACCGGCGTGTGGTCGAGCGGCGCGATCGTGATCACGCCGGCGTTGTTGACCAGGACGTCGACGCGCCCGCTCCAGTCGATGACGCGGCCCACCGCGTGGGTCACCTGCGCCGGATCGCGGACATCACAGGGGACGGTGATGGCGTCCACGCCGCGGTCCCGCAGGCGCGCCGCTGCGAATGCGAGCTCGTCAGGCGTTCGCGCCAGCAGCGCGAGGCGTGCGCCACGCTCGCCGAACTCGCGCGCCAGCTCGAAGCCGAGCCCGCGCGAGCCGCCGGTGATCACGACCGTGCTGCCGACCAGATCGAAGTGCGGCCCGTGGAGCCGCCGCCACGCCTGCCCCGACAGCACGGCCCCTGCCGTGATCAGCCCCGCAGCCGACACGGCCTGTCCGAAGCTGAGGCGTTCCGGGTGATCTCCGCCGCTGCTCATGCGTCCCCGTCAAAGCAAGGTTCAGGCCGCATCGGCAGCGTCGGGGCAGGGCGCGTCTGCCGCCGCCGGGGAGTTCGCCCTGCCGGCGGCCGTGCGAGCGGGTACCAACGTTCAGCACGGCGCTACTCAGGGTGGTCAGCGCGCCCAGGCGGGGACGATGCCCATCTGCATGTCGAAGATGAAGGGCCCCAGGACGAGGAGCAGCCCGACAATGATGGGCACGAGCAGGACGTTCAGCAGGAACCCCGCGCGCACCATGTACGCGAGCGGCAGGACGCCGCTGCCGTAGACGATTGCGTTGGGCGGCGTGCCGACGGGCAGCATGTAGGAGCAGTTGGCCGCCAGCGCCGTCGGCGCGAGGAACAGGAGGGGGTTCTCGCCCAGACTCAGCGCGAGCGCGCCAGCGATGGGCAGGAACGTCGCGGCCGTCGCGGTGTTGCTCGTCAGCTCGGTCAGCAGCAGGATGCCGAAGCTGATGGTCATGACGACGACCACCGTGGGCACGCGGTCGAGGCTCGAGGCGAGGCTCCCGAGATAGGCCGCCAACCCGTGCGACTCGATGTAGCCGGCCAGGCTGAGGCCACCGCCAAACAGCAGCAGCACGCCCCAGGGCAGGCCGCGCGTATCGTCCCACGTCATGACGAACTCGCCACGCGCGCGATTCACCGGGATGACAAACAGGCTCAGGGCGCCGGCGATCGCGATCGTCGTGTCGGAGACCATCGGCACGGCGCGCGCGAGGACCGGCTGGAGGATCCACCCGGCCGCCGTCACCACGAAGACGGCCCCGGCGATGGCCTCGCCACGGCTCAAGGCCCCGAGGCTGGCGCGCTCGCGTGCGATGAGCTCGGCCATGCCGGGCAACTCCGCGACGCCGACCCGGAACATGACCCGCGTCAGGACGATGTAGACGACCGCGAGCGCCACGCATGCCACGGGCACGCCGAGGAGCATCCACTGCCCGAAGCCAAGCGTGACGTCGTAGACCTCCGTCATGTACGCGGCCAGCAGCGCGTTCGGCGGCGTGCCGATGAGCGTCGCCATGCCACCCGAGGTGGAGCCGTAGGCGACCGCGAGCATGAGCGCGGCCGCGAAGTGCCTGCGCTCCCTGTCCGCCCCCGAGTCCGGGGGGCGGAGCTGCACGACCGACAGCGCAATCGGCAGCATCATCAGCGCCGTCGCCGTGTTGCTGACCCACATGCTCACCAGCCCGGACGCCAGCAGGAATCCGCCGACAATGGCCCGCGGCCGCGTGCCGAGCCGCCCGACGAGCGCGATGGCGATCCGGCGGTGCAGCCCCCAGCGCTGCATCGCGAGGGCAATGACGAACCCGCCCAGGAACAGGAAGACGATGGGGTTCGCGTACGGCGCCGTGGTGGTGCGGATGTCACCCAGGCCAAGGAGCGGGAAGAGCACGAGCGGCAGCAGCGCCGTCGCGGGGATCGGGATCGGCTCGGTGATCCAGAACGTGGCCATGAGGAGCGCGACGCCCGCCGTGCGCCAGCCCTCCTGCCCGAGTCCCGACGGCGGATCCGTGACGATCGTCAGCAGGAGGAACGCCGGGCCGAGGACGAGCCCGGCCCAGTGCCGCCAGTCGAGCGGCGCCGTGACGGCGGCATCGTCGTGGTGACGCGCGTCCACGTCAGTGCAGTCTCCGCATCACGGCATGGAGCGCGGCCTTGGCCTCGATCCCGATGCCCGGCAGGTCGGGAAGCGTCACGTGGCCGTCGATGACGGGCGTGTCGTCGGCGAAGCCGCCGAACGGGGCGAACACCCCCGGGTACGACTCGTTGCCGCCGAGGCCGAGCCCCGCCGCGATGTGCAGCGAGAGCTGGTGACCGCCATGCGGGATGCAGCGTCGCGGCGACCAGCCGTGCGCCTCCAGCATCTCGAGGATGCGCAGATACTCGACCAGTCCGTACGACAGCGTGCAGTCGAACTGCAGCCAGTCGCGGTCGGGGCGCATGCCGCCGTACCGAATCAGGTTGCGGGCATCCTGCATCGAGAAGAGGTTCTCGCCCGTCGCCATCGGCGGCGAGTAGTGTGCGGCCAGCTCGGCCTGAAGCGCGTAGTCGAGGGGGTCGCCCGCTTCCTCGTACCAGAAGAGGCCGTAGGGCTCGAGCGCGCGAGCGTACGCGATGGCGGTCGGAAGGTCGAAACGGCCATTGGCGTCGACCGCGAGGCGGTCGCCGCTGCCCACCACCTTCAGGACGGCTTCGATCCGCGCCAGGTCCTCGGCGAGCGGCGCGCCGCCGATCTTCATCTTGACGACCGTGTACCCGAGATCGAGATAGCGCCGCATCTCGTCCTGGAGGGCCGAGAGGTCCTTGCCGGGGTGGTAGTAGCCGCCGGCGGCGTAGACGAACACGCGCTCGTCCACGACGCCCTGTCGATAACGATCGGCGAGCAGGCGGTACAACGGGACGCCGGCGATCTTGGCCACCGCATCCCAGACGGCCATGTCCAAAGTGCCGATGGCGACCGAGCGCTCGCCGTGGCCCCCCGGCTTCTCGTTGGCAAACAGAATCGCCCAGATGCGGTGCGGGTCGAAGTTCTCGCCCGTCTCGTCGAGCAGCGACTCCGGCGGGGCGTCGAGCAATCGGGGGATGAACCGTTCGGCCAGGAGGCCCGGCTGCGCGTACCGGCCGTTGGAGTGGAAGCCGTACCCCACGACAGGCGCGCCGTCGCGCACCACGTCGGTCACAAGCGCCACCACGCTCACCGTCATGCGGGAGAAGTCGATATAGGCGTTGCGGATGTCCGAGCTGATGGGAACGACGTCGGAGCGGACGGCCGTGATGCGCATCGACGAGGAAGTCTACCCGGGATCGGCCGCCTTGACGCGGGTGACCGGGCACGGTACTGTCGGCGGCATCCCGGAAATCGCTGGCAGCGCCACGATGACGCTGCGTCGGAGGACACCACCTTGACGACGCTCGTTCGACACCTGCTGCTCCACAAGCCCGACGTCTACGCGGTGCGGCCCGCCGACACCGTGCTGACGGCCCTGCGCCTCATGGCCGACAGGAACATCGGGGCCGTCCTCGTCGTCGACGGCAACGGCACGCTCGAGGGGATCTTCTCGGAGCGCGACTACGCGCGGAAGGTCGTGCTGCACGGAAAGGCGTCGGGCGACACGGTTGTCCGTGACGTCATGACCTCGCCGGTCATCAGCATTCCCCCCGACTGGTCGGTGAGTCAGTGCATGGCGCTGATGACCGAGCGGCACATCCGGCACCTGCCGGTCATGCGGGACGGCCTCCTGCTCGGCGTCATCTCGATCGGCGACGTCGTGCGGGCGTTCGTCGACGACCAGCAATTCACGATCAACTCGCTCGAGAGCTACATCATGAGCGGCGGATAGATCAGAGGACGGCTCGGAGAGCCGTCCCTACCGGCCGAGTCCCTACCGGCGGAGCAGCGCGAGCGTCGTGACGACGGCGAGCGCCGTGAAAAGCGGGGCCGACACGTCCGGCCCGCGGCCCGGAATGCCCGTCTGCATGGCCTCGAGCGCGAGCATCACCAGAATCGCCGCGACGGGCCAGGCACGACGCGCCAGGCGGTCGCCGCCGCGGGCCCGCCACTCGGCCGCAACCGTGACGGCGGCACCAGACCAGCCGAAGAGCAGCGCGTAGTCGAGCGCGCCCCGCAGGCCGCCGAGGCCGACCTGCGGCCACCAGCGGAAGGCCTGGACGTCGGCCCCCGGAACGGGCCGTAGCTCGTACGCGGCCACGGTACCTGCCGCCGCGAGCGCCAGCAGGCCGCCCCACACGCGCGACCGGCCGGTTCCGCTGCCTGCGGGCCACAGCGCCAGCGCCGTGACGCCGCCCAGCACCAGGCCCAGGAGCTCGTCGAACGACAGCGGGGCTCGCGCGTCGAGGAACAGCTGCAACGTCACCGAGGCCGCGGCCGTCGCCACGGCCGCCAGCGCGGCCCGGGCTGGCGTCGGCAAGGCCAGGCGCCACGCGGCCGCCACCGCCAGCCACGCGGCGCCGTGCCTGGCCACGTGCCAGGCGTCGAACGTGGCAAGCCCCTGCCAGCGCTTCAGGAACGACAGGTTGCTGCGCAGCGTGCCGAGGTCCACCGAGAACACCCACGGCATCGTCTGCGAGACCACCCAGCCGATGGCGAGCGCGATCGTGAGGAGGCGCAGGCGCGCCTGCGCCGCGTCTGCGCCCACGCCCGCGGACAGCAGGCGTCCGGCCGCCCGCGTCGTCGCCAGCAGCCCGGCGAGGGCGCCCAGCGTCGCCCCGCACGTGTTGGCGGCCCAGTCATACGGCGACGAGACGCGCGCCGACTGGCAGCTCTGCGTCACCTCGAGCCCCAGCGACAGCGCAGCCGCGCCCGCGATGACGAGCATGGCCGAGAGGACGCGGCGCCGTGGGCCCGCCGCCAGCACCCCGAGGAGCCCGATCGGGACGTACGCCACGAGGTTGGCGAGCAGGTCGGTGCGCGACAGCCGCGCGTCCAGCGCGAGCACGGGCCCGCCGCACGCCCACGTGCCGCCGCCCGCCAGCGTCTGGTAGACGACGAAGGCGGCATACGCAAGGAGCGCCACGATGGCAACACGGCCGGCGGCGCCGCCTGGGGCGGACGTCGCCGGGCGCCCGCCCGAGGGCCGGGGACGTGACGAGGTGCGTGTCGATGCCACGTTCGAGAGCGCCATTATCGGCGCGATCGATGGCTAGGCGGTCTGGCGTTCCCGCGCCACGGCACGGCGCAGCGCGTCTGCCCGGATCGCCATGTGCGTCGCCTGCCAGCGGACCTCGCCGCCGGAGACGAGCAGCACCTGCGGCGACGCGTGGCGCGTACGCAGGATGTCGGCGATCGCGTTCGACACGTCACGGTGGCGCTGGACCGAGACGATGTAGGTGTCGGTGTCCCAGGCCGGGTCGTCGAGCGCCTGGAGCAGCTCCTCGTGCGCCTGGAAGCTCATCCCGCATGTCTCGCTGTGCTTGAACAGGATGACCGGCGCGGACGCCGACCTGGCGATGGCCGCATCGAGCGCGGCTGTCGACGTGAGTGGACGAAGGACACGCGGGCCGTCCGGCCCGGGGGGAGGGTTCTTCATGCTCCATCCACCATAGCGCACGGCGCGTGCCTGTGCGTCGATCAGAACCAGACACGTACGCCCGCCAGAGCCCTGGTCGTCCGTACGGGCTCCCCCGCCCGTCGGGCCGCATCCGCCGTGCCGTAGAACGCCTGGCGCCACGCGACGCCAACGTACGGTGCGAACTCGCGGCGGAGGATGTAGCGCAGGCGAAGGCCCGCCTCGGCCGACGAGAGGCCGCGCCCGATGTCACGCGCCTGGTCGTCCTTGCCGTAGATGTCGAGGCCGGCGCTCGGCTGGAGGATCAGCCGATTGGTGATGAGCAGGTCGTACTCCGCTGCCAGGTGGAGGGCCGTGCGGCCCGACTCGCCGACGTACGCCGTGGCGTCCAGCTCGAACCAGTACGGCGCGAGGCCCTGGATGCCGACCGCCGCCCACGTCCTGTCCGGCCCCGGTCCGGTGTCGTGCCTGACGCCGGCCACGACGTCCCACCACCGGAAGACCGCCCGCCCGTAGAACGCCTGGATGGCGGCGCCTTCGAGCGTCCCGCCGGCGGCGTCGACGTCGGCGTCCGCACGGAACCACATCCGGTGCAGGTCGCCGCCAACCCAGCCGCGCGCGCCCGCCGACGCGTCGTCGTCGCCGCGGCCGCCCTGCCATTCGAGGCGCTCCACGAGGACGAGGCTGTGGATGCCCGTCCCGTGCAGCGGGTGCTCGGCCAGCTCGGGGAACGCGGCGTGGCGATCGGCGTCGGTCACCGGCGGGATGGATGCCGGCGGCTCAGGAGGAGGCGCGGTTGCGGCGTCGGTGTCCTGCGCCCAGGTGAAAGCGGATGGCAGGAGGACGAGCGCCAGCGTCAGGGCCACACGCCGCGCGACGTTCACGAGGCCGCTCCCGGCTCGCCGACGCGGACCTCGCGGAACATGCCGGCTTCCATGTGGTAGAGCAGGTGGCAGTGGAAGGCCCACCGCCCCAGCGCGTCGGCCGTCACCCTGAAGCTGCGCCGCGTGCCGGGCGGCATGTCAACCGTGTGCTTGCGGACGAGGAACCGCCCCTGCTCGTCTTCGAGGTCGCTCCACATGCCGTGCAGGTGGATTGGGTGCGCCATCATCGTGTCGTTGACGAGGACGATGCGCAGGCGCTCGCCGTAGGCGAAGCGGAGGGGCTCGGCGTCGGCGAACTTCACGCCGTCGAACGACCAGACGAACCGCGCCATGTGCCCGGTGAGGTGCAGCTCGATGGTGCGTGACGGCTCGCGCCCGTCCGGGTCGGGGAAGGCGCTGTGCAGGTCGGCGTACGTCAGCACGCGGCGGCCGTTGTCCCTGAGCCCGATGCCCGGATCGGCGAGCCTTGGCGCCGGCGCGTGCGCCTGCATGTCCACCAGCGGATTCCCCCGCTCGCTCTCCGGATGCTGTGGGGTCAGGTCTCGATCGTGCGCCCCCGGGGTCAGGTCTCGCGTCGCGGACGTCGCAGGTTCCGCATCACGCCCCGCGCCCGTGCCGTGTGCCTCGTGCCCGCCGTGACCGTCCGCCCCCTCGTGATGGACGCCGTGACCAGCCTGCGGCGCATCCTCGCGCCCCGCACCGCCATGCCCTGCCCCGGCGTGGTCCATCGCGCCATGCCCCATGTCGCGCATCGACAGCACAGGTCGCGGGTCGAGCGGCGGGACCGGCGCGCGCACCCCTGCACGCAGCGCGAGCGTCCCTGCAGCATACCCGGTGCGATCCATCGCCTGCGCGAAGATGGCGCATGCGTCGCGCGCCCCCGGCTCGACGATCACGTCGAAGGTCTCCGCGACGGCGATGCGGAGCTCGTCCACGGTGACAGGACGGACTGGCATTCCGTCGGCAGCGACGACGGTCATCGGAACGCCCGGGATCCGGACGTCGAAGTAGGTCATCGCCGACCCGTTGATCAGCCGCAGGCGCACCTTCTCTCCCGGCGCGTACAGCCCTGTCCAGTTCTGCGCGGGCGAGCGGCCGTTCACGAGGTACGTGTAGGTATAGCCGGTGACGTCGGCCAGGTCGGCCGCGCTCATCCGCATCGTGGCCCACTGCCGGCGCTCCGCCAGCGTCGCCTTCCATCCGTGACGGCGGACGTCACGGATGAAGTCGACAAGCGTCCGCTGACGGAAGTTGTAGTAGTCCGACTGCTTCTTCAGGTTCCCGAAGATGTGGTCGGGCGCGTCGTCGCTCCAGTCAGTCAGCATGACCACGTGCTCGCGATCGAAGGCGAACGGCTCAGGTTCGCGCGGCTCGATGACGAGGGGCCCGTAGACGCCCAGCTGCTCCTGGAAGCCGGAGTGGCTGTGGTACCAGTACGTGCCGTGCTGCCGCACCGTGAAGCGGTACGTATAGCTCCCGCCCGGCGCGATGCCGTCGAAGCTGAGCCCCGGCACGCCGTCCATGGCCGCGGGCAGGATGATGCCGTGCCAGTGGATGGACGTCGGGGCATCGTCCAGCGTGTTGCGGACGTGCAGCGTGACCGTGTCGCCCTCGCGCCACCGCAGCAGCGGCCCCGGAAGCGACGCGTTGAGCGTCAGCGCCACTCGTGGGCGGCCCGTCACGTCGACATCCGTCTTCCCGATCGACAGGTCGAACGTGGTGCCCTCCAGCACGGCCTGGTCCCGCCGGGCCGGCCTGCCCTGGCCGCCGCCCCGGGCAGGCCATCCGACCGTCGCCACGGCACCGGCTGCGAGCCCCATGAACCTGCGCCTCGTGGTGGCGCCGCCGCGGCGCGCCGGCGACTGCCGCTGCCATGGACCTGTCTCCACGTGCTCCTCCCTCCCCGCACCATCCGCGGGATGCGTCCGATGCGTCCACGCTACGCCACCCGTCCTGCCCGACCGTTGCGACCGTGATGACGTCGTACAATTCGGATAGGTAAGCGTGCGTCGACTGGAGGCCCTCCGCCGCACCGACGTCGAGGACGCCGATCGCCGTGCGCCGTTGGCGAGCGTGCCACACGAGCGGCGGTCCTGCCAGCCCGCACAGACCGTGGTCTGCCGCAGCGACGCGGCCCGGACACGCCGACGACCGGGGTTCATGCGGCATCCGGCCCAATGAGTGCCCCCCGCACCACACGGCCGAGTCCCGACGCCGCGTTACCCGGCGCCGCCCGTTGGCGCCGGGCTTGCTTGTCGATGCTGTGGCGTCGAGGCGCCGCCTCCCTGGAGATCCGCGGGGCCGCGCCGGCCGAAGGCATACTCATGCGACTCGTACCTGCCCATCGGTTCTGCCTGCTGATCACCGGCGTCCTGCTGTCGCTGGCCTCGCCCGCCGACGCCCAGCAGTTCGGCCGCAACAAGGTCCAATACGAGACGTTCGACTTCCAGGTCGCGCGGATTGGCGACTTCGACATCTACTTCTACCCGGAAACCCAGAAGGCGACCGAGATCACGGCGCGGCTCGCCACGCGATGGGACGGCCGGCTGAGCCGTCTGCTCGACCACAAGCTGTCCTCGCGTCAGCCCCTCATCCTGTACGCCGCGCCCGCGCACTTCCGGCAGACCAACGTCATCAGCGGGACGCTCGGCGAAGGCACGGGCGGCGTCACCGAGAGCATCCGACGCCGCGTCGTGATGCCGTACGCGGGCTCGCTCGCCGACACCGACCACGTCCTCGGCCACGAACTGGTGCACGCCTACCAGTACGACCTCGCGGCGCAGGTGGCCCTGCGCACGGGTGGCTCCGGCATGGCCGGGCTCGGACGCCTGCCGCTCTGGTTCATCGAGGGCATGGCCGAGTACCTGTCGGTCGGGCGCGAGTCGCCGCTCACGGCCATGTGGGTGCGCGACGCGATTCTCCAGGAGAAGCTGCCGACGGTGGCGAACCTCTCCGATCCGCAGTACTTCCCTTACCGATGGGGCCAGGCGCTGTGGGCCTACATCGGCGGACGCTGGGGCGACGCAGCGGTGCGCGACATGCTCATCGCCGGGCTGTCCACCGGCGATCCGCGTGATGCCATCGTCGAGGTGCTCGGCATCGATCACGAGGAGCTGACCGCCGCGTGGCACGATGCACTCCAGCGCCACTTCGCCGACGCGGTCGCGCCCGCCTCGCCCCGGCGCGCCGTGGGCAGGCTGCTGACCGAGCCCGGCAAGCTGGGCGGACAGCTGAACGTGTCGCCGTCGCTCAGCCCGGATGGCCGGCGGCTGGCGTTCCTGTCGGAGCGCAACGTCTTCTCGGTGGATCTCTACGTCGCCGATGCCGCGACGGGCGCGGTGATCCGCCGGCTGACGCGAACCGACGTCGACCCGCACTTCTCGAGCCTCCAGTTCATCGAGTCGGCCGGCACGTGGAGCCCGGACGCCACGCAGCTCGCGGTGGCAGCCCTCGCGCAGGGGCGGCCGGAGCTGACCATCTACGACGTCGCGAGCGGCGACGTCGTGCGGCGCATCCGGCTTCCGGAAATCGACGCGATGATCATGCCGGCGTGGTCGCCCGACGGCCGCCGCATCGCGTTTGTCGGCCAGGAGGGCGGCCTGACCGACCTCTACACGCTCGATCTCGAGAGCGAGGCCGTCGAGCGGCTCACCGACGACAGCTACGCGGCGTTCCACCCGGCGTGGTCTCCCGACGGGCGGCGCATCGCCTTCGCGACCGACAGGTTCACCTCGGATCTCACGCAGCTGACGTTTGGAGAGTTGCGGCTCGCCGTCATCGACGTGGCGACACGCCAGGTGGAGGAGGTACGCGCATTCGACACGGGCAACCACATCAACCCGCAGTGGACCCCGGATGGCAACGGCCTCGTGTTCGTCGCGCAGCCCGACGGCATCAGCAACGTATACGAAATGACGCTCGGCAGCACCCCGCGCCGCGTGACCAACCTCTATGCCGGCGTCTCGGGTATCACCGCGACGAGCCCCGCGCTGTCGCTCGCGCGCGACACCGGCGACCTGGTGTTCACGTCGTACGAGGACGGCAATCACCTGCTGTACCGCCTCGACGCCAGCGAGTGGCGCGCCGAGGCCGAGGCCGACAACGGACGGAGGGCGCTGCCCGCAGCCGGGGTCCTTCCGCCCGCCCGGCCCGACGTCCCGTCCCCTGATGCCGCCACGGTGACCGCGCTGCTGCGCAACGCCACCATCGGCCTGCCCGCCGCCGACACGCCGCTCGAGGTGACGCCCTACTCGCCCAGGCTGCAGCTCGACTTCATCGGTGCGCCCACCGTCGCGATTGGGACCGACCAGTTCGGCGCCTTCGGCGGCGGTGCGATGTCCTTCTACTTCAGCGACATGCTGGGCGACCACTCGCTCGGCGTCGCGGTGGAGAGTGCCATCAGCTTCAACGAGGAAGCCGGCTGGAGCGACGTCGGCGCGGGCGTGATGTATCTGAACCTGAAGCGCCGCTGGAACTGGGGCGTGATTGCCGACCAGACGCCGTACCGCAGCGGCTACGCCGGTTCGAGTGTCGGCCTCGTCGACGGGACACCCGCCGTCGTCGACCAGACGGTGATCTTCAGGCAGGTGGATCGAGGCGTCAGCGGCGTGCTGCAGTATCCCTTCAACGAGGCCCAGCGCGTGGAGTTCACCGCCGGCGTCCGCAACATCGGGTTCTCGCAGCACGTCCGCACCACGGCCTTCGACATCGAGACCGGGCAACGGCTGTTCGACGAGCGTCGCAAGATCGGCCCCGACGGCTCGCTCACCATGGGCACCGCCAGCGCCGCGCTGGTCTACGACACGTCCTCGTTCGGCGCGACGAGCCCCATCCTCGGCCAGCGCTATCGCCTCGAGGCGGCGCCGACGTTCGGCGACCTCACCTACACGTCGGTGCTCGCCGACTACCGCCGCTACCTCATGCCGATCGACTTCTACACGATCGCGTTCCGGGCCATGCATTACGGCCGGTACGGATCGTCGGCGGAGGATCCACGTCTCGCGCCGCTGTTCATCGGCTACCCGTCGCTCGTCCGCGGCTACGACATCGGCACGTTCGAGGCGAGCGACTGCGAGGTCACGGCTGACGGGCGGTGCGCGGCCATCGACAGGCTGATCGGCAGCCGCATCGCGGTCGCGAACCTCGAGCTGCGCTTCCCCCTGCTGCGGCCGTTCGGCGCGTCGCCGGGCATGTACGGGCCCCTTCCCGTCGAGCTGGCACTGTTTGGCGACGCCGGCACCGCGTGGGACGGCAACAACGACTCGCCCCTGTACCGCAGCGACGGCAAGGTCGTCACCAGCGCCGGGGTGGCGCTGCGAGTCAACGCCCTGGGCTTCGCGGTGATCCAGATGAGCGTGGCCAAGCCGTTCCAGCGGAGCGGGCGCGGCTGGGTCTGGCAGTTCAGCCTGGCCCCGGGGTTCTGAGCCCGACGCGCCGCCTCCGCGCGGCGCGCCCCTACACCATGACCGCCGCGCTCTGGACCGTCGCCATCGTCGCGCTCATCTTCCTGCTGCGCGAAGCCGCCTCGCTCCTCATCCCGCTCGTGATTGCCGTGCTCGTGAGCTATGCGCTCGAGCCGCTGGTCCGCTGGCTCATGGGACGGCACGTGCCGCGGGTCGTCGCGACGTCCCTCGTCGTCGGCCTCGTGATGGGGAGCGCCGCCTTCGCCCTCTACTCCACCCGCGACGACGCGCTGAGCGCGCTGGAGACGCTCCCGCGGGTCGCCCGCGAGCTGCGCGAGGCGTTGTGGGAAGGTCATGACGCGCCTGGCAAGCCGGTGCAGGAAGTGGCCGAGATGATGTCGGAGGCCTCGGGCGGCGATGGGGCCGCACCACCTGCCCAGCCGTCCCCGTCGTGGGTGTACCTCGGGGTCGAGACACTCGTGGCCTTCCTCGGCCACGCCACCGTCGTCGTCTTTCTGGTGTTCTTCCTGCTGCTCGCCGGCGATCACGTCGGCGAGCGGCTGGTCGAGATCGCCGGCCCCGATCCGCAGCGCCGCATGACGACGCGGCGCATCATCGAGGAGATCAACGCGCAGCTCCAGCGCTTCCTCCTGGTGCGGCTCGCCACCGCCGTCGTCGTGGCGCTCGCGACGTGGCCGGTGCTGGCGTGGATCGGCGTCGAGCACGCGGCAGGATGGGCCATGCTCGCCGGCATCTTCAATTCCATCCCGTATGCCGGGCCGGTACTGGTCTCGGGCGGGCTGCTCGTCGTGGTCTGGGCACAGGCCGGCGACCTTCCGCAGGCGCTGCTCGCCTCCGGCGGCGCGCTTGCCGTGACCGCGCTCGAGGGCTGGCTCCTGACGCCGATCTGGCTCGGCAAGGCCGAGCGCATGCACGTGCTTGCCGTCTTCCTCGGCGTCCTGTTCTGGACGTGGATGTGGGGCGCCTGGGGCACCGTGCTCGCGGTCCCGATGCTGGTGGTCCTCAAGGCGGTGGCCGACCGCGTACCACCGCTCCAGCCCTTCGGTCGCCTGATGGCGCCCTGACCCGGCCGCCTCCGTCCGCCGGCAGCTCGTCCGCGCCTTGCGTTCGGCGTGGAACGACTCGTGCACCTTCCAGGCCTCGGGACCCGACTCCGCGTACCGGTACCACCGCACGCGGGCGGAAGTGGGCAATGAACGGACAAGAAGCAGCACCGCCTGTCGCGATCGTCGGCCTCGACGAGGACATGGTGTTCCAGCACCGAGAGTGGCGGTGGCAGCGTGTCGGGCGCGTGGCGGTAGCCGTGTTCGTGCTCGCGGCGTGCCTGGGCCTGCTCGGCGGCGCGGGACCTTTCAACCGGACGGAGGCCAGGGCCGACGATGACTCCCTGATCGTCGAGTACGACAGGGTCATCCGGGCGGGGACGCCGACGACCGTGCAGCTGAACGCGGCGGCGGCCGCGGACTACTGCCTCATCAGTCCTGCGCTCTTCGATGCGCTGGACATCGAGCGCATCGTGCCCGCGCCGCAAGAGGTGGTGCGCGAGCAAGGGAGCGTACGCCTGCACTTCACCGCGCCCGTGGCCGCGGGCAGCAGCGTGAGGATCGACGCCAGCGCGCCCGGGCCGGGCCGCGTCCGCCTGTGGGCCGCGCTGGCGGGGCACCGGCCCGTGGCCTTCACGCCGGTGGCGATCTTCTGACAAGGACGCCATGGAATCCGTCCTGCGCACCGTCGCCGTCTACGTCTTCGTCCTCGTGATCTTCCGGATCAGCGGCAAGCGGGCGCTGAGCCAGATCACGACGTTCGACTTCGTCCTCCTCCTCATCATCGGCGAGTCCACCCAGCAGGCGCTGCTCGGCAACGACTTCTCGGTGATCAACGCCTGGATCGTGATCGCCACCCTGCTGCTCCTGGACTACGGCCTCTCGGCGGTGAAGAGCCGTGTCCCCGCGGCCGACCCGATGCTCGAAAGCCGGCCCCTGCTGCTCGTCAGCGAAGGCCGGTTCCTCGAGGACCGCGCCGGGCGCGAGGGCGTCGACATCGACGACATCCTCGCGGCGAGCCGGACGCTCCATGGACTCATGCGCCTCGATCAGATCCGCTACGCGGTGCTCGAACGCAGCGGGGGCATCTCGATCATTCCGGCAAGCGAGGAGCAGCAGGCCCGGGCGCAGGCACCAGAGCGTGCTGCCCACCACTAGAACCCGCGGTCGCCTGTGCAAGGGCCCGCTGTCGGCGGCGCGCGCGATGCGGCCGCGAGGAGGAGCACAGTTCATGGACAAGTCAACGAAGGGCCCGACCGATCCCCGCCCGCAGGGCCCCGCCCCGGAGTTCCCGCAGGAGCCCATCGAGCCGCCGGGCAGCATCGACGAGATGACCCCGGAGGCCGACCACGGCGAGACGACGTACCGCGGCCTGAACCGGCTGACGGGGCGGCGCGCGCTGATCACCGGTGGCGACAGCGGCATCGGACGGGCCACCGCGATCGCCTACGCCCGCGAGGGCGCCGACGTGCTGATCAGCTACCTCCCCGAGGAAGCGTCGGACGCGGAGGACACGTGCAGGTACATCGAGCAGGCCGGCCGCCGCGCCGTGGCCGTCCCGGGCGACATCCAGGACGAGGCACTCTGCGACAAGCTCGTCGATATGGCGTTCTCCGCGCTCGGCGGCCTCGACATCCTCGTGAACAACGCGGCCTACCAGGTCACGCACGACTCGATTGCCGACTACACGAACGACGAGATCGACAGGGCGTTCCGCACCAACGTGTACGCGATGTTCTGGCTGTGCCGCGCGGCGCTGCCGCGCATGGTCCCCGGCAGCGTGATCATCAACACGGCCTCGATCCAGGCGTTCGATCCCAGCGCCCAGCTCCTCGCGTATGCCGCGACGAAGGCGGCCATCGTCAACTTCACGAAGGCGTTGTCGGAGATGGCGATGAAGCAGGGCGTGCGCGTGAACGCCATTGCGCCGGGCCCCGTCTGGACGCCGCTCATTCCGTCGACAATGCCCGAGGACCACGTCGCGACGTTCGGCAGCAACACCTCGTACCAGCGCCCCGCCCAGCCCGTCGAGATTGCCCCTGTGTATGTCTTCCTCGCGTCGGAGGAGGCCCGCTACGTCACCGGCGAGGTCTACGGCGTGACGGGCGGGCGCACGCCGTACTGACGGGCGTCGCTGGTGCACGGCCGACTCAGTGTGGGAGCACGGCTACCCACAACCCGGCCGTGCGCGGACGGCGTCCCTGCTCCTCGCCCGTGCGGGCGTTCCCACGCATGGCGTGAATCGTGCACTAGGCACGGCGACGGATCGCGTGCCGCGATCGACAGACAAGGAGTTGGAGTCATGAAGACGACACTCACGGCGTGTTGTGCCGTGCTCGCAGCCGGCGTCATCACCGTGGGCGCGCAAGCCCCCGCCACCCAGCCGCAGCAACCTGCGCAGTCACCCCAGACGCGGCCGCAGCCCGACCGCGCGCAGCCGGGTCAGTCCGCCGCCGACGCCGGCACCATGACCGTCACCGGGTGCCTCAAGACGTGGGACGGGTCGATGAAGGACAGCTCCGGGACGGCGGACAGCGCCGGCGCCACGGGTGCGGCCGGGGCGACGGCGACCCCGCGGTACGTGCTGACCGACGTCGCCATGGAAGGCGCACAGCACAACCATCCGGGCGCAGGCTCGGCGTCCGGGGCCGCATCGTCGGCCGCCTCCAGCCACGCAGGCCAGACGCTCGCACTGATGGCCGAGGACGGGAAGGTCGACTTCAAACCCCACGTCAACCACAAGGTGCAGCTCACCGGAAAGCTCGACGCAAAGGATCAGTCGAGCCAGGGGGCGCCGCAGCAGAGCTCCACGGGCACGGGCGGCTCGACGGGGACGGCCACGGCCGGCCGTACCGCCCAGTCGATGCCCATGAGCGTCCCGACGTTCAACGTCACGGCGCTCAAGCACGTCTCGGCTTCGTGCTCGTCGTAGCCGGGCAGTAACCACGATGGCAGTCTCCGGGCGTGTGGCGCCCGCGCCTCCGCCCGGGGCCTGCGTTTCCCATACACGACATCCAGGAGGATTCACCCATGCCACAAATGCGCACGCTGCAGGATGCACTGATTGACGAAGTTCGCGACCTTTACCACGCCGAGAAGCAACTGGTGAAGGCCCTGCCGAAGATGGCCAAGGCCGCCTCGTTCGACGAGTTGCGGACCGCCCTCGAAGACCATCTGGTCGAGACCGAAAACCAGGTCGCCCGCCTCGAGCGCGTCTTCGAGCTGTTCGACCTCAAGCCGCGGGCCAAGGCCTGCGCGGGCATGGCCGGCATCATCGAGGAAGGCGCCGAGATGCTCGAGGAAGAGGCCGAGGATTCCGTGCGCGACGCGATGATCATCGCCGCGGCCCAGCGCGCGGAGCACTACGAGATCGCCGCGTACGGCACCGCATGCGCGTGGGCCGAGGAGCTCGGGCTTGCGGATGTCGCCACGCAGCTGCGCGAGACCCTCGAGGAGGAGTCGGCAGCCGACAAGAAGCTCACCTCCCTGGCCGAGGGCCGCATCAACGCCGCGGCCACCTCCGGGGCGGAAGTAGCGAACTAGACGCAAGGCGTCTGTCGCAGAGCGACCACGACGGGGCGGGGGGCACCGAGCCTTCCGCCCTGTTGTCACATGCGGCAGATGAACAGCTCGCGCTCGAAGATCATCTCCTTCGGCAGGTGCGAGTGCAGCTGGAGGAACAATTCCTCGTGCTCGATGACCTCGCGCCGCCACTCGGCGGGGTCGAACGCCTGCACCTGTTCGAACTGCTCTTCCGGATAGTCGAGCCCACGCCAGTCGATGTCCTCGTAGCGCGGCATCCAGCCGAGCGCCGACTCGCGCGTCGGCACACGCCCACGGACGCGTTCGACGATCCAGCGCAGGATGCGCATGTTGTCGCTGAAGCCGGGCCAGAGATACCTGCCGTCGGCGTCCTTGCGGAACCAGTTCACGTGGAAGATCTTCGGCGTCTCCGACAGCGATCGCTGCATCGTGATCCAGTGCCGGAAGTAGTCGCCCATGTGATAGCCGCAGAACGGCAGCATGGCCATGGGATCGCGCCGCACACGGCCCACGGCACCGGTTGCCGCCGCCGTCGTCTCCGAGCCCATCGTGGCGCCCATGTACACGCCCGACGTCCAGTTGAACGACTGGTAGACGAGCGGGATCGTCGTCGCGCGCCGTCCGCCGAAGACGATGGCGCTGATTGGGACGCCGGTCGGGTCGTGGAACGCCGGGTCGATGGTCGGGCACTGCGTGATGGGCGCGGTGAAGCGGGCGTTCGGGTGCGCTGCGGTGACGCCCTGCTCGCGGCCGATCTCCGGCGTCCACCTGTTGCCCTGCCAGTCGATGCACTCCGCCGGCGGCTCGTCGGTCATCCCCTCCCACCACACCCCGCCGTCGGGCGTGAGCGCCACGTTGGTGAAGATCGTGTTGCGCGAGATGGTGGCCATCGCGTTCGGGTTGGTCTTCATCGACGTCCCGGGCGCCACCCCGAACATGCCCGCCTCCGGGTTGATCGCGCGCAGTCGGCCCTCCGCGTCCGGCCTGAGCCAGGCGATGTCGTCGCCGATCGTGGTGACCTTCCATCCCTCCATCGCCGCGGGCGGCACCAGCATCGCGAGGTTCGTCTTGCCGCACGCGCTCGGGAACGCGGCCGCGATGTAGGTCTTCTCGCCCTGCGGATCCTCGACGCCGAGGATCAGCATGTGCTCGGCCATCCAGCCCTCGTCGCGCGCCATGGCCGACGCGATGCGCAGGCCGAAACACTTCTTGCCGAGCAGCGCGTTGCCTCCATAGCCGGACCCGTAGGACCAGATCTCGCGTGTCTCCGGGAAGTGGACGATGTATTTCTCCTCGTTGCAGGGCCAGGGCACGTCGCGCTGGCCCGGGGCGAGGGGCGCGCCGACGCTGTGCAGGCAGGGCACGACGCGCTTGACGTCCTTGTCGATCTCCTTCAGCACGCGCAGGCCGATGCGCGCCATGATGCGCATGCTCGCCACCACGTACGGCGAGTCGGTGAGCTGCACGCCGATCTGCGACATCGGCGAGCCGACCTCCCCCATGCTGTAGGCCAGCACGTACATCGTGCGGCCCGCCATCGCGCCCCTGAACTTCGCCCGCAGCGTGCGGCGCATCTCGAAAGGATTCACCCAGTTGTTCGTCGGGCCGGCGCTGTCCTTCGACAGCGAGCAGACGAAGGTGCGCTGCTCCACCCTGGCCACGTCGGACGCGTCCGACCGCGCAAGGTAGCAGTTCGGCCACAGCTCCTCGTTGAGTCTGATGAGCGTGCCCGTCTCGACCATCTGTGCGCAGAGGGCGTCGTACTCTTCCTGCGAGCCGTCCACCCAGTGCACGGCGGCCGGCGTGGTCAGCGCCCGCATCTTCTCCACCCAGCGGAGCAGGTGCGGATTGGTGGCAAGCGGAACGGACGGATCTCGCTGGGGCATGGTGTCGCGATCATAGCGTGCAGCGCGCGCGATCGCGGGCGCATACGGACTGGACGAGCCCGGCCGTCTGCGGACACAATCGACGCGTGTCTGCTCAGTCGCTTGCCTCGTCCCGGCTCCTGACCCTGCCTGCCGCCGCGCCCCGCGCCCTCACGGTGCAGGCCCTCCTCGTGGTCGCCGCGGCGTGGGTGCTGCCGGCGGTCGCGCACCTGACCGGCCTCCCCGTCGGCGTGCTGCTGCCGATGCACTGGCCCGTGCTCCTCGCCGGCCTCTGCTACGGCTGGCGATCCGGCCTGGTCGTCGGCGCCTCGGCGCCCCTTGTCAGCTACCTGCTGTCGGGGATGCCGCCACCCCCGATGCTGCCCCCGATGGTCGCGGAGCTTGCCGTCTATGGCGGCGTGGCCGGCCTGCTGCGCGAGCAGTGGGGCCGCAGCCGCGTCGAGGCGATGCTCGGGGCCGTGGTCGCGGGCCGCGCCGCCTTCGTCGGCGTCAAGCTCGCCGGCGGCGCCATCGCCCTCCCGCTCGCCGAGTACCTGCGCCTGTCGCTCCTGCCGGGCGTGCCGGCGATGGTCGCGCAGGTGCTCATGCTGCCCGTGCTCGCGGCCTGGTGGGTGCGCCGGGAGGCCCGGTAGCGCCGGGCGTGCGCGCCGGGCATCACGTGCCGAAATCGCCCCGCCAGTCGCCGTCGGCATCGGCGGCCAGCCGGTAGATCTGCCAGCGCTGCTTCCCGCGCGGACGCTCGAGCATGAAGCTCAGCTCGACGTGCGTGCCGTCGGTACGCAGCGTGATCGCGCCGTAGACACCCACCGTCCGGTTCTGGATCCGGCTCTGGAGCGCGACACGCTCGGCACGCGCCGCGTCGGCCTCGCCCGTCGGGGTCGCCGGGTTATCGATGAGCTCATCGAGGACGCGAAGCCGCGCGAAGTCCGCGGCGAGTCCTTCCTCCCGCCACGAACGCAACAGCTCGGTACAGAAGATGAGCGGCGCCTCGCCGCGGCCCTGCTTCCCCAGGCGCCCCAGCAGGTCGGGCCGCGGGTGCGCATGACTTTCGTTGTCGCCCGACGAGACGACGAACGCAAACGGGTGGACGGCCCGAAGGAACGCGTCGGTCACGTCTGCCGATCCGTGGTGGCAGCTCTTCATGACGTCGGCGCCGAGCCGTGCACGCGCGTCGGGCACCGCGTCCTCGAGCGGCTGCCCGGGGGCGATGTCCGCGTAGTGCCGCAGCAGGTAGTCTTCTGCCGACGCGTTGAGGTCGCCGCCGAGCAGGATCCGGAGGGCGCCTACCTGGAGGCGCAGCAGCACCGAGTGACCGTTCTTCGTCCGCGGAACGTTGTGGGCACGTGAGCCGATCCGCGTGCCGAACCAGCGCAGGCGAGGCGTCGCGGTGTCGTCGGGCTCCGGGACGGGCGCGAGCACCTCGATCGTGCAGGCCCCGCCGTCCGACGGCGCAAAGTGCGGCAGCCAGGTGCGTCCGCCTTCACTCTGTCCGTGCAGCGTTGACAGCATCGCCACGCGGCCTACGCGGCCGCTGTCGAGCGCGGCACGCATGATCCGTCCGTACTGCCTGCGCGCGCTGTCGCTGCCTGCGGCGTAGATGCGGTCGACGTCGTCCTGCGTGACCGCCAGGTCGGTCAAGTACCGTCCGCTGGCATCTGTCGGCCCGAGCGGCGCAGATCCGGCGCGCTCCGCCAGGCCGCTATGGTAGAGGTGGTCGAACCGCACGTGCGGATGGTCGAGGATCGGCCGGAAGCCCAGGTAGTGGTCCTGGTCGGGATGCGTGATCACGGCCGCGTGGAAGCGGAACTCGCGCATCAGCTTGCCGAAGCGCCAGCGCAGCATCCCGAGCATGTTGCGTCGCTCCCCGGCGTCGATCACGAGAACGCGCTCGCGAGGCCCCGCCTCCGGGGGCACGACGAAGCAGCCGTCGCCCTGCCCGACATCCACGAACACGATCTCGAGCGGGCGCGTGGCGACGACATCCTCGCCGCGGATGAAGTACCGTTCGGTGCCCCACCGGATCTGCATCCATCCGTCGTCGCGCTGTGCCTCGATATTCAGGAAGTCGCCCCAGCGGACATCCCGCACGCGGGTGGCGGCCGTGGCGGTCGGCGCGGCGTGCAGCCAGATGATGCCGCCCTGCGGATGACGTCGGACGAAGCCTGTGGGCATGGTGGGCGTCCCTGTCGCTACCTGCCTCAACGACGCGCCGCGACGCGCGGAACGTCCGGGCGGGCCGTGGTACGGTGAATGCTCTGCATGCCCACACATGATCTGGTCGTCGTCGGGTCGGGGACCGCTGCCGGCGTCGTCGCCCGGCGGGCGCGCTCGGCCGGCTGGAGCGTCGCCGTCGTCGACAAGCACCCGATAGGGGGGACGTGCGCCAACCGCGGCTGCGAGCCCAAGAAGGTGCTCGTCGGCGCGGCGCGTGCCGTGGACGCGGCACGCCGCCTCCACGGCCGCGGCCTCGAGCCCGGGCGGCTCGGAGTCGACTGGCCGGCGCTCGCCGGCTTCACCAGGACCTTCACGGACCCGGTGCCGACGGAGCGCACGAGGGCCTTCGAGCGGGACGGGATCGAGGTCGTGCGCGGCGTCGCACGTTTCGTCAATCGCTCGTCCCTGACGGTGGGCGGCCGGACACTCGAGGCCGCGCGGGCCATCGTCATCGCGGCGGGCGCGCGCCCTGCCGACCTGCCATTCGAGGGGCGCGACCTCGTCATCGACAGCACGGCGTTCTTCGCGCTGCGGGAGCTGCCGCCCCGGATCGCCTTCATCGGCGGCGGCTACGTGTCGATGGAGCTGGCACACGTCACCGCCCGCGCCGGCGCGCAGGCAACGGTCGTGCACCGCGGCGCGCGGCCGCTGACGGCGTTCGATCCCGATCTCGTGGACCGGCTCGTGGCGCGCTCCCGCGAGGCGGGCATCGATGTCCGCCTCGAGACGAGCGTGACGCGCGTGACCCGGGATGACGCCGGCGCCCTTCGCGTCACCGTGACACGCGACGGGCACGACGCAGAGCTGGTCGTCGACCTGGTCGTCCACGGCGCCGGCCGCGTACCCGACATCGACGACCTCGACCTTGCCACGGGCGGCGTCGCCCGCGAGAAGGCCGGTGTCAGCGTCGACGCCTTCCTCCGGAGCCCCACCAACCCGCTCGTGTGGGCGGCAGGCGACTGCGCCGCGACGGGCGCGCCGGCGCTCACCCCGATGGCGAGCGAGGAGGGCGAACGCCTCGCCGACAACCTGCTCGACGACGCGAGGCGCACCGGCGACTACACCCTCGTCCCCGGGTGCGTGTACACGGTGCCGCCGTTGTCGCGTGTGGGGATGAGCGAGGCCGAGGCGCGCGACGGCGGCCGCGACGTCGCGGTCACCTTCAACGACACCGCGTCGTGGGCGTCGGCGCGGCGCGTGGCCGAGACCGCGTCGGCGTGCAAGGTGCTCGTCGATCGCGCGTCGGATGCCGTCGTGGGTGCGCATCTGCTCGGGCCGCACGCCGACGAGGTCATCAACGTCTTCGCGGTCGCGATGCAGGCCGGGATGACCGCCACGGCGCTGCGCCGCGCGCGCTTCGCGTTCCCGACATCCGGGTCGGACGTGCCGTCCATGCTGTGACGCACGCCACCCCCTTCGCACGAGGAGCTGCCATGACGACCATCGCCAACACCGCCATCCCGGACATCACCGACCGTCAGGCCCTCCTGGCCTGGTACGAACGCAACCGGGCCCGCCGCGCCCAGATCTTCGACATGGTGGCCGACGAGTCGTACTACACGCGGCCCATCGCGCTGCGCAACCCCATCGTCTTCTACGAGGGGCACATCCCCGCGTTCAGCCTGAACACGCTCGTGAAACGGGGCCTCGGTCGGCCCGGCATCGACGAGCGGCTCGAGCAGCTCTTCGCGCGCGGCATCGACCCGCACGAGACGACAGGCGACCACGCCGCGCGCGGCAACGAAGCCGATCACTGGCCGACGCGCGATGAGGTGCGGGCCTTTGCGGCCGAGGCCGACGCCCGCGTGCGCGACGCGATCCTCAACGCGGAGATCGACGTGCCCGGCCATCCGCTGCTCGATCGCGGCGAGGCCGTGTACACGATCATCGAGCACGAGGCGACGCACCTCGAGACGCTGCTCTACATGTGGCATCGGCTGCCCTACTCGCAGAAGCGCCGACCGGACGGGTACCAGCCGGTCGAGGGGGGCGCACCGCCGGACAATCCCTGGGTGGACGTGCCGGCCGGACGCATCACCCTGGGCGTGAGGCGCGGCGACGTCCCCTTCAGCTGGGACAACGAGCGTGACGCGCACGTCGTGGAGGTGCCGGCGTTCCGCATGCAGCAGCACGACGTCACCAACGGGGCCTACCTCGAGTTCGTCGAGGCAGGCGGCTATCGCGATCCGCGGTGGTGGCGCCCGGAGGACTGGGGCTGGATCCAGAAGGAAGGCCGCGAGTCGCCGATGTTCTGGGAGCGCGAGGGCGACGCGTGGTACTGGCGCGGCCAGTTCGACAGGCTGCCGCTGCCGCTGGCGTGGCCCGTCTATGTGAGCCAGGCGGAAGCGTCGGCCTACGCGCGGTGGCGGGGCTGTTCGCTGCCGACAGAGGCGCAGTACCAGCGCGCCGCCCATGGCTCGCCTTCGGGCGATGAACGCCGCCACCCGTGGGGCGACGCCGTGCCGGGCGAGGCGCACGGCGTCTTCGACTTCGTCGCGTGGGATCCGCATCCCGTGGGAACGCATCCGGCAGGCCGCAGCGCCTGGGGCATCGACGACCTCGCGGGCAACGGCTGGGAGTGGACGTCGACGCCGTTTGCGCCCTTTGAGGGCTTCACCCCCCTGCCGTCCTATCCCGAGTACTCGGCCGAGTTCTTCGACAACGAGCACGTCGTGATGAAGGGCGCCTCGCCGGTGACGGCGCGCGAGCTGCTGCGTCCGTCGTTCCGCAACTGGTTCCGGACGCGCTATCCCTACGTGTATGCGACCTTCCGGTGCGTGGACGGAGCGGGCCGGTGACAGCTGTGCCCGTGTCCAACCCGGCCGGCACGCCGCACCAGGCCGACGCGACGCGACAGTTTGCCGCGGACGTGCTGCAGGCGCTCGCGCAGCGTCCGCGGCAGCTGCCGTCGCGCTACCTGTACGATGCGCTGGGGTCCGCGCTCTTCGACGCGATCTGCCGGCTGCCCTGGTACCCGCTGACCCGTGCGGAGCTGCGCCTGCTCGACCGCCATGGCGAGGCCATCCTCGCCGCGTGCCGGCCGCTCACCGATCTCGTCGAGCTCGGGCCCGGGAACGGCGAGAAGCTCGTCGCCCTGCTCCGGACGCGCCACGACGCCGACTCCCCGCTGCGCGTGCACCTGGTGGACATCTCGCGGGCCGCGCTGACCCTGGCGTCGGGCCTCGTGGCCGGGCTGCCGGGCATCGAGGTCGTGACGCACCAGGCCACCTACCACCAGGGCCTCGAGGCGGTCAGCCGCGAACAGACGGGCGACGGCGCGACCCTCGCGCTCTTCCTGGGCTCGAACATCGGCAACTTCGATCCGCCCGACGCCCTCGCCCTGCTGCGACAGCTGCACGACGCGCTGCGTCCGGGCGACCTGTTCTTGCTGGGCGCGGACCTCGTGAAGGACGAGGCGGTGATGCGCGAGGCCTACCAGGATCCGCTCGGCGTCACCGCCGCCTTCAACCGCAACCTCCTCGTGCGCCTCAACAGGGAGCTGGGCGCCGATTTCGACATCGACGGTTTCGTGCACCGCGCGGAATGGAACGCGCAGGCGTCGCGCATGGAGTCGTACCTCGTGAGCACGCGTCGCCAGCGCGTGACGTTCCCCGGCGGCGAGGTCATCACGTTCGAGGACGGCGAGCGCATCTGGACGGAGAGCTCCTACAAGTTCACCGTGGACGGCGTGTTCGCCCTCCTCGAGGACGCCGGCTTCACCCGCCGTCACGCGTGGGTGGACGAGCAGGACAGGTTCGCGCTGACGCTCGTGGGCCGGTAGGATACTGCCCGCGAGGACGAACACGTGACACTGACACCTGGACGCCGGGCGGCGCTGACGTGCGCCGCGGCCGCGGCGCTCGCCCTGTCGATGGGCGGCGAGGCGGCACGTACGCAGGCCCGCACGCAGGCACCGGACAGCACCGCGCTCGAGCGGCTCGACGCCCGCCTCACCCGCATCTTCCGCGACGACGCGTACCGCGTGCCGCGCTTCGGGCCGGCACGCTGGATGCCCGACGGCGCGGGCTACACGACGGTCGAGCGCGCGCCGGACTCGGCCGCCGGATGGGACATCGTCCGGTACGACACCGCGAGCGGCGAGCGTCGCGTGCTCATCGAGGGCACGCGCCTCGTGCCGCCCGGCGCCCAGGCGCCGCTGTCGATTGCCGACTACCAGTGGTCGGCCGACGGCCGGCACCTGCTCATCTTCACCAATACCAGCCGCGTGTGGCGGTACCACACGCGCGGCGACTACTGGGTGCTGGAACTGGCAACCAACCGGCTGCACAGGCTGGGAGGCGACGCGGCGCCGTCGACGCTGATGTTTGCGAAGTTCTCGCCGGACGGCACGCGCGTCGCGTACGTGCGCGAGCATGACATCTACGTCGAGCGCCTCGACGGCACGATTGCGAGGCTCACGAACGACGGGTCCGCGACCACCATCAACGGCACGTCGGACTGGGTGTACGAGGAAGAACTCGGCGTGCGCGACGGCTTCCGCTGGAGCCCGGACAGCCGCCACATCGCCTACTGGCAATTCGACACGACAGGCGTCGGCGCCTTCGCGCTGATCAACAACACCGACACGCTCTACCCGGTGGTCACGACCATCCCCTACCCGAAGGTGGGCACCACGAACTCCGCGGTCCGCATCGGCGTCGTCCCCGCGGAGGGCGGCGCGACGCGATGGATGCGCACCGACGGCGACCCGCGCGACACCTACCTCGCACGGCTCGAGTGGGTCGACGAACGGACGGTGCTGATGCAGCAGCTGAACCGGCTCCAGAACCGGCTGGACGTCCTGGCCGGTGACGCGGCGACGGGCGAGGTCCGGCACGTCTTCCGCGACGAGAACGACGCATGGGTCGAGGTGGTCGACGACGTGCGGTGGGTGGACGGCAGGCAGGCCTTCCTCTGGCTCAGCGGGCGAGGCCCCTGGCAGCACGTCTACAAGGTGCCGCGCTCGGGCGGCGCGCCGCTGCGGCTCACCAACTTCGACGCCGACGTGACGGGGCTTGCCGGCGTCGACGAGGCGGGCGGCTGGCTCTACGTCATCGCGTCACCGGAGAACGCCACGCAGCGGTACCTCTATCGTGCGCCGCTCGACGGCCGCGGTGCGCCGACGCGCGTCACGCCGGACACGCTGCCGGGCTGGCACAGCTACGACATCGCGCCAGACGGCCGCGCGGCGTTCCACACGTACTCGCGCGTCGACAAGCCGCCCGTGACGAGCGTCGTCTCGCTGCCGGACCACCGGACGCTGCGCACCCTCACCGACACAGCGGCGCTCGAGGCGCGCCTCGAGGCGGACCTCTCCACGTCGGTCGAGTTCCTGACCGTGCCCGTGGAGGACGGCGTGACGCTCGACGGGTGGATGATCCGCCCGCCCGACTTCGACCCGTCGCAGCGATATCCCCTCATCGTCTACGTGTACGGCGAGCCGGCGGGCCAGACGGTGGTCGATCGCTGGACGGGCAACCGCATGCTCTTCCATCACGCCCTGGCCGAGGCCGGATTCGTCGTGGCGAGCGTCGACACGCGGGGCACGCCCGCACCCAAGGGCACCGCGTGGCGGAAGGTCGTCTACGGGAGCATCGGCGACCTCTCGTCACGCGAGCACGCCACGGCCGTCAGGGCGCTGCTCGCCAGGCACCCCTTCCTCGACCCGGCGCGGGTGGGCATCTGGGGCTGGAGCGGCGGCGGGACGAGCACGCTGAACGCGATGTTCCGCTTCCCCGACGTCTACAAGGTGGGCGTCGCCGTCGCGCCGGTGCCGGACCAGCGCCTGTACGACACCATCTACCAGGAGCGCTACATGGGCCTGCCCTCGACCAACGCCGAGGGCTACAGGAAGGGGTCGCCCATCCATCATGCCGGCGGGCTCGCGGGCAGGCTGCTGATCGTCCACGGCACGGGCGACGACAACGTCCACTACCAGGGGACCGAGCGCCTCATCAACCGCCTGATCGAGCTCGGCAAGCCGTTCGACATGATGGCGTATCCGAACCGCACGCACGGCATCTCCGAGGGCGAGGGCACTACCGAGCACCTGCACAAGCTCATCACTCGGTACTTCGTCAGCCACCTCCGGTAACGCGCGGCGGGTGCAGTATGCTGACCGTACGACGACAGACGCGGACGCCGCCTGCGAGTCCGCTGCGGCGCCCTACCGGCGTCCACTAGCGAGGTGACCCGTGGTCCAGGTGAATCCGGAAGTGAACAAGGATGGCTATCAGTTCAACCCCGTCGGGCGCGTGACGGGCCTGTTCGTCGAACCGGAGGCGGTGACCGCCGCCGTGGAGGCGTTGCGGGCAGCGGGCGTGCCCAACGACAGGCTCGAGGTGTTCACGGGCGAGGAAGGCAAGCGCAGGATCGACGCGAGCGGCGAGGCCCATGGCGCGGCCGGCCGGCTCTTCCGGATGGTCGAGTCGTGGGTGTCCGACACCTCCAGCTTCCACGCGCTGGCCGAGCGGCACCTGGCCGCGGGGGGACACGTCGTGGCCGCGGAGGTGGGCGACGACGAGGCGCTCAAGTCGCGAGCGATGCAGGCGCTCAGCGACGCTGGCGCCACCGACGTGAAGTACTGGCACACGCTCTTCGTCGAAGAGGACAACGGCAGCACCCGGTAGGGACGGCGCCCCGCGCCGTCCGCCCCCTTCTTCCTAGTACTCCGGCCGCACGTCGATGATGCCGCGATAGCGCGGCATCCGATCCGGCCCCGCGGCGGCCGACCGCGCTTCCAGCAGGCGCTCCAGTTCCTGACGCCGTCCGGCGTGCACCGGATCGTCGACCAGGTTGCGCAGCTCGTACGGATCCGCCTCCAGGTCGTAGAGCTCCGGCGTGAACGTGTCCGGCGTGCCGTCGCCGTTGGGATAGCGAATCAGCTTCCAGCGATCGGTACGCACCCCCCGGACGTTCGGCGTGTACGGGAACTGCGCCTCGTAGTTGTACTCGTACACGAAGGCGTCACGCCACGGCGCGCCCGTCCCGCGCAGCAGCGGCACCATCGACATGCCCGTGATGTCCTCGAGCGGCAGCGCGCCGGCCAGCTCGACTATCGTCGGCGCGAGGTCCTGGTTCAGCACCATCGCATCCACCACCGTGCCTGGCCGCACGAGGGCGGGGTACCGGACGAGCAACGGCACCCGGATGCTCTCCTCGTACATCGTCCGCTTGTCCACGCGCCCGTGCTCGCCCAGCACGAAGCCGTTGTCACTGGTGAAGACGATCACCGTCCGGTCGAGCTGTCCCGATACCTCGAGCGCGCGGTAGATGCGGCCGACGCTTTCGTCCACCGAGAGCAGCGTCGCCAGGTAGGCGCGGACGAACGCGCCGTGCTCCTTCAGGTCGTACAGCGGACCGCGGTGGCCATGCCATGTCTCGAGGCTCTCCTCGAGCCACGCGGGCTTGCCGTCGGCTGCGCGGTAGCTCTCGTAGTTGACAGGCTTGCGGATCTCACGGTCGTCGAACGCGTGGGCGAATCGGAACTCGGGCTGGATCGGCCCGCCGTGCGGCGCCTTCTGCCCCACGACGAGCAGCCACGGCCGGTCGTGCGGCTGCGCGATCCAGTTGACGGCGTGGTCGGTGACGACCGTCGTGTAGTAGCCGGGAATCAGCCGCCGCTCGCCGTTGATGTTGAACTCGTTGTCGAAGTAGTTGCCCTGTCCGCGGTGGCTCATCCAGTGGTCGAAGCCCGGGCGCTGCGCGTCGTTGTCCTCGCCCATGTGCCACTTGCCGATGTAGGCGGTCTCGTAGCCCGCCTCCTGGAGGCGGCGCGGATAGCCCGGAAGGTCGTTCGGGTACTCGGTGAAGTTGTCGAGGACCTGGTGGCGTCGCGCGTAGCGGCCGCTGAGCAGCGACGCCCGGCTCGGCGAGCACAGCGACGTCGTGACGAACGCGTTGCGGAAGCGCGCCCCTTCGGCGGCGAGGCGGTCGAGGTGTGGCGTCTCGAACCACGGGAACAGCGCGGCGTCGCCCATCTCGCGCTGCACCACGCCGAGGGCATCCCAGCGCTGGTCGTCGGTGAGGATGACGAGGACGTTCGGACGCGCCTCCCCGTCCACCTGTCGAGACTGCGCGCTGTCGCGCGGCGCGTCGCGCGAGCAGCCGGCCGCCAGGAGCGCCGCGGCCAGCAGCAGGATGGACCCGAGGGACCGGAAACGCATGCGCCATCCTTGCCGAGCCGTGACGCCGGGTCAAGGCAGGGCCCGGAGGCGTCGGCGTCCCTGCCCGCCGCGCGGCAGGAGTAGAATCGCGCCTGATCCGGGGAGGGCCATGACTTCACGACGCACACTGCTGACCCGTGCGGGCGCGCTGGTGCTGACGACGCTTGCCACGTCACGGCGTCCGTCATCCGCCATGGCGACGGCGCCTCACGAACCGGCGCGGCAGGCGCGCGCCCCGCTGCCGGAAGACGGCTTCGCCCTGCTGGCCGACGGCAGGACGTTCACCGGGTGGGACGGCGACACGGCGCGTACCTGGCGCATCGAGGACGGCGCGTTCGTCGGCGGCAGCCTTACCGAGATGGTCCCCCGCAACGAGTTCCTCGCGACAACGCGCGAGTTCGGCGACATGGTGCTGCGCCTCCAGTTCCGCCTGCTCGGCTCGGAAGGCTTCGTCAACGCCGGCGTGCAGGTGCACAGCCAGCGTGTCCCGAACCACCACGAAATGGTGGGCTACCAGGTGGACATCGGCGATCCGGACTGGTGGGGGTGCCTCTACGACGAATCACGCCGTGACCGCGTGCTCGCGCGGTCGGACATGTCGCAAGTCAACCGCGTGCTGCGGCGTAGCGACTGGAACGACTACGAGATTGTCTGCGAGGGCCGGCGCCTGCGCGCGTACCTCAACGGGCTGCTCACGTTCGACTATACGGAAACGGACCCGTCGGTGCCCGTCACGGGCCGCATCGGCCTCCAGGTGCACGGCGGTGGAAAGGCGGAGGCGTGGTACCGCGCCATCCGCGTTCGCGAGCGGTAGGCCTGACGCACCGACGGCCGTGCTTGGCGGAGCGCGTTGCGTTCGCTAGTGTGGAGCACGGGCGCTCACGTCGCCCGCTCCGGAGGCAGCCATGACCACCGACGACGGGCAGCACGACGACGAGGCGCTGGAGCGCGACCGCCGGGACACGATGCTCCGGCTCGTGTTCAGCTCGGACCCCGCACGCTTCGAGGCCTTCTGCGCCGCGATCCGCGACGCCGTGCCGCCCGGCACACGCGTGGTCGTCCGTGGCAGCGCCGTGACGGGCGTGCGATGGAAAGACGGCGCGCCGTTCGACGCGGACGGACCCGGCACGAGCGACCTCGATCTCACGCTCGTGGGCGGTGACGCCGTCGGCGCGTTCGAGGCGACGGGGTTCTTCGTTCCGGGCGTCCACTCGCGCCCCCTGGGCGAGGGTGATCCGGACATCGCGCCGGCGTTCGTCCCCCTGCGCGAGCACCTCACGCAGCTGATCGGCCGGCCCGTGAACATCCAGGCGACGCGGTCGCTCGTGATGGCGCTGCGGGGCGACCTGCTCGGGCAGCCCTACCTGACGCTGATGGAGGCGACGCCGGCGGAGACGCCCTCGCCTGCCCACCTGGTGACGCCGCCGTCCGGGCCGGACGCGTGAGTCATCACCTCCGCCTGCTGTCGTACAACATCCGCCACGGCGGCACGGGCCGAGAGGCGGCGCTGGCCGCCGTGATTCGCGCCGCCGCGCCCGACGTCGTCCTCCTCCAGGAGGCCACGCGCCCTGACGTCGTCGCATACCTCGCCGCGGAGGCGGGCTTCGCACACTGGGGCACCACGCGCCGGCAGTCGCTCGGGTACCTCAGTCGCGACGAGATCCGTCACGCGCAGTGGCATCGGCCGCGCTGGTCGCGCCATGCGTTCCTCGAGGTGCTGCTGCCGGGTGACGTGACGTTGTTCGGCGTGCACCTGAGCGCCGTGCATGCCGCGTGGACGGAACGGCGGCGCGTCGTGGAGGTGCGCGCGCTCCTGCAGGGCGTCGCCGCGCGCACGACCGGGTTTCACGTGCTGGCCGGCGACTTCAACACGCTCGCGCCCGGCGAGCTGCTCGACACGGCGAGGTTGCCCGCGCGCCTGCGCCCGTTCGTCTGGCTCAGCGGCGGCGCGATCCGCTGGCGCACGGTACAGCAGGTGCTCGACGCCGGCTACGTGGACGGCTTCCGCGCGCTGCCGGCGGACGACCCCGGCATGACCTTCCCCACATGGGACCCGCACCTGCGGCTCGATTACGCGTTCGTGCCGGAGGCGTATCGTGCGCGTCTCGTGCAGCTCCGGGTCGTGCGTGACGCGCCGGCGGCCGAGGCGTCCGACCATTTTCCGCTCCTGGCGGCCTTCGAGTGGGATGGCTAGTCACGTCCTTGCGCGCCAGGGCGTTCAGCTCCAGAGTCCCTGTGTCGTTGCCCCCGGCGTCGTTCGTCTCGCGTAGGATCTCGGGCATGGCCAGAGACGAGTACACCTGTGTCGTGGACGCGAAGAACAAGTGCGGCGAAGGCCCGCTGTGGCATCCCGGCGAGCAATCGCTGTACTGGACCGACGTCAACGGGTTCACCGTGCAGCGCTTCAGGCCGGCCGACGGCGACGTGCAGACATGGCACTTCGGCGAGCCGGCGTGCTCGATCTCGCTGACGACGGATCCCGAGCGCCTGCTCGTCGCCCTCGGGTCGCAGCTCGTGCTGTGGCATCCGGCCACCGACGCGCGGGAGCGCCTGGCACAGCCCGAGACACGCCTGCCCTCGCATCGCCTGAATGACGGCGCCACCGATCCCGGCGGCGCGTTCTGGGTCGGCAGCATGCCCAACAACGTCGCGCCCGACGGCACGCCGCAGCCCTACGACGGCTTCACCGGCAACCTCTATCGCGTCACGTCGGACGGCGAGGTCACCACATGGGACCGCGGCTTCGGCATCTACAACACGCTGGCGTGGAGTCCGGATCGGCGTGTGTTCTACGGCGGCGACTCGGTGGCCAACGTGATCTACGCCTACGATTACGACGAGGCCGCGCAGGGCATCGGCAACCGGCGTGACTTCCTGCGCGGGTTCGAGCGCGGGTCGCCCGACGGCTCGGCCATCGACGCCGACGGGTTCCTGTGGAACTGCCGGTTCGGCGGCGCGTGCATCGTGCGCGTGGCCCCTGGCGGCGCCGTGGATCGCATCGTCGAGTTGCCGGTCTCCAACCCGACCAACTGCGCGTTCGGCGGGCCCGACCTGCGGACGCTGTATGTGACCAGTGCGGCGCTCGAGACCGGCCCGGGCGAGTCCCCGCTCGCAGGCGGCGTCTTTGCCGTCGACGTCGACGTGGCGGGGCTCGACACGTTCGCCTTCAGGCTCGCCACGCGCGACGCCTGACGCCACACGAGGCGCTGATGTCCCCACACGCAGCCCCGAAGCCGACGCTCCCGGCCGTCCTGCGCGCCGTCCTGCCTGCCCTCGTGCTCGGGCTCGCGATGGCGCCCGCCGCAGCGGCGCAGGCGCCCGCCCTGCGGGTCAGCGACAACGGGCGGTTCCTCGTCACGGCGGATGGCGCGCCGTTCTTCTGGCTCGGCGACACCGCGTGGGAGCTGTTCCACCGGCTCGACCGCGAGGAGGCCGTTCGCTACCTCGACGACAGGGCACGCAAGGGCTTCACCGTGATCCAAACCGTCGCGCTCGCCGAACTCGACGGCCTGCGGACCCCGAACGCCTACGGCCACCTGCCGCTCGAGGATCTCGATCCCACGCGTCCGCGCGTCGTCGACGGCCCGGCCAACGACTACTGGGACCACGTGGACTTCGTCATCGCGGCGGCCAACGCCCGGGGCCTCGTCGTCGGCCTGCTGCCCACGTGGGGCGACAAGTGGAACCTGAAGTGGGGGGTCGGCCCGGAGATCTTCACGCCCGCGACGGCCGAAGCCTACGGCCTGTGGCTCGGCAGGCGCTATCGTGACGCCAGCCTCGTCTGGATCGTCGGCGGCGATCGCGTCATCGAGACGGACGAGCAGCGCCAGATCGTCGACGCGATGGCGCGCGGCCTGCGACAGGGCGACGAGGGCCGGCACCTGATCACGTTCCACCCGCAGGGCGGGCAGGGATCCGCCCAGTACTTCCACGACGCCGACTGGCTCGACTTCAACATGCGCCAGAACGGGCACCAGGTGCAGTTCAACGCCGGGTTCCAGAACACGCGCGTCGACTACGACCGCACGCCGGTCAAGCCGGTCATCGACGGCGAGCCCATCTACGAAGACCACCCGGTGTCGTTCAACGCGAAGGAGCGGGGCCACTCGATCGCGGCGGACGTCCGCCGGCCGGCCTACTGGAACCTCTTCAGCGGTGCCTTCGGGCACACCTACGGACATCACTCCATCTGGCAGATGTGGCAGCCCGGGCGCGATCCGGTCAACACGCCGCTGATGCCGTGGTTCGAGGCGCTCGATCAGCCCGGCTCGGCGCAGATGCAGCACGTCCGGCGGCTCATCGAGTCGCGCCCCTTCCTGACCCGCATCCCGGACGACTCGGTCATCGTCGATGACGACGTGCCGACGAGCGTCCCAGGCGCCGGCCGCTACCGCTTCGTCGCGACGCGCGACGTCGACCGCACCTACGCGATGGTGTACGTCCCGGCCGGCCGCGCCTTCAGCGTCCGCCTGTCGGTTATCGACGACGCGGAGGTTGCGGCGTGGTGGTACGACCCGCGGACGGGCGCGGCGACACGCATCGGGACGTTCGCGGCGACGGGTGAGCGCCGCTTCATGCCGCCGGAGCCGGGCGAAGCGCGCGACTGGGTGCTCGTGCTCGACGCTGCGCGCAGCGGCTACCCGCCCCCCGGCACGCCGTTGTCAGCACGCGCCAATCGCTAGCCCTCCCGCGCCGGCTCAGCAGGGCCGGCCGCGCCGGTCATGGTGTAATGAAGTCACGTCGCACGCGCCGCAGCCCGACACCCGCGGTGCGACGCCCTCGAATGCCTCAGCTGCGCTCCACGGTCGTCCCGACGTCCTTCGTCACGCGTGTCGCGCGCGGCGCGTCTGTCATGGCGGTCGCGCTGTGCACCGTCCTCGCGTCACCGCACGCCGCGGCAGCTACCGAGTGGTTCGTCGCGAGCGGCGCCGCGGGCGACGGCTCGGCCGCTGCGCCGTTCGGCTCGATCCAGGCCGCGCTCGAGGCCGCACAGCCGGGCGACATCGTGAGCGTGGCGCCAGGCATGTATGCCGAGGGGCTCTCGTCGGTCCGCGGCGGCGTGGCCGGGGCGCCCATCATCGTGCGTGCCGCTGACGGACCAGGCAGCGCGATCGTCTCGCGCAGCGGGCGGCTGCTCACGGTGTCGCATCCCTTCGTCATCGTTGACGGCCTGGTCTTCGACGGGCAGTACGCGCCGACCGACATCGTGAAGCTGTCGAGCGGCGCGAACCACTTCGTCCTGCGCAACGCGGAAGTCCGGCGATCGGGACGCGACTGCATCGACATGAACGGGCCGGCCGACGTCACCATCGAGCGCACGAGCATCCACCATTGCCTGTGGTGGAACGGCGCCCGCCAGGACGCCCACGCGATCGCGGCCGGGCCGGTGCAGCGGCTGACGCTGCGCGAGCTCGACGTGCACACCTTCTCGGGTGACGGCCTCCAGCTCGACCCGGGACGGAGCCTGCCCGGCTGGAACGACGTCGTCGTCGAGCGTTCGACGTTCCGCCTTGCCCCCCTCTCCGCCACCGAGAACGGCTTCCCGGCCGGGCTCGTGCCCGGTGAGAACGCCGTCGACACCAAGACCAACCCCGAGGCGCCACGCGCACGGCTGACGATCACCGACACCGTGGCCGAGGGCTTCGGCCCCGGGCTGATCGCCAACATGGCGGCGTTCAACCTGAAGGAGAACGTCGAGGTGACTGTCGACCGCGTGACCGTGTCGCTCTCGGAGATCGCGTTCAGGGTGCGGGGCCCGGGCGCCAGGGGTGGGGCCCGGGTGGACATCCGCAACGCGGTGATCCACCACGTCGTGACCGGCGTGCGCTACGAGGACGACATCGAGAAGATCGCCGTGGCGCACACGACGTTCGGACGGAACATCACCCGGCCGTTCGAGGCGGCGTCGTCGGGCGACACCGGCCTCGACGTACGCGACAGCCTGTTCCTAGCCGCAACGCTTCCCGGGGTCGCGTCGGCGGCGGCGGGGAACATGGCGGGCGAGGCGAGCTGGTTCGTCGATGTGGCGGCCGATGACTACCGCCTGCGCGGCGGCACGCCGGCAATCGACGCGGCGAAGACCCCCGGCACGCCGGCGACCGACCGCCTGGGCGTGAGGCGTCCGCAAGGCGGCGGCGCCGATGTCGGCGCCTTCGAGTGGACCGCCGCGACCCCGCCGCGCACGCCTGCCAACCTCCGCGCGACGCTCGGCCGCGTCAACCCGTGACCGACGCGTCCGCCGGCGGCGCGGCCGCGACGTCACGCTGCCCCTCGGGCCGCGCGGCCGCCAGGCGGCGCCTCACGTAGATCTCGACCAGCACGGCCGTCGGCCCGACGAGGAACAGCGCGTAGTACGGGGCGTGGACGAACTCGAACATCCTGAGCACCGCCTCGACGACAGCCACGAGGAACGCGACCGCCATTTGTGGCACGCGCCCGTGCACCGTCGTCTTCGGGTCGGTGATCATGAAGAAGATGTACAGCTGATACATCGGCCCCGTGATCGGCGCGACCTCGGCCTGGAACGGGTGGCCGTTGATGGCCGACCGCATGCCCGCGAAGATCAGGAACGAGACGACGTAGGTCAGCGTGATGTGGAACCGGCCGATCGAGCTGATGATCACGGCCCCGAAGAGCCACACCACGGCCATCGGCAGCAGGTGGTTGCCCCACTGCACGCTCAGGCTGGCCACCGTGTCGGCCGCGAGCACGAGCAGCGCGACGATGCCGAAGTTGGACGGGTTCCAGATGTGGCGCCCGTCGACGCGGATCAGGTACTTGGACGTGATGGCGAGCGCCGAGCAGACGGCGTACGGCCAGTAGTCCGGTGACCGGACCAGCATGCCGACGCTGATGCCAGAGACGTACGCGCTCGCCAGGTGCGGCCAGATGCCAAGAAACAGCCTGCCGTAGACGAGCTCCAGCACCATCGCCGTGCCGATGGCGAGCGCCGTCCGCGACCAGCTCTCGAGGAAGCCGAAGGTCACCTGCCCCGCGATGAGCACGCAGGTGACGAGCACCGGGGCGAGGTAGCGCCTGTCGATCGTCATGCGGCCTCCCGAATCCGGTGCCGCTGGTTGACGGCCGGCTGCCGCAGTTCCTGCACCTGGCCCGAGGGCCAGCGAATCACCACCTTGTCCACTTCCCCACCTTCACCGAGGCCGAAGTGAAGGGCGCGCTGGTTCTGCGAGCAGAACCCCGAGCCGCCTGACACCTCCTGCACCTGCTGCTGTCCGTCCCAGTGCACGGTCACCCGTGCGCCGAACGCACTGCGGTTGCTGCACCCCGCGGTCACGTCGTCGGTGCAGCTGCCCTCGAGCTCGAAGGCGATCCAGTTGCGGCCAGGCACCACGTCGTTCCTGTACAGCAGCAGCGGCCCGTTCTGGTTGGCCACCACGACATCGAGCATGCCGCGCCCGAAAAGATCGGCGAGCGCGACGGCGCGGCCGTCGTGACGGTCGGTGACGCCGACCATGGGCGCGACGTCCACGAAACGGCCGCCCCCGTCGTTCACCCAGACCTTCTTCTGCTGGAAGCCCGCGAGGCTGCGGCCCGTGAGCGCCGGCCAGTGGCTGGCGTCGCCGATGACGACCTCGTGGCCGCCCGCGACCTTCGAGTAGTCGTACCAGTAGCTGGAGCTGCTCGACGCCGAGATGAAGCCGTTCACGAGGTACAGGTCGAGGAGACCATCGTTGTTCAGGTCGCCGAACTGCGCCCCGAAGGCCCAGCCGCCCAGGTCGATGCCGAGCGCGCGCGCCATGTTCTCGAACCGGGGGATGCCGTCCCTGACGCCGGTGGGCACCCACAGGTTGTTGCCCTGAAGCAGGATGCCTTCCTCGGAGATGTTCGACACGTACACGGCGAGGCGCCCGTCGTTGAAGATGTCGCCGACCGAGGCGTTCATGCCGCTCTTCGGCGCGTAGCCGACGCCCGACACGCGCCCGACCTCCTCGAAGCGGCCGCCGCGGTTCACAAACAGCTCCGATACGCCGTAGTCGTTGGCGACGAACAGGTCGGGCCAGCCCGAGCCGGTGAAGTCGGCGGCCACTGCCGCCAGGGCCCACCGCCGCGACGTCAGCCCTGCCGCGTCGGTGACGTCCTCGAACCGGCCGCCCCCGAGGTTGCGATAGAGGTAGTTGCGTCCGCCGTTGCGCGCGTACTCGAAGCTCTCCGGCATCATCCGCGTGTGGGTGAGGTTCCAGAGGTTGATGTCCTCGCCGTAGTACCCGCCGAGGAAGATGTCGAGCCGCCCGTCGCGATCGAAGTCGAACCAGATGCCGGTGTTGACGTTGGCCCACGCCGGCAGCGACGCCTGCGGCACCGGCGAGAACGCCTGCCCTCCTTCGTTGCGGAACAGCTCGGACTTGCCCCACCGGTACAGCAGCAGGTCCTCGTAGCCGTCGTTGTCGTAGTCGCCCCACACGGCGCCCATCGACACGCCGGTGGCTGGACGGTTGACGTCGGCGATGCCGAGTCGCTCGGCGATCTCCTCGAACGTGCCGTCGCCGCGGTTGCGGTACAGCCGGTTCAGCTCGCCTTCGCGGCTCGTCGTGACGTAGATGTCGGGACGCCCGTCCGCGTCCACATCGGCAATCGAGACCGACGCGCCCATCGACGCGACGATCTGCATGATGTGCGACAGCCTGGGGTCGAGGGTCGGCGAGGCGTGCGTGAAGTCGATGCCGGCCTCCCGCGCCGACTCGACGAGGCGGAAGCCGTAGCGCTCGCGCACGTCGCCGCCGGGCGGGATGTCGGCCGCGGCAGCACGCGGCCCCATGCGGCGCATGATCGAGGGCGTCGCCAGCAGGGCAACGAGGATGACGAAGAGGATCGGCTTGCTGTAACGCCTCATGGCTTGCTGTCGTGTCTCACTGGCCGCTGGCGCGCACGGGCACGCGCAGGGCGTCACGCGCGCGATCCCCCGTCACGTAACGCGTGTGGTACTCGGCGAAGTCGTCCGGGTGCTTCAGGTACACCCTGTCGTCCTCGAGGCGTCCCGGCGGGACGTCGTAGCGTCCGTCCTCGTGCGTCGGCAGCGGCAGTACCGTGCGCGAGAACGTCGTGTTGAAGTCGCCGTCCTTCTCCCACCCGTCGGTGACGACGACGAAGTCGCGGGTGTATCCGGCAGGCACGGGGCCGGCCTCGTCAAACTGCACCAGCAACTCGTCTCCCGCGTTCATGATGACGTACCGGTCGTCGACGTCGAGCACCAGCGGACGGACGTCGCCGAAGCGCGTGTGGTAGCCCTCGAGGTCACGCCAGCGGGGCATGGTGCCGTCGAGCACGTAGCGAGGACGTTCGGGCGTGCTCGGGGCCGCCTGGTCGGTGGCCGAGTATCCACGATATCGCAACTCGGCCGTCCGGGGCAGGAGACGCACCGGCGACACGGCGACGTCGGGCCGCCCTTCGGCCCAGGCCAGACGGTCCCAGAAGATCTCGAGGTTGGTGACGAGGCGCACGCGCGTCGGCCCCGAGGGCGCCAGAAACGGCGCCAGGTCGAACAGGATGGTCTTGTCCTTGCCCGCCGGGAAGCCGATGTTCGGCGCGATGGTCCGGAACGTGCCCGACGGGTCGGCCACCTGCACCTCGAGCCCCTTCGGCGCCGGATGCGCGCCCTGGCTGATGGCAACGTTGACCGAGCTGTCGGTCGGATGAATCCATCCCTGCCCGACGAGCCAGACCGGCCCGGTGCGCGGCACGTCGACCGGCAGCTCGAGCTCGACGTAGTGCGTACGCGTGATGCCCTGATAGCGGCCGCGGCCCGCGAAGTCGAGATGCTCGTCGTCGCGCTCGGCGACGATGGCGGAGACGTCACGTCCGCTGTCGTCGCGCGCGCCGGCCAGCGGCCGCAGCGGCCCGGTGACGATGATGTCGGGCGACGGCGGCGGCACGCCGAACCGCTCGTCGATCCAGATCTCGGTGCCGACCGGATGGTCAACGACCAGCAGCGACACGAGGTCGAAGAAATGGGTCTCCCAGAGCTCCGCGGTGATCCGCAAGTCGTAGACGCCGTCACGCGGCGCGAGCTGGTCGCCACGGACCTTGACGCGGTCCTCCGTCATCAGCACGTCGGCGGTGTCCTGCGCGTTGATGCGCAGGCCGAGGGGCGACCGCCAGAGCACGTCGGTGACAAACGCCATCTCGTCGCCGTTCCACGCAAACAGCCAGGGGCACGACCCCTTGAGCCGCTGCGTGGCCAGCACGGCCTGGTCGCCCGACACGTTGAACTCCGACTGGAGCGTGCCGTTCGGCCAGAGGAGGCGCACGACCTCGGCCTGCGTCGCGTCGCCGAGGCCCACGTGGACGAGCGGTGACCTGATGACGCGTTTCTGCACGTGGAGCCCCGTGCGCACCTCGATCTCGCCACCGACGCCGAACGCGTTGATGCGCTGGTCGCCGAAGGCGGTAGCGGCGCGCGGACGCACGACCTGCCAGTGGTAGGCGCGGCTGCCCTCGCTCGCCGTGCGCACCGGCCGGCCGTCGCGCGTGTGGCCCAGCAGGTCGACCCGGCCGTCGGCGTCGAGCTCTTCGACGGCGGTCACACGGAAGTCGAGGGGCGCGAGCCCGGCCCAGCCGCCGTCGGCCTCACGCAGCAGGACGTGGCTGTTGCCGTCGGCAGCGACGATGACGTCCAGCGCGCCGTTGTTGTCGAGGTCGGCCACGTGCAGGGCCACCTGCCCCGCGGCGAAGCCCGCGCCGCCGCCTGCCACGGGCGCCATGGGCTCGATGCGCCACGTCTCTGTCGCGGCGTCTCGCCAGACACGCTGCAGCGTCCCGTCGGTGCCAAGGGCCCAGACGTCAAGGATGCCGTCGTCGCCGGAGTCGCCCTCGACGATCGCGGCGACCGGAGGCACGCCGTCGGGGAGGCGCTGCACGGCGAAGCTGCCGCCGCGCTCGTTGACGTATGCGCGGAGGGTGCCGTCGCCCGTGAGGAACATGGCGTCGGGCACCCCCTCGCCGTCGAGGTCGGCCCAGACGAACCCGCGGACGTCGGACACGCCGGCGAACGGCTCCAGGACGGCGAACGTCATGTCGCCGTTGTTGCGCAGCACCGACGGGGCCTGCCCGGGGACGGCGACCACGACATCGAGATCGCCGTCGAGGTCGATATCGGCAGCCCACACCCCTGCGACGGCTGCCGACCGCAGCGACGAGGGCACGCCCGCCGCTGCCGTCACGTCGTCGAACCTGCCGTCCTCGCCCTGGACGAGCACGCGAAGGCCGTTCGGCCCGGCGGTGACGAGGTCGAGGCGGAAATCGTAGGTGAGGTCGGCGGGCAGCACGCGCGGGGTCACGGTCCCGTTCGCCGCGCGCACGCCGGCATCCCGCGAGTGCACAAGGGCGCCGTGCACCTGAAGCGTTTCCCCGTCGAACAGGACGAACACGGGCTGTGCCTCGCCGTCGAGCGATGCCGCCCCGACCCACGGCGCCGAGCCCTCGGCCGGCCAGCCGGCGTCTGCGCCCGGCACGCGGGACGTGGCGAAGCGGAGCGTCGTGTCGGCCGGCGCCGCGTGCGGCGTCGGGTTGGGCAACACGACGAAGCGCTGGAGCGGCTCCCCCACTTCTTCGCGCGGCGTACTCACCGCCGCGACCGCCTGCCTGTAGGCGGGCAGCCGCAGCAGGAAGTTCTTGAGGAATGCGATCGGCCTGCCGGTGCTTCCCGGCTCCGAGGCGGCGGCGTCCTTCACCGCGTCGAGCCGCTCGCGGATGTCGTCAGGCCACGCGGCCGCCGCCGCGTCCAGCGATACCAGGGCGCGATCGAGCGCGCTACGGTCGCCGCGCTTGGCCGCAAGGCGGGCCGTCTCGATCACGGCCGCCAGGTTGCCGGTGCGCGCCGCGAGCGCCTGCATCACGTTCAGCGCCTCGGCCTCGTAGGCATCGCTGCCGACCCGCTCGAGGTCGAGCGCCAACGCGTAGGCCGCAAGGGAATCGTTGGGCGCGTGATCGAGCGCGCGGCGCCAGTGGCCGATGGCGGCGTCGAGGTCGCCCCGCCGCCCCATCGCCAGCGCGAGCAGGCGCTGGATCTCGGGCTGGTCAGGCGCGAGTGTCTCGGCCCGGCGCAGGCGCTCGATCGCGGCGTCGAGCTCCTGCTGGCGCAGCAGCAGCAGGCCGAGGTTCGCCCAGCCCGCCGGCTCGTGCGGCGCGACGTCCGTCACGCGATCGAGCTGCTCGCGCGCCAGGACCTCCTGGCTCGTCTGCATCGCCGCGATGCCGGTGTGGAACGCGACCACGACGTCGCGGTACTGCTCATCGGTCAGCTCCGGCTGGCGGCTGCAGGCGATGCCGATGGCAAGGATCAGGACGAGCAGCAGCGTCGCCACCTGGTGCCACGCGGCAGGCGCCGCGCGACGGCCGAGGCCGCAGCGCTCGATCATGGCGTCGATCTCGCCCTCGGTGGCCTCCACCTTGTGGCGGGCCGCCTTCAGGTCATCCACGTCCACCGGATACCAGTTCGCGCGTGACGCGTCGCGCAGCCCCGCCACGTCATACGGCTCGATGGCGGCGTCGATGTCGTCGAGCAGCGCGGTACGCGCCGTGTCCGACGGGCGCGCGCGGGCCGCGTCCGTGCATCGCTCCAGGTTCGAGGCGAACCGCGCGTCGTCGCAGAGGAGGAAGCCCCGCGCCAGGTGCGGACGCCCCAGTCGGCGCGCTGTCTCGGCGTAGCTTGCCGCGGCGAAGTACAGCAGCGACAGCCGGCGGAAAACCTCGACGTCGTCCATCTGCGCGTACAGCGCACCGACGAGCCGCTCGGTGGCGTCGAGCTCGCGCTGGCAGGAGGCCTCGTAGCGCTCGAGCGCCGCCGCGAGCGCATCAGGCGTGCCGAGGTGTGCGTCGATCGCCGCGACGAGGCGCTGGATGCCGAGCAGCGTCAGCGGGAAGCCCGTGGACAGCAGCGGGTCGATGACACCCGCGGCCGAGGGCAGCATCGCCCAGCGGCGACCGTGCACCCGTGCCGCGCGGTACGCGAGACGTGGACGGTACCAGATGGGCGTCACTGCGCGCGCCCCGGCAAACTGCGCGGCCACCGACGGCAGGCGCTCGAGCAGCCGCGCCCACCCGTCGGCTCCGCTGGCTGCCCCCACCTCGTCGGCCACCGCGTCGGTCAGCGCCGCCCCGGCGCTGACGATGCCATCGTCGAAGCGCAGCACCCAGATCCAGCCGCCCGGAAAGATGTGGTGCAGCGCGGCAGCATCCACCGGGTACGGCGCGCCGTCGGCCACGCCGCGCGAGACGTCCGCCCAGCGGGCAACGCCGGTGAAGTGGCCGAACACGGTCTGCGTCGCCGGCAGCCAGCGCAAGGAACGTTCCTCGACGTGCAGCAGCTGCGCCGCCCATCCGCGAGGACCGCTGGCGTCCACGAGGAACCGCGCGCGGATCCGGACGGGGCCGACGGGCCCGTGGCCCGACACCTCGAGGCCATCCTCCACGTCGGCGAAGGCCCCGAGCGTGGTCTCCTCGAGGTACTCGACGCCGCCTCGCCCGGCCTCCCGGACGAGCCACTGATCGAAGTCGGGACGATACCAGTGCGTGTCGGCGATCTCGTCAACCGGGCTCGCCGCCACCAGGGTCTGGCGCTGGTGCATCGGGCCGTCGGCAAACGGTTGCCCCGGCGCGTGGTGATAGAAGCTGAACCCCCGCTTCAGGCCGCAGCGAACCTCGGGGCGCTCGCGACGCCAGCGCCCCCAGGTCGTGAACGGCCGCAGGCCGTCGAGCCCGTACGTGTCGCACAGCTCGTCGAGCAGCAGGTTGGCCAGGGGCGTGGACGACTCGCCAATGGCGAAGCGCGGATGGCGGCCGCGCTCGACGAGTACGACGTCCAGGCCGCGGGCACGGAGCGCGAGGGCCGTCAGCGAGCCGGCAAAGCCCGAGCCCACGACGACCACGTCGCACGTCAGCGACCTCATGACACCGCGCTCCCGCGGTCGCAGGCGTGACACGGCACACGTGGCCGTACCTGCTGGGTGAGGTTCATCGCCCGCAGGCGGTCGACGCGCGTTCCATGGCAGGCCGCGCAGTCGGTGAGTGCCTCCAGGTTCCACGTGTCGACACAGACGAGCGTCGTGTCGGCCGTCCTTTCGGCGCGCGTGGCCAGCGCGGCGTCCAGGGCGTCCTCGAGATCGGTCAGGCCGGGCACGACGACGTCGCCCGTCCGCTCGAGGGTCTCGATGGCGCCGTTGCCACGTCGCAGGGGGATCAGCGACACGAGGCGTGCCCCGCACGCCCGGGCCGCCGCTATCGATCGCTGCACCCAGGCCTGCTGTTCCTGCCGGGGGATGAAAGGTACGCCCACGAGCACGAAGGCGCGCAGGCTGGCGCCCGCACCGCGAATCGCCGCCGCTGCCGCCTCGAACTGCGCAAGGCTCGTCCGCTTGTTCAGCCGGGCCAGGGCGTCGGGATGCGCCGTCTCGAGGCCCATCGCCACCTCGACGGCAGGTCCGTCGCCCCCGGCCGCGCGGCGGCAGGCAGCGATGAACGCCCGGAGACGCGGGCCGACGAGCGCCGGGTGCGACTCGACGACGACGCGGTCGAAGGGCCGCAGGGCCTCGGCTATCGCGTCGTAGTCAGCGTCGGGGACCGCGCGCGGGTCGAAGAAGCTGCCGGCGTTGTACAGCTTGATCTGCGCCGGCCACGCCGTCTCCGAGCGGCCGCGCAGCGAGGCCACCGCGTCGCGCACCTGCGCGGCGACGGCACCAGGCGGCGTGTCGTGCTCCAGCGTGTACTGCCACAGGTCGCACATCACGCAGCGCCACGGACACTCGCGGCCGGTGAGGAACACCGTGGCCGACGTGATGCCCTGTCCCCGGGCCTCGGGCTCCCGCTCGACCAGGACGCCCTGGTGCTGCCAGGGATCGCGCGCGGGCCGCTGCCATCGACGCGCCAGGATGAAGCGATCGCGGGCGGACGGCTCGGCGGGATACGCGGCGGGAAGGGCCATCAGGAGTACAGAGCCAGGAAGCGTTGGCGGAACCGCCGTTCCGAGTTGCCGATGCGCGCCTGGAGCGTCTCGGCCGACCCGGCGCCATGCTGGAACCGGCGCTTCGGATGGACCGGCATCTCGAAGCCGGTCACCGCGCGGACGCCTCGCCCCACGATCTCGCCCTTGAGCCGGTACAGCGTCGCCACGTCGTAGTCGGTCAGCGTCGCGAACGGAATGCCCTCGGCCACCTCCACGACGGACGGCCGGGTGAACGGGCTGAACCCCTCGAACCCGTAGCGGCGCAGCGGCGCGTACGTCCGCACGTATCCGCGGCTCAGCCCGCCGCTGTAGGTCTGCGAGTGCTTGATCTTCCCGACGCCCCACCCCTCCTGGTACAGCATCAGGTTGTCGATCACGCTGCGAATCGTCAGCTCGGAGTTCTCCTCGATCGGGTAGTCCTTCAGGTTCTCGTCGCCGCCGTCGCCGTCGACCAGGTAGCGCCACTCGGGATAGCGCTCGCGGATGCCGCGGCACATCGCCAGCACCATCGCCGCGCACTGCACGTCGAGCGGCTTGTAGTCCTCGAGGACGCACAGCGTCTCGTCGAGGTCGATCGTGCCGGGATCCACCTCGATCTCCTCGAGGTACAGGGACAGGCCGAGGTCGGCGAGGAAGCGCCGCGCCTGGAGCACGTCCGGCCCCTCGCCGAGGTTCAGGCTGAAGGCCTTGAGCCGCGTCGGCGCCATGCCGAGCTCCAGCATCGCGTGCAGCACCACGAGGAACACGGCCCCGCTGTCCACCCCGCCGGAGAAGGCCACGCCGATCGGCGCCTGCGGCCGCTCGGCGTCGATGCGTCGCAGCCAGCGCCTGACCTCGTTGGAGAGCGCGCCGATATAGCGCCTCCCGATTTCGTCGAGGTCGGCGGGCAGGCTGTTGCGTTCCGGCGTGAAGTAGCGGGTGTATGTGGGGTCGGGGTCGGGGCAGCCGACCAGCTGGATCTCGACGATGTAGTGGGCCGGCACCATCCTCGTGTAGCTCGGATGGAACTGGTCGCCCAGCCCCTCGGCCTCGAGCGCGTCGCGGAGCGTGTCCATGCGGTCGGCGACGAAGAGCGCCGGCCCTTCGCGGCGCTTCGCGAGGAAGTACCGCAGCGGGCGGTCCATCGACCGCGCGAGCCGCACCGTGATGCCGTCGCGCGTGACGATGGCGAACGACCCTTCGATGGCACGCACCGCGTCGGCATCGCCCGAGGCCACACGCCGCCTGGCCTCTTCGAGGTCCATGTTGTCGATGCGGTTCAGCGCGGGATCGATGAGGTCGACAAGGCGTTCGACGTAGGTCGTTTCCATCCCGGGCATCTTATGCAGGAATCCCGCAGGAATGAAGGCTGGCGATACTAGTCGGGCCGCTGCGAACCTACTAGGGCTTCGGGGCGTGGCCCCCCTCCGCGCGTTTCTCCGCTCTCACCAGTAGGAGCGGTCCATCCGGCACGTCCCGCCGCGGTGGCCGCGCGCCACCGATTCACCCGCCGGGTGGCATTGAGGAGGAACAGATGCAGTCTTCATTCGCACGAGCGGCGACGCTCGTCCTGTCCGGCACGCTGGGTGCAGCGCTCTTCGCGAGCCCGGCGCTGGCCGACACCATTCCGTTCACCAGGGTGTCGCTCACCACGATCTCCCCGGTCGCCACCACGCCCACGTCGGATCTCCACGTGCAGTCCGGCAGCACGCCGCCGGGGCGCTCCGCGACGGAGCTTTCGTCCTCCGGCGCATGGGGAGCAGCCTCGGCGAGCGGCTACTCCAGCATCCACTCGGGCTCGCTCGGCGGGCACGCGAGCGTGACCTTCGACGACGGGACGCCCTACGTGTACAGCCAGTTCTTCGCGTCGCTCGGTGAGGGCTTCCGGAGCTACGACGACACCGGCGACCCGTTCGACTGGGCCGGCCACACGGCCACGTTCACCATGGACATCCACGGTGACATCTTCGCGCCCTCGAACATCGACGGGTTCAACGCCTGGGTCGCGCTCATCCTCTACGAGCCCGGCACGATGAGCCCCGATTCGCTGTATTTCAACGACGAGCACAAGATTGCCCACTACCTGTTCCACGTGGGGCGACCGGACCAGCACACCTACTTCGCGGAGGACGGCCAGCAGGTCGAGGTGTTCCCGACGGCCTACGTCGGCGATCCCTCCCCTACGGTGCGCATCGACCAGGTGATCGACCCCGGCAGCGACTTCGACTGGATCGTGGTGATGTATGCGAGCACCGTCCTCGCCAACCCCGGCACCCTGAGCGTGGACATGAGCAACACCTTGACGCTCGGCTTCACGGGCCCCGCGGGCGCGACGACGACGTCGGTATCGGGCGCGTTCACGAGCATCACGAACGTCCCCGGCACGGACACCGGCTCGGGGACGGTCCCTGAGCCCGCGACGATGGCCCTTCTCGGGTGCGGCGTCGTCGGACTCGCGGCCCGGCGCCGCCTCGCACGGGTCTAGCCCCTCGACACCCCGGGACGGCGCGCTCCGCGATGGCGGGGCGCGCCGCTGTCAGTCGCCTCCCCGACGTCCTGCCCGGCCACGCAGCGCCTCGCGTCGGACGGCGCCCGGTCCACCGGTCGGTCTTCGCGTCCCCGTTGACGCGCAGGCGAAAACAGTGCGAAGGTAGGCGTCCATCAGAGGAGGCCGCAGCCCATGACCCTGGCCGAGACAGCCGTTCGCGCCATCAACGAGGCGCAGGAGTACTTCACGCGATCCACCCGGAACCTCACGGAGGAGCACTCCACGCTCATGCCGGCACCCGGCATGTTCACCGCCGCGCAGCAGGTGGCCCACGCCGCGCAGACCATCGAGTGGTTTCTCGACGGCGCCTTCAACCCCGACGGCTTCGACCTCGACTTCGACGCACACATGCGCGCCGTGGCGGAGGTAACGTCCCTCGCCCAGGCGCGCGCATGGTTTGCGCGGGCGTGCGACGCCGCGCGGGCGAAGCTCGGCAGCCTGTCCGACGAAGAGCTGATGGCGCCGATCGCCGACGGCCCCATCATGGGCGGCGCCCCGCGCATCGCGATCACGGGCGCGGTAACCGACCACACGGCCCATCATCGCGGCGCCCTCGCCGTGTACGCCCGGCTCGCAGGCGTCGTGCCGCCGATGCCGTACATGGAGGCGTAGGCCCCGGCATCGACGCGCGACCGTGTCGTGTCGCCGGCGCGACCGTCAGCCGAGGTACCGGAGGACCGCCGCGGCGAGGCGTTCCACGTCGTCCATGTCGTTGTAGATCTGCGCCGAGATCCGGGCGCGCACGCGTCCGCGAAAGGCGTGGACGTGCGCCTCGATGCCGTCCTCTTCCAGCAGCCGCGTCCGCAGGGCGTTGGCGGCGTCCCCGTCGCTGCCGGCCGCCTCGGGCAGCGCGACCGTCGCCATCGTGCCGATCATCGACTCGGGGGTGGTGAAGGCCGTCTGCCAGCGAGCCGCCAGGTGCTGCGCGCCTTCCCAGGCCAGGCGGTGGTTGTAGGCCTGGATCGCCGCGGCGCCTCCCCATTCCTCGAAGAGCGCCAGGGCTGCCGGCGCCGTCAGGTGCGCCGACGGGTCACGCGTCCCCAGCATGTCGAACTCGGCGGTGAAGCCCTGGTCGAGCCCCCACGACGTCACCGTCGGGTGCAGGCCGCGCTGCCGCGACAGCGGTGCCCAGAGGAAGCCACTGCTGCGCGGCGTCCATCCCCACTTGTGCAGGTTGGCAACGTAGTAGTCGGCGCCGATGGCCGGGACGTCGAGCGGGATCGCGCCCGGCGCGTGGGCGCCGTCGACGACCACGGCGACGCCACGCGCGTGCAGGGCCTCGACGATGGCCGCGACGGGCTGGATGAGGGCGCTGTCGGCGGTGATGTGGTCCACCACGGCGAGACGCGTTTCCGGCGACACGCCGTCGCTCCAGGTTTCGAGGATCGACTCCGGCGTCAGCGCGTCGGGCATCGGGAGGGTCCGCACGGTGGCGCCCCGTTCCCTGGCGACGAACGTGGCTGTTGCAGCGATGCCGCCGTAGCCGAGCTCGCTCAGCAGGATCTCGTCGCCGGGCTCGAAGGGCCACGAGCGCAGCACGGCGTTGATACCCGTGGTCGCGTTGTCGACAAACACCACATCGTCGCCGCGCGCGCCGACGGCCCTGGCGACGGCGTCGGCCGCCTGCCGGATGCGCGGCACCGGCGCGAGCGCCCCGCCGAAGGTGATCGCGGTCAGTTCCCGCAGCAGGAACCGGCTGGGGTGCCGCTCGATCTCGTCCACCAGCCGCCGCTGGATGTCGAGGATGCGCCGCGGCGTCACGCCGACCGTGCCGTGGTTCAGGTAAATCGCGTCAGGATCGAGCGGAAACTCGCGGAGCCAGGTCTTGCCGAACGGGGGATGCGCGCTCACCTCGACAGCTTAGCGCGAGCGCCCGGACGCTGCCCGGCAGGCCACGGGCAAAGCGGCAAGCGGTTCGCGGTCAGCGGTCCGCGGCAAGGCTCTTGATGAACAGCACCACCGACTCGATCTCCGCGTCGGTCAGCACGCCCGCGTAGCTCGGCATGCCGACGCCGCTGTTGGCGTAACCCTCCACGATCGCCGATGCCGGCTGGCGGATCGACTCGCGCAGGTACACCTCGTCGGCGATGATGGGCGCCTGCCTGTCGGTGATGGGCCGCGGCGTCCCGTAGAGGCCGACGAGCGGCGGCCCGAGCCGCGTCGGCGCGCCGGGCTCGATCGCGTGGCACGCCATGCACCCGAACTGCTCGTACACGCGCCGGCCCTCCTCGACGCTGACCACGCCCTCCCGGCCGGAGTCGCCAGCGTCTGTCACCTCGCGCGGCGTGAGGTCGATCGTCAGGTCGCCGAACCCCTCGGCCCGCGCGTCGAACGGCTCGAGCGCGTACGGCGTCGTGTACGCGCGTCCTTCCACGGCACGCCCGTCGGCCGCCGTGAGCGTCCAGCCCACCTCGAGCTGCATCACGGGCGTCAGGCCGGGGACGGCAACGAACACACTGCGGCCGTCAGGGGCCAGGTAGGCGCTGCTCGGCACGTGCCTGTCGATGCCGGGTTCTCCCGCCGCAGTCAGCTGCGGCGATCCGTACCTGTAGCTGCGCCGGTAGCCCCACGACGCAAGCGCATACCGCGAGGGATCCCCGGCGGTCGCGCGGTCGAGCGGCACGTCGAACCGCAGCAGCACCCCCTCGCGCATGGGCGTCACCTGCCGTGGCAGGGTCACGGGTGCCCCTGTGTAGCGTACGCGCCCGAGGCCGGCCATCTCCGTGGCAGTCGTGCCCCAGCCGATGATCTGGAAGCCCGCCAGGTACAGCTGCCCGTCGACGGGGTTCACGGCGCCGTTGAGCGGCGGGAACTCGAACGCGGCGGTGATGCTGACGACGGCTGCCTGCGGCACGGGCCGGTCGAGGTCGAGCAGCACGCGGAACAGCTCGGGCCTGTTGTAGCCGATGTGCACCAGGCCGCCGTCGAGCGGGCCCATCTTCGCGCCCAGCAGCCAGACCTGTGACATCGCCGACGCGTTGACGCTGTGCGGGATCCACGTGAGCGGGTCGGCGATGGGTGCCGGGTAGACCTCGCGCGGCAGCTTGTCGCTCAGGAAGCCGTAGAACTGCCTGTCGCGCACGATGTGCAGCGGCGTGCTGGGGATGTAGTGGCCCTGCTGGTCACTGGACGTGACGAGCCCGGTCTCCGGGTGCACGGCAATCTGCGGCTGACGCAGCCCGTAGCCGAGCACGGTCGAGGCCGAGCCGTCGGCCGAGAGCCGCAGCACGCTCCCGTTGTGCTTGCCGATCGTCGTCGCCTCCTGCCCGCCCTTGGCGATGACAAACTCGCCGCCGGGGCCGAGGCGGATCGTACTGGGGAACTCGCGCGTGTCGGCCGTCTGCGCGAACGCGTTCGAGAACAGCTCGTGCCTGTCGGCCTCGTCGTCGCCGTTCACGTCGCGGAGGCGCCAGATGCCGTTGCGATCGAAGACGTAGATCTCGTCGTCGCGAATCGCGGCGGTCAGCGGCTCGTGCAGGCCCGACGCGTACCGCCGCCACTGCACGGCGCCGTCTTCGGACGCGAGGCCGCGCGCCAGCCACACATCGCCGTCGAGCGTGACCACGACGCCCGTGCCGTCGCGGAGGAACTGGACGTCGCTGGCCCGGACGTTGCGACGCCACGGGTTCTCGACCGGCAGCGGCACGTTGTCGACGACATACGGTGCGTCAGTGTCTGCCGACGCGTGGACGCGCGTCACGATCGTCTGCGGCCAGCGCGCGGGGGC
>CAYSHC010000014.1:0-44398 GCA_964430855.1 uncultured Vicinamibacteraceae bacterium
TCGACAAGTCGCTGAAGCACAAGGCCGGCAGCGTGTCGATGGCGCACTCGGGCAACCCCGCCAACGCCGACAGCCAGATGTTCATCGCCCTCCGCGCCGTGCCCGAGTGGGACGGCACCTACGTCATCTTCGGCCAGGTGATCGAGGGCATGGACGCCGTCAGGAAGCTGAAGGTGGCCGACCGCTTCAAGCGCGTGTCGCTTCAGTAGGGGGACGCACCGCGCGGCGCCCGCGGCGCCGCAGCGGTCCGCGTCTGGCCGACGCGGGCGTCAGAACAGCGTGTCACGGCGTTCGATCCGCACCACCTTCTCGATGCCGGGGAACCTGTCGCCGAACGCCGGCGGGAACGGCTCGGTGACCGGGTCGTCCAGGGCGGCGCGCAGCTGGGCGGCATTGGCCACCGCCTTGCCGCCGAAGTGGTTGTTCGCGTAGAGGTACAGCTTGCGTCCGAGCGCCTGGGCCGCTTCGGCCAGGTCGGCAAACGGCATCAGCTCCGCTTCCGAGTACAGGTAGTCGTAGCGATCCTCGGACGTCTCGGGATCCCACCACTGCGCGGCGTTGCGGCCGTGCAGCCGCACGTAGCCCCAGGGCCGCTCGCCGATCTGCGCCCTCGCCAGCTCCACGCCCTGGTAGACCGACGACGAGAACTTGGGCTCGTCGATCAGCACCCAGGCCGCGCCGGCCGCGTCGAGCAGCCGCAGGAGGTCGCCGCGCGCGTCGCTCCACGAGCGGTGGCGCAGTTCGACGGCCACGGGCCTGTCGCGCAGCGCCTCCAGGAGCCACTCGAGATACGCGAACGTCTCGGGCGACGCATGGAAGCCGGCGGGGAACTGCGCGAGCAGCGGCCCCAGGCGGTCGGCGTCCTCCAGCGGCCGCAGCGGGGCCAGAAACGACGCCACCTCGGCGGCGTCCACGTCCGGGACCTGCGGGCCTTCCGCCCCGCGCGGCGCGAGGCCGGCCGCGTGCGTCAGCGTCTGGTGCAGCTTCACCGCGAAGGTGAAGCCGTCGGGCGTCCGCTCCACCCATCCGCGCGTCATCGCCTCGCTGAGCGGGCGATAGAACGACACGTTCACCTCGACCGTGCGGAACCGCGCGGCGTAGTACGCCAGCTCGTCGAAGCGGGAGCCCCTTCGCACCGGCGGGTAGACGATGCCCGACCAGGCACCGCGCCCGCGGGGGTAGTGCCAGCCGGAGGTGCCTATCGCGACGAGGGGCGGGGTGCGGGGCATTGCTACAATTCTGCCTGTGTCATCGCCCGCGCTGACCGTCAACGAGATCTACCCGTCGGTGCAGGGCGAATCGACGTTCGCCGGGCTCCCGTGCACGTTCGTGCGCCTCACGGCGTGCGACCTCCGCTGTCGCTGGTGTGACTCGCCGTACGCCTTCACCGAAGGACGGAAGTGGGCGCTCGACGAGATCCTGGCCGAGGTCCGCTCGCTCGCCCTGCCCCTCGTCGAGGTGACCGGCGGCGAGCCGCTGCTCCAGCCGGGCGTCGTCCCGCTGATGCAGCGCCTGCTCGACGAGGGCTTCACCGTGCTCCTCGAGACCGGCGGCCACCGTCCCATCGACGCGGTGCCGGCCGGCGTCCACCGGATCGTGGACGTCAAGTGTCCGGACTCGGGCGAGGCAGACCGGATGCACTGGCCGAACCTCGACGTCGTGGGACCTGCCGACGAGGTCAAGTTCGTCATCGCGTCGGCAGGTGATTACGCGTATGCGAAGGACGTGGTCGCCAGGTACGATCTCGTGCCGCGCGTGCGCGCGGTGCTGTTCTCGCCGGCGTTCGGGCTGCTGCCGCCGGCGGAGCTGGCGCGGTGGATCCTCGAGGACCGCCTGCCCGTCCGGCTGCAGCTCCAGCAGCACAAGTACATCTGGGATCCACTCGCCAGGCGCGTATGACCATCACTGCTCCCCGAGCCATCGTCCTGCTCAGCGGCGGCCTCGACTCCTACACGTCGGCGGCGATTGCGCGCGACCTGGGCTTCGAGCTGTACGCGCTGACGGTGCGGTACGGACAGACCCATGAAGCCGAGGTCGACGCCGCGAGGCGCGTCGCCGCGTCGCTGGGCGTCGCCCAGCACGTGGTCATCGACCTCGATCTGAGGGCGATTGCCAGGTCGGCCCTGACGGGCGCGAGCGCGGTGCCGAAGGATCGCGACGTGGACTCCGGCCAGATTCCATCCACGTACGTGCCCGCCAGGAACACCATCTTCCTGTCGCTCGCGCTGGCCTGGGCCGAGTCGACGGGCGCCGGGGACGTGTTCCTCGGCATCAACGCCCTCGACTACTCGGGATATCCTGACTGCCGCCCGGCGTTCGTGCGTGCCTTCGAGCGGCTGGCGTCGCTGGCGACGAAGGCCGGCGTGGAGGGCAACGGCCTGCGCATCCACGCGCCGCTGCTCGAGATGACCAAGGCCGAGATCGTGCGCAAGGGACGCGCGCTCGGCCTCGACTACGGCCTTACGCTGTCGTGTTACGACCCGACGCCGGACGGGCGGCCGTGCGGGCACTGCGACAGTTGCCAGCTGCGGGCGCGCGGTTTCGCCGAGGCTGGCATCCCCGACCCCCTGCTGACGGAGCCCGCATCGTGACGATCGAGGAAGCAACGAGCGACGAGGCCATCGCAGGCGCCTTCCCCGTGATGCGCCAGCTTCGCCCCCATCTCGCCGAGCCGGCGTTCGTGGACCTCGTGCGGCAGCACCAGCGCAGCGGCTACCGGCTGGCCGTCCTCGAAGACGAGGGGAAGGTACAGGCCGTGGCGGGCTTCCGGATCCTCGAGCAGCTCGTGCGCGGCCGCGTCCTCTACGTGGACGACCTCGTCACCGACGAGGCGTCACGGTCGCGCGGGTACGGCGATGCGCTCTTCGACTGGCTCGTCTCGCGGGCGCGCGAGGAAGGCTGCAAGGCGCTCGAGCTCGACTCCGGCGTCCAGCGCCATGGCGCGCACCGGTTCTACCTGCGCAAGCGCATGAGCATCAGCTCGTACCACTTCCTGCTGCCCCTCGACGGATAGGACCCGGGGCCGCGCAGGGCCCGGCGTGCGGCAGAATCGTGCACGTGACGCACGCACCGACCACACGGCTCTACTACGAGGACGCGTACCTCCTGACATTCGACGCGGCGGTCGTCGCCACGCGCGAGGGGGAGGGACGTCCCCTCGTCGCGCTCGATCGCTCCGCGTTCTATCCCACGTCCGGAGGCCAGGCCCACGACGTCGGCTGGCTGACGGACGCATCAGGCCGCCGCGTCCCTGTCGTCGATGTGCATGCCGACGAGGCGGGCATCGTGTGGCACGTGCTCGACGCCCCGGGCGCCGCCGGCTTGGGACCCGGTGCGCTGGTGCACGGCAGCGTCGACGCGGCGCGGCGGGCCGACCACCGGCAGCAGCACACCGGGCAGCACGTGCTGTCGGCCTCGTTCGCGCACGTGTGCGGCGCGGAGACTCGCAGCGTGCACCTCGGCGCAGGGCTGTGCACCGTGGATCTCGATCGCGAGCTCGCCGCCGACGAGATCGACGCGGCCGAGACGCACGCCAACCGCGTCGTGCTCGACGACAGGCCCGTGCGCGTGCGCCAGGTGGACGGCGCCGAGGCAGCGTCGCTGCCGTTGCGGCGTCCCACGACGAGGACGGGCATGGTGCGGCTCGTCGAGATCGAGGGGCACGACCTGTCGGCCTGCGGCGGGACGCACGTCGCGCGCACGGGCGAGGTCGGGGCCATCGTCGTCTGCGGCGCGGAGCGCTTCAAGGGCGGGCTGCGCGTGAGTTTCGTATGCGGCCTGCGGGCCGTCGAGTCCCATCGCACGCTGTTCCGTACACTCGACGCGACGGCGCGGGCGCTGTCGGTGGCGGCCGCGGACGTGCCCGCCGCCGTCTCGCGGCTGCTCGAGGAACTGCGCGAGGCGCGGCGAGCGCTCGACGAGGTGCGCGCACGCCTCGGCACGCTCGAGGCCGCGACGCTGGCGTCGCGTTTCAGGCAGGTGGGTGGTCTGCAGGCGCTGGTCGAGACCGTCGAGGCCGACGACCCCTCGCATCTGCGGCGGATCGCGACGACGCTGGTGGACGCCGCGCCAGGGCGCGTCGCGGTGCTGTTTGGCGCCCAGGCGCCGCACGCGATCGTCGTGGCGCGCAGCGCCGACCTTGGCGGCGTGGACGCCGGCGCTCTCGCGCGCGCCATCGCGCTGGCCCATGGCGGGAAGGCTGGAGGCCGGCCAGACGTCGGGCAGGGCGGCGGCCTGGCGGCCGTCGACGTCGCGAAGGTGGAAGCGATCCTCCGCGACGCCTAGCGCGTCGGCGCCTCGCACAGTCGTGCCAGCGCTGCGTCCACGACCTCGTCGACGGCGGCTGTCGGCTGGAGGTGGTTGTTGGCGAGCACCGAGAAGGCAACCTCGCGCCCTGACGCGAGCGTCACGTAGCCCGACAGCGCACGCGCGTGCGACAGCGTGCCGGTCTTGGCGAGCACGCGTCCCTCGCATGCCGTGCCCTCGAGCCGTCGCGACAGCGTGCCGTCCACGCCGGCGATCGGCAGCGTCCGGCGCACGTGGTCGCGGTGCGCCGGCGCGTCGAGCGCGCGCAGCAGCTGCACCAGCGTTCGAGCCGACACGAAGTTGCGGCGTGACAGGCCCGACCCGTCCGCGACCTGGAGGTCGTCGGTCGTCACGCCCAGGGTCGCGAGCGCGGCGGCCACCGCCTCGCGGCGCCGGGCCGGTGTGGCGTCCTCGCCCCTGACCAGGGCGTGCTGCAGCGCCTCGCCATAGAGGTTCTGGCTCACCTTCATGAAGCGGACGGCGACCTCGGCAAGCGGCGCCGATTGGCGCTGCGCCAGCACGAGCTGCGGCGCGACGCTGTCGGGCGGCGTGAGCGACGCCACCCGTTCCGTGCCGCGCACGTCGACGCCTTCGAGCGCCAGCGCGATCCTGAACGCGGCGAGGAAGGCGCGGGCCGGATCCGGCACGGCCACCGTCAGCGTCGTCGGCTCGGCGCCGACCTGCACCTCGCCTCGCAGCGTGATCGTCTCGCTGCCCGGTGCGCGGGTCACCGCGACGCGGGGGGCCGAGGCCGTGGCGTCCACGGTCTGCACGTGCGCGTCGAGGGAGACGAGGCCCTCGAGGGGTTCGACGTACACGTGCGCCGGCTCGCCTGGGCGTGCCGCGGGCGTCACGCGCACGCGCACGGTGTTCTCGTGGAACGTCAGTCCCGAGTACGGCGCCGAGTACGCGTAGGCGAGGTCGTCCCAGCTCCACGAGTCGCCCAGGCCGTCGCGCCCGAACGCGTACGGGTCGCCGACGAGATCGCCCTCCACCCGGACGACGCCGCGGCTGCGGACCGCGCGCGCCAGGGCGCGCATCTGCGACATCGCGTCCTCGGTGGGCCAGCCGAAGGTCGGGTCGCCGCCGCCGCGTACCTCGAGGTCGCCCTTCAGCACGCCGTCCTCCGGCGCGGCAGACGCCGCGACGGTCGTCAGGAACCTGTGGTCCCAGCCGAGCCGCACGGCGGCGGCCGCGAGCGTCACGAGCTTGTTGTTGGACGCCGGCAGCAGGCGCGTGTCGGGCGAGCGCTCGTAGAGGACGGCGCCCGTGTCCGACCAGACGAACTGGACCGACCAGATCGCCAGGCCCTCGGGCGCCCGGTCAAAGACCGAGGCCAGTGCGTCCTCGGCGGACAGCGGGCGCGCGGCTGCAACGTCGGTGGCGACGCCGGGCGGCGCGTGACGAGGCGCGCAGCCGGCGCCGGCCAGCGCCAGGACGGCGCCGACGAGAACGACCGGGCGGAGGCCGCCCGGTCGCATCAGGAGGCGTCCTCGTTCAGCAGGCGCAGCAGGTCATCGACGGTCGACAGCGCGAGCCGCGCCGCGCCAGGCTCGTCGTCGCGCAGCGCCAGCACGCTCTCGCCGTCGCGAACCAGGCGGACCGTCTCGGCCTGCCCGTCGTCGCCCTCGGCCCGCACCGTGATCGTCGCCAGCGGCGGCACGCCGCGCGGTGCGCGCACCTGCCACGACTCGGCCCGCAGCGTCTGGAGCCGCGAGGCGAACTCGCCGATGCGGTCGGCCGGCATGCTCGCGCCCTCTGGTGCCGTCTGCCGCCAGGCAGGTGCGGCATTGGCGTCGTCATCCGGCGGCCTGCGCTCGAACGTCAGCGTCGTGCCGTCCTCGCGCGTGACCGAGAGGCTGGCCGCGCTCGTCGTCTCGACGTCGAAGAGGGCCTTGCGGCGGTAGGCGGATGCGGCCCGCTGGAGGTCGGAGGCGAGCGACGTGTCGACGGTGAAGACCACCGTACGTGCCGCGTCCTTCATGTGCACCGCCGAGCCGTTGCTCTCCGACCCGACCAGCACCTGTGCCAGGCGCTCGCCGCCGCCGCTCAGCGTGACGGTCGTTCGCGCCGGCTCCAGGCCGTAGACGTCGAGCGTCGCAGGCTCCTCCGCGACGACCGCGCGCATCTGGCCCGTCGTCAGCCGTGTGAGCAGCGTGTCGACGGCGCCCGAGTCGGCGCGCGCCGAGATGGGCTGCTTCAGGCTCCAGCGATCGCCGTCCTTGACGAGCTCGATGGTGCCGGGCGCGCCGATGATCGAGATCGAGTCCACCTGCGTCCTGTCCACCGAGACGATGGACTTGTCGCGCAGCTGGAACGTCGTGCGATCGAGCGACGTCTCGAGCCAGCTCGGGATCAGGAACACGCGCGACTGGCCTTCGAGCTTGGCGTAGATGTCGCCGCCCGTCGCGGTCCGGTCGCCGAGCAGCAGCGTCTGCGTCGAGTCGTCCGTGGTGAACGCAATCGACATCCGCGGCTCGGCGAGGCCGAACGGCGCCAGGTCCGCGGGCGCTTCCTCCACGCTCCGCGAGATGTCGAGTGTCGCCAGGTTGCTCGTGAGGCTCGAGACCTCGGCGCCGTCGGCACGCGCCTTGATGGGCGCGGTGATGCGCCACCCCGCGCCCTCGCGCTCGACGGTCGTCTCGTCGCCGCTCGTGGCGCGCACGGTCACCGACGTGATGGCGCCGGCCTCGAGGCCGGCAAAGACGCGATCCTTCGGCGGCTCGGCATCCGACGGCTCGCGCTTCATCTCGACGAAGTAGATGTAGGCGCCGAGGCCGAGGGCCACGGCGAGCAGGAGCAGCGTCGACTTGCCGCGACTCATCCGCGCCTCCTGTACCAGGTCACGACGCCGAGGCCCAGGATCGTCAGCGGGATGATCAGCGCCGAGACGTAGCCCACACGGGCCTGCTGGTCCATGGTCATCGTCACGCGGCGATCCTCGGGGTCGCGCGGGCGAATGGCGATCAGGTTCTCCTGCTGCGCCGCCCAGTTGGCGGCGTTCAGGAACAGGTCGAGGTTGCCCTGCGTGCCGAGCATCGAGTTGCTGACGAAGTCGGAGTCGCCAAACACCACCACCCGTGTCTGGGGCTTCGGCGTCTCGGCGTCCTCGTCGTCGCCGTCGCCCTCGCCCTCGCCATCGGCCGACGCGTCGCCCTCGGCGCCGTCGGACGTCGACCCGGCGGGCGGATTCGGCGCGTCCACCGAGACGGCGGCCGCGAGCGAGATCGGGCCGGGCAGGTCGCCGGCGTCGTCGTCACGCGAGACGGGCGTCCCGCCGAACACGGCCGCCAGGTCGGTCTCGCCCCACGACCGCTCGCTGGTTTCGGCAAACGAGCGTGCCGTCCGGCCGCCGACGCCGCCCTCGACGGGCGTTACCGAACGCGCGAGCGGGAACGCCGTGATGAGGCCGAAGTTGTCGGTGATCGGGTGGCTCGGGTACGTCGCTACCACCGGCACCGACGGGCCCGCGCCGAGCAGCTGCCCGACGCCGCTCACGTCCACGACGACGTTGGTGCCGACCTCGATACCCCACTCGCGGGCCAGGCCCACGAGCCCGGTGAGCGGCGCGGCATTGGCCCCTTCCGGCGGATCGAGCAGCATGATCAGCTTGCCGCCGCGATCGAGGTACCGCCGCAGCATGTCGAGCTCGGGCTCGAGGTAGTCGGTCTGCGGGCCGGCGACGACCAGCACCGCCGCGTCGTCGGGCACGTCGCGCTGCTGCGCGAGCACGACCTTCTCGACCTTGAAGTTGTCACGCGCGAGTGCCGCCGCGAGCGCGTTGTAGCCGGACCGTTCGTCCGCGCTGGTGGGGTCGCGCTCGCCGTGGCCCTGCACGAAGTAGATCTTCGTCTCGCCGCCCTGCACCGCGCGGACGATCGCGTTGGTGATGTCCTGCTCGGTGCTGGTGGTGATCCGCTCGATGCGGCCGGCGTGCTCGACGGCAATCGTGCCGTACTGCTGGATCTCCCACTGGCGCGCCAGCGCGGGCTGCTTGTCGGGGTCCACGTACTCGACCTGCAGCTTGTCGGTCACGTACGTGTAGGCGTCGAGCCGGTCGCGGAACCGCTGGAAGTCGGTGTCGCGCGCGAACACCTTCACGTTGACGGGCGCCTCGAGCTCGTCGAGCACGCGCCGCGTCTGGTCCGAGATGGAGAACTGCCGCGCCGCCGTCAGGTCCCACCGCTTGTGCTGGCGCGTGGCGATCCAGTTGACGCCGACGAGGATGGCGAGGACGAGCAGCACGCTCACCGACGAGAGCGTGCCGGCCCGCGCGGACCGGTGCTGCCACCACGCCAGGAACTCGCGCCACTGCGACGCGAGATAGACGAGCACGACGACGAGGCCGCCCATGGCGAGCCGCCACCACAGCGTCTCGAGCTCGGGCTTGACGAAGCGGATGACGACGGCCGCCACCACGAGCAGCACGCCGACCCATCCGAGGGCATCGAACACCCGTTTCATGACGTTTCGTTGCCTCCAGTGCCGGCGGGCTAGCCGCGCCAGCGGTCGGCGTCGACCGACCGGGCTGCCAGGAACAAGCCGAAGCCGATGAAACTCAGGTAATAGACGACGTGTTGCGTGTCGATCACGCCACGCGAGAAGTCCTCGAAGTGCTGGAACACCGCGAGGGCCGAGATGAGCGCGCTCACCACCGGGCCCGACGCGTCGCCGATCCAGTTGATGAGCAGCAGCATCAGCAGCACGCTGAAGGTCAGGGCCGCGGCCACGAGCTGGTTGCGCGTCAGGTTCGAGATGAACAGCCCGATGGCGAGGAAACTGCCGCCCATCAGCAGCAGCCCGAGGTAGCCGGCGACGATCGGCCAGAATTCCGGGTTGCCGTACGCGAAGAGCCAGAGGAAGTTGAGCGCCGTCACGCCGAGCATCACGGCGTAGAGCGACAGGACGCCCAGGTACTTGCCGAGCACGATCTCCCAGTCGGTGAGCGGGGAGGTCAGCAGCAGCTCGATGGTGCCGCTGCGCTTCTCCTCGGCAAACGACCGCATCGTGAGCATCGGCAGGAAGAACAGCACGACGACGCCCGTCTGGAGCAGCAGCGGGCGGATCATCATCTCGTTGACGTTCAGCGGCTGCGCGCCGCCCATGCCGAACTGCGTCATCCGCAGGCTCTGCTCGGCGAAGAATCGCAGGAAGCTGTAGAACATCCAGCCGAAGATCAGCGCGAACAGGCCGAGCAGCACGTAGGCGATGGGAGAGGCGAAGTAGGCGTGCCACTCCCGGCGGGCGAGGGCAAGGACGTTACGCACGCGGCACCTCCCCTTCGCTGGCCGCGGCCGCACGCGCCGCCGGCGGGGCGCCATCGCCCGGCGCATCCGCGGTGACGAGCTGCAGGAAGACGTCCTCGAGGCTGAGGCGCGCGTAGCGCAGCTCCACGAGGCCGAAGCCATTGTGCACGAGCGCGGCGGCGATCTCGCGGCGGACGTCGCGTCCCTGCTCGCTCTGCACCTCGAGCGACAGCGTCGGGCCGGTGGCCGGCATCTGCTGCACGCCGGTGACGCCCGGAATCCCGGTGAGCAGCGGCAGCGGATCGCGGCCGGCCGCGTCCACCTCGACGTGCACCGTGGCGCCGCCCTGGAGACGGGCGGTGAGGTTCTCGGGCGTGTCCTCGGCGACGAGCCGCCCCTTGTTGATGATCACGACGCGCTGGCAGGTCTGCGACACCTCGGGCAGGATGTGCGTGCTCAGCACGATCGTGTGGGTGCCGCCCAGGCTGCGGATCAGGTCACGGGTCTCGATGATCTGCTTCGGGTCGAGTCCGGCCGTCGGCTCGTCGAGCACGAGCACGTCGGGATCGTGGATGAGGGCCTGCGCCAGGCCGACGCGCTGGCGGTAGCCCTTCGAGAGCTTGCCGCAGTGCTTGCGCGCCATGTCGGCCACGCGGGCCTTTTCCATCGCGGACGAGACGCGCGGCGCCACCTCGCCCGACGGCACGCCCTTGATGCGCGCGACAAACGTCAGGTAGTCGCGCACGGTCATCTCGGGGTAGAGCGGCGGCGTCTCGGGCAGGTAGCCGATGCGGCGCTTGGCCTCGACGGGCTGGTCCTGGACGTCGAAGCCCGCAATCCGCGCGGTGCCCTCGGTGGGCGGCATGTAGCCCGTCAGGATGCGCATCGTCGTGGTCTTGCCGGCCCCGTTGGGGCCGAGAAAACCAAGAATCTGGCCCTTCTCGACGCTGAAGCTGACGCCGTCCACAGCCGTGAAGGGCCCGTAGCGCTTGGTGAGGTTCCGCACCTCAATCACAACAGTCGCTCCATCGGAAGTAGTGGTGTGTCTGGTTCAGAAGGCGGCGGCGGCGAAGCGCCAGCCAGCCCCGAATGGTAGTGCGGGCGCAATGGGCAGGCAAGGCCGCGGTTTGCGCGGAACGGCCACGCCTGCTAACATATGAAAGTCTGTTCATATGTCGAGAGTCGCCGCATCCCTCCGCTCACCCCGTACGACGACCCGCAGCCAGGCGCAGCTGCCGCGCGCCCGCGACCGCGCAGCAGCACGGCCCCGGCAGGCGCCGTCCCCGCTCGTCCTGTCGACGGCCGAGGCCATGGACCTCGCCACGACGTTCCGCGTGCTGGCCGACCCGACGCGGCTGCGGATCATCGCCGCGCTGCTCGAGGGCGAGCAGCCCGTCGGGGCGCTCGCCGCGCTCGTCGGCATGAGCGAGTCGGCGATCTCGCACCAGTTGCGCGTCCTGCGCGCCGCGCGCATCGTCACGGGACGTCCCGAAGGGCGGCAGGTGTTCTACGCCCTCGACGACGCGCACGTGGTGACGCTGTTCCGGCAGGCGCTCTCCCACGTCATCGAGCACCTGCCCGACGGAGGTTCGACGTGATCCTCCGCCGGTGCGACCAGTGCGTCGAGCACGCCGAGACGACATTCCGCATCGAGGACATGTGCTGTGCCCACGAGGTGGCCATCATCGAGCGCCGCCTCGGACGGCTCGCCGGGATCGCCGCGCTGGATGCCGACGTGCTCGGCCGCCGGCTGAAGGTGCACTTCGACGCGGCGACGATCGACCAGGGCCGCATCGCCGAGGCGGTCGCCGAGACCGGCATGCGCGCGTGGCCCGTCGACCAGGGGGCGCGGACGGTCGAAGCCGCGCGGCAGACGACGTTCCCGGCGCTGCTCGCGGCGGCCGTCGTGGCGGCTGCCGCCGCCGGCGCCGCCTGGGCGGCCGACGCTGCGCTCTGGGTGCAGAAGGCGCTGCTGCTTGCCGCGATCGTGCTTGCGCTGCCCGGCACCGCGCTCCGGGCGAGCCAGGCGATTCGCGGGCGCCGCCTCGACATCCACGTCCTGATGGTGGTGGCCGTCATTGGCGCCCTGCTGATCGACGAGTGGTTCGAGGCCGCGGCCGTCGTCGTGCTGTTCGGGATCGCGCAGTGGCTCGAAACGCGGAGCCTCGAGCGCGCGCGCCGCGCCGTGCGCGAGGTGTTTGCCATCGTCCCCGAGATGGTCGAGGTGCGCGAGGCCGACGGCGTCGCCGTGAAGTCCGTGCGCGAGGTCCCTGTCGGCGCCGAGATGCTGGTGCGCGCCGGCAGCCGCGTGCCGCTCGACGGGGTGGTCGTCGAGGGCGCCAGCACGGTGGACCAGTCGGCGATCACCGGCGAGTCGATGCCGGTCGAGCGCGCAGCGGGCGACGCGGTGTTCGGCGGGAGCATCAACGGCGACGGCGCGCTCGTGGTGCGCACGACGCGCGAGTACGACGATTCGACGGTTGCGCGCATCCTGCACCTTGTCGAGGAGGCGCAGGCGCGGCGCGCCCGCGTGCAGACGCTCGTCGACCGGTTCGCGGCCGTCTACACGCCGGCGGTCCTCGTGCTGGCCGCGCTCGCGGCCGTCGTGCCGCCGCTGGTCTGGGGCGTCGCCTGGGCGTCGGCCGTGCACACCGCGCTCGTGCTGCTCGTCGTCTCGTGCCCGTGCGCGCTGGTGATCGCCACGCCCGTAGCGGTGGTCTCGGCGTTGTCTGGCGCGGCGCGGCGCGGCCTGCTCCTGAAGGGCGGAAGCGTAATCGAGCGGCTCGCCGAGGTCGGCGGCGTCGCGTTCGACAAGACGGGCACGCTCTCGAGCGGATCGCTCGAGGTGGTGGGCGTCGAGCCCGAGCCCGGCGTGGCGCGTGACGAGCTCCTGCGGCTCGTCGCGGCGCTCGAGCAGCACGTCAGTCATCCGGTCGCGACGGCCATCCAGCGGCACGTGCAGCATGCCGGCATCGCCGTGCCGCCCGCGACAGGTGTCGTCGCCTCGCCCGGCGGCGGCGTCTCGGGCGAGGCCGCAGGCCACCGGCTGGCGGTCGGCAGCCTGCGCTGGCTGGCGGCGCAGGGCGGAACGGGCGTGCCGTCGCCCGAGACGTCCGCGCTGTCGCTCGGGCTGCTCGTGGACGGACGGTTCGCCGGGGGCCTGCGCCTCCACGATCGCCCCCGCCCCGAGGCGCGACGCGTCGTCGCACGGCTGCGCGCGCTCGTGGACGGCCGCGTGTGGCTGTTGAGCGGCGACGGCGAGCGCCCGGCCGCGGCCCTGGCCGAGGAGGTCGGGCTCGGCCAGTGGCGGGCGGCGCTGCTGCCGCACGAGAAGGTCACCGCGATCGACGAGATCCAGCAGGCGCACGGGCCGGTGCTGATGGTCGGCGACGGCGTCAACGACGGGCCGGCGCTCGCGACGGCACACGTGGGACTGGCGATGGGCGGCGGCACGGACGTGGCCGTCGAGGCAGCCGACGGCGCGCTCATGCAGCCGAACCTGTCACTGATTCCTTACGCGCTTGCCCTGGGCCGGCGGACCGTCTCGACCATCCGGTTCAACGTGGCGTTCGCGGTCGCCCTGAAGCTCGTCGTCGTCATCCTCGCCGCGTTCCAGGTGGCGTCGCTCTGGCTGGCCGTCGCCGCCGACGTCGGAGCATCGCTCGTGGTGGTCGCCGTCAGCCTCCGGCTGCTGCGTTTCACCATCGTCGACACCGAGCCCGCGTGATTGCGACCGCTCCGGGCTTCTCGCTATAATTCGACTCCGCCGGATCGTGCTGCCTGCGATCCGTGCTGCGGCCGCCAGTGGCCTCCGGAGACCGTATGGCAACCTGCCCGTGCAACGAAGAAGTCGAGATCGACGTGAATCCGCTCGAGGCGGAGGAGGGCGACATCGTGTCGTGCCCGGAATGCGGAGCCACCCTCAGCATCATCAGCGTCTCGCCCCTGGAGTTCGAACTCATCGATGACGACGACCTCGACGACGAGGACGACGACGACGAGGACGAGGACGACGACTGGGACGACGACGAAGACGACGACTTCGACGACGACGAAGACGACGACCTGTAGCCGCGCCGCGTGAGTCGCGGAGCGCCCGGCCGCACCTCGGTCACCCGGCGCCTCGGGCCGCGCGGCAGCGCCTGCGGGTCGTCCGCGTCGGCGCGCCCGCGCCCCTACCGTTCCCCCGCACCCCGGATGCCGGCCTTCGCCTCCCGCGATCCCATCAGGCCCATCCGTTGACAGTCCTTCCAGCAGTCGGTACGCTTCCGGCGACAAATTCACGCGCGGCGTTCACGCCGCGACTCCGTCACTCGACTTTCGAGGAGTTCACGCTAGATGTCACGAGTGCGACTTGTGCTGCCCGCCGTCGGCTTGTGTCTCGCGCTCGGCTTTGCCGGATGTGCGAAGAAGGCGCCGCCCCCGCCGCCTCCTCCGCCACCCCCGGCCGAGACCGCGACCACGCCGCCTCCGCCTCCCCCGCCTCCTCCGCCGCCGCCGGCCGCCGAGCAGCCGCGTCAGCTGACGGAAGAGGAGCTGTTCGCGCGCAAGACGCTCGACGAGCTCAACGCGGAGCGCCCGCTCGAGGACGTGTTCTTCGCCTTCGACAGCTCGGAGCTCAGCGAAGCTGCCCGTGCGTCGCTCCAGAAGAACGCGGCGTTCCTCAGCCGGTGGCCGAGCACGAAGATCCTGGTGGAGGGCCACTGCGACAGCAGGGGCACGCCGGAGTACAACCTCGCGCTCGGTGAGCAGCGTGCGGCGGCCGTCCGCGACTACCTGGTCAGCCTCGGCCTCTCGTCCGACCGCGTGACCATCGTGAGCAAGGGCGAAGAGCAGCCGTTCTGCACCGAAGAGAACGAGTCCTGCTACTCGCAGAATCGGCGCGGCCACTTCATCTTCACCGCGAAGTAGGCCCGTAACTCCTCATCCTGCGGAGTGGCCCTCCGGCTGCTCCGCAGGCCTCCCTCCTGTTCGGTTCCTTCTTCCGAATTGCGCCCGCCGTGCGCGGGTGACGCGCTCAGCGTGCGTCGTGCGAGATGGCCTCGGCCGCCTGCCGCGGATCGGCAGCGCCCGTGATCGGACGTCCCACGACGAGGAACGTGGCGCCGGCACGCACGGCGTCGGCGGGCGAGAGCGTGCGCGCCTGATCGTCGGCTGCCGAGCCGGCGGGGCGGATGCCCGGCGTGACGATGTCGAAGCCGTCGCCGCAGGCCTCGCGAATCAGCCCGATCTCGAGCGGCGACGCGACGACGCCGTCGAGGCCGGCGTCGCGTGCCAGCGTGGCGAGGCGACGGACCTGATCGGGCACCGACGCGCCCATGCCCACGCTCTCGAGCGCGCGCGCGTCAAGGCTGGTGAGCACCGTGACGCCGACGATCCTCGGGCGCGCGACGCCGAGGCGCGCGCTCTCGTCGCCGGCCGCATCGACGGCGGCCCGCATCATCGCCGCGCCGCCCGCGGCATGGACGGTGAGCATCCAGGCGCCGAGCCGCGTCGCCGACCGGACGGCCCCCGCCACGGTGTTGGGGATGTCGTGGAACTTCAGGTCGAGAAAGACCCTGTAGCCGGCGTCGGTCACCGCGGCGACGGCTGCCGGGCCCTCGGCGACAAACACCTGCTTGCCGACCTTGTAGGCCGCCACGGCATCGCCAATCGTGGCGACGAGCTCGGCGGCGCGGGTGGTGGTGTCGACGTCGAGGGCTACGATGACGCGGGACATGCGGGCTGTGCGGGAGTCTTGTCCGTGATGACGCCGCCGACGAGGTCGGAGAGGCGCGTGAGGTTGTGCCTCGTGAGGTAGGCCTCGAGCTCGGCCTCGACGCGCGACCAGATGAACGGATCGGCGAAGTTGGCCGTGCCGATCTGCACGGCGTTGGCACCGGCCAGCATGAACTCGACGACGTCGGCGCCGCTGGTGATGCCGCCCATCCCGATGATGGGGATCTTCACCGCCTGGCGGCATTCGTACACCATGCGCACGGCAATGGGCCGTATCGCGGGGCCGCTCAGGCCGCCCATGACGTTGGTCAGCTTCGGACGGCGCGTCTCGACGTCGATCGCCATCGCGAGGAACGTGTTGACGAGCGAGATCGCGTCGGCGCCGGCCTCCTCGGCCGCGCGCGCGAACGACGCGATGTCGGTGACGTTGGGCGTGAGCTTCGGGATGACCGGCAGCGGCGTCGCGCGCTTGACCGCCGCCACGACGTCGTGCGTGCCCGACAGGCTGCAGCCGAACTGGATGCCGCCTTCCTTGATGTTCGGGCACGAGATGTTCAGCTCGATCGCGGTGACGCCCTCGTGATCGGACAGCACGCGCGACACCTCGACGTACTCGTCGAGCGTGACGCCGCAGACGTTGACGATCGTCGTCGCGCCGAGGCGCCGCAGCTCCGGCAGCCGCTCGCGCACGAAGCGGTGGACGCCGATCCCCTGGAGGCCGATGGCGTTCAGCATGCCGCCCGGCGTCTCGACGATGCGCGGCGGCGCGTGCCCCTCGCGCGGCTCGAGGAACAGGCCCTTGACGACCACGGCGCCGAGCCTGGACAGGTCGAGCGCGCGGGCGTACTCGATGCCGTAGCCGAAGCACCCGCTGGCCGCCATGAGCGGCGTGCGGAAGGTGTGCCAGCCGAGCGGGGCGCCGAGATCGAGGGAGCGTGGCGTCTCCGCGGACGCCGGCGCTGTGGGCGTGGTCATGCGTGCCCCGAAGCCAGCGCGTCCCACTGGAGCGTGCTGGCGGCAAAGACGGGGCCGTCGATGCACGAGCGCACGAAGTGCGACGTGCCGTCGGGCTGACGGACGGGCACGACGCAGCTGTAGCAGCCGCCCATGCCGCATCCCATCACCTGTTCGAGCGACACCCAGGTGTCGAGGCCATGGCGCTCGGCCAGTGCGGCCGTCGCGCGCATCATCGGCGTCGGCCCGCAGCAGTACAGCGCGGGGACGTCGCCGCCCTCGAGGCGTTCGAAGGCGCGCGCCAGCGGCACCGTGACCAGGCCCCTGTCACCGCGGCTGCCATCCTCCGTCGACACGTGCACCTGCACGCCGCGGGCTTCGAACCACTCGGCATAGTGGAGGTCGTCGCCGCGACGTGCCCCGTAGAACAGGTGCAGGTCGCCCGATCCGCCGGCCAGCGCGTCGGTCAGCGTCCAGAAAGGCGCCAGCCCGACACCACCCGCGACCATCCACACGGGCTGGCCGTCGCGCGGGACGCCGAAGCCCTCGCCAAGCGGGCCGAGCACGTCGAGTGTCGCGCCCACCTGCACGTCGTACAGCTGGCGCGTGCCGATGCCGATGCGCTTGTTCAGGATCGACAGGCCGGTGGGCCTGCCGACGTCGTCTCGCAGGATCTCGAAGATCGAGAACGGGCGTCGCAGCAGGGGCTCGAGGCCCGGCGCCGTCTTCACCATGACGAACTGCCCGGGCCGCGCGGCAGCCGCGATGGCGGGCGCCGCGAGGGCCACCACGTTGTACTCTGCCGACAGCGGCCGGTTGTCGAGCACCTCGGCTGCGAGATCGACAATCATGGCAGGCAGGATAGCGTAACTCTCGCATGGCATACCTGCGGCTGCTCACCAACGCGCTGCTGGCCGGCGGGATTGGGGCGGTGCTGGTCGGGCAGATCCTGCTGTTCCTCAATCCGGCCGTGCCCCTGCGCCCCGCGACGCTGCTCGCGCTGGGGTGGCGGCTCGCACTCACGGCGGGCCTGGCGCTCGCGGCCGCCTTCTACCTTGCCAGCCTCGCACGCTACCTGACGCACCGGCGGTCACCCGGCTGGCTGAGCCTCCGCCCGCTCGCCTGGATGACCACGGTCGTCGTCGGGGCGGGCGCGCTGCTGATGGGGCTGAACGCCTCGGCGTTCGGGGCCTCGCTGCCGCCCGACACGGCGCATCGCATGGCGCTGGCGGCGGGTGTCCTCGCGGCGGGTGCGGCGCTCCTGCTCGTCATCGCGCTCGTGCACTACTCGTTCGGCCGGCGCGGCAGCAGGGTCGGGGGCACGCTCTACGCGATCGCGACGATGGGCGTCGTGACGCTGCCGCTCGTGGCGCGCGGCCCCGCGGTGGCGGGGGGCGCGCCCGCGGCGCTTGTCAGTCCGGCTCCGGCGGTGCGCGAGGCCGCGGGCGGCCGCGTGTGGCTGCTGCTGCTCGATGGCGCATCGCTCGACTACATCTCGCCTGCCACCGCGCGCGGACGGCTGCCCAACCTCGGCCGCCTGCTCGACAGGGGGGCATCGCTCACCCTGGTGAGCATCGAGCCGGCACAGCCCGAGCCGGCCTGGGCGGCCGTCGCCACGGGACGGTACCCCGCGGGCAACGGCGTGCCCTCCAGGGCGTCCTACCGCGTCGGCGGCGGCATCGAGCTCGACCTGCTGCCACGCTACGTGCTGGCGTACAGGCTGGCCGACCTCGGACTCGTGCAGCCCGTGGCGCGCACGCCCGCCGACGTGCGCGCGCCGACGCTCTGGGACACGCTGGAGGCCGCGGGCCTGCCCGCGGTGATTGCCGGCTGGCCGCTGGCGCGGCCCGGCGTGTCGGCGTCGACCATCGTGCTGCCGGCACCTGCCGGCGCAGGAAGCGGCGAGGCAGCCCGCGCCGCCGATGCGCGGCTTCGAGAGGCGTTCGACCAGGCGGTGGAGGGACGCGCGCCGACGGTGGCCGCCATCCGCTACGGCGCGCTGGCCGACGTCGGGGCCCGCGCCCTCACCGACCCGTCGCTGCTCGACAGGCAGTACGAGTTCCTCGACGCCGAGGTAGGCGTCCTGCTCGGCCGCCTCGCCGACACCGACATCCTGCTCGTGATGTCGGCCTACAGGCTCGAGCCGGCAAGCTTCGTCGAGCGCCTCCGGCTTCGCCTCCTCGACGACGCGGGCCTGGCCGCCGAGGCGAGCCGGTCCGATGGCTTCCTGCTCGCGTACGGACGGCTCATCGAGCCCGGCCGCAAGCCCGTCGGCGCCATCGTGGACATCCTGCCGACGCTGCTGTACTTCGTCGGGCTGCCCGTGGCGCGCGACGGTGATGGCCACCCGCGAACCGACCTCTTCGTGCCCGCGTTCACCGCCGAGCGGCCGGTCTTCTACATCCCGAGCTACGCGCGCCAGCCGTGACGGGGGCGTGTGCTATCCTCGTCTACCGGACTCTTTAAGCGCGGTCCCGTGAGGCCGCAAAGAGGCGGACACATGCACTGCACTTCCCCCACCGGGCCGGCCGGCCCACGCCGCGTGCCCACGCGCGCGCCGCTCCCGCAGGTGCCTTTCCCGATGGCCGTTCGTCCAGCCGAGGTACCCCCGTGCCTCAGGTGATGGACGCGGCGCGCATCGACCGCACCCTGGCGCGCATGGCGCACGAGGTGCTCGAGCGCCACCGCGATCTCGACGACGTCGCCCTTGTCGGCATCAGGACGCGCGGCGTCGTCATCGCCGAGCGGCTCGCGGCGCTCGTCAACCAGATCGCCGGCGTCGCGCTGCCCGTCGGCTCGCTCGACATCACGCTCTACCGCGACGACCTGATGCGCCAGCCTGTCGGCCCGCAGCCCGTCGTCCGGAGCACCGACATCCGGTTCCCGATCGAGAACCGGCGCATCCTGCTCGTCGACGACGTGCTCTACACGGGGCGCACGATCCGCGCGGCGCTCGACGCGCTCGTGGACTACGGCCGCCCGCGGCAGATCCAGCTGGCCGTGCTCGTCGACCGCGGGCACCGCGAGCTGCCGATCAAGGCCGACTACGTCGGGAGGAACCTGCCCACGTCGCTCACGCAGAGCGTCCAGGTGCGCCTGCGCGAGGTGGACGGCGTCGACGAGGTCCTGCTCGAGGGCGAGCCATGAGCACCGCACCCGTCACCAGCCTCCAGGGACGGCACCTCCTCGGCATCGAGGACCTGTCGCCCGACGAAGTGCGCCTCGTGCTCGACACGGCCGACGCCATGAAGGAAGTGGCGGCCAGGCCCATCAAGAAGGTGCCCGCGCTCCGCGGCCGCACGATCGTCAATCTGTTCTTCGAGCCGAGCACACGCACGCGCACGTCGTTCGAGATTGCCGAGAAGCGCCTCAGCGCCGACACGCTCAACATCGCCGTCTCGACGTCGAGCGTCGTGAAGGGCGAGACGCTGCTCGACACGGTGGAGAACATCGAGGCGATGTCGCCCGACATGCTCGTGGTGCGCCACGGCTCGTCGGGCGCGTGCCACCAGCTGGCGCGCCACTGCCGGTCGCGCATCGTCAATGCCGGCGACGGCATGCACGAGCACCCGACGCAGGCGCTGCTCGACGCCTACACCATCCGCCAGCACAAGGGCCGGCTCGACGGCCTCCAGGTGGCCATCATCGGCGACCTCATGCACTCGCGCGTGCTGCGCTCGAACCTCCTGCTCCTGCGCAAGATGGGCGCCACGGTGCGCGTGTGCGCGCCGCGCCCACTGCTGCCCGCCGGCATCGAGGCGCTGGGCGCCGTGACCTGCCGCACGGTGGAGGAGGCCCTCGAGGACGCCGACGTCGTGATGATGCTGCGCATCCAGCTCGAGCGGATGCACGCGATGTTCTTTCCCTCGCTGCGCGAGTACTTCACGCTCTTCGGACTGACGCCGGCCCGGCTCGCCCTGGCGCGTCCGGACGCGATCGTGATGCACCCGGGCCCCATGAACCGGGGCGTGGAGATTGCTTCGGAGGTGGCCGACGGCTCCCGCGCGGTCATCCTCGAGCAGGTCGCCAACGGCGTGGCGGTGCGGATGGCGGTGCTGTACCTGGTGGCCGGAGGCGGTGAGGACTGATGACGAGTGTGCTGCTGAAGAACGGACGGGTCGTCGACCCGGCCAACGGGCGGGACGGCGTGTTCGACGTGCTGGTGCGCGACGGCCTCATCGCCGCGGTGGGGAAGGACCTGGACGTGCCGGAGGGCGTCACCGTGCTGGAGGTGCCTGCCGGCTGCGTCGTGACGCCCGGCCTCATCGACATGCACGTGCACCTCCGCGACCCCGGGCAGGAGCACAAGGAGACGGTGAAGACGGGCGTGACCGCGGCCGTGGCCGGCGGCTTCACGGCCGTCGCCTGCATGCCCAACACGTCGCCCGTCAACGACACCGCCGCGGTGACGCGCTACATCCTGACCCGCGCGGCGGAGGCGGGCCTCGCCCGCGTCTATCCGATCGGCGCCGTCTCGGTGGGACTGAAGGGCGAGCAGCTCGCGGAGATCGGGGAGCTCAAGGCCGCCGGCTGCGTGGCCATCTCCGACGACGGCTTCCCGGTGCGCACCGCGCTGATGATGCGCCGCGCGCTCGAGTACGCCGAGATGCTCGGCGTGCTCGTGATCGACCACTGCGAGGACCTGACGCTCAAGGGCGACGGCGTCGTGCACGAAGGCGCCGTGGCGACGGCGCTCGGGCTGCGCGGCATCCCGGGCGAGGCCGAGGAGATCAACGTCGAGCGCGACATCACGCTCGCGGGGCTGACGAAGGCGCCGGTGCACATCGCGCACCTCAGCACCGCCGGGTCGCTGCGCGCCGTGCGCGCGGGCAAGGCGCGCGGCATCCGCGTGACGTGCGAGGTGATGCCGCACCACTTCGTCCTCACCGACGAGGCGCTGCGCGGCTACGACACCAACACCAAGATGAACCCGCCGCTGCGCCCGGCGGCCGATCGCGACGCCCTGATCGCCGGGATAGCTGACGGCAGCGTCGACGTGATCGCGACCGATCACGCGCCCCACCACGCCGACGAGAAGGCGCTGCCCTACGACCAGGCGCCCTTCGGCATCACCGGCCTCGAGACGGCCGTGTCGCTGACCTTCGACCACCTCGTGCACCGGGGCGTCATCGACCTGTCGCGGATGGTGACGCTGATGTCGGTGAACCCGGCGCGGATCCTCGGCGTCCCCGGAGGATCGCTGGCCGAGGGCGCCGCCGCCGACGTCACCGTGCTCGCGCCCGACCTCGAGGTGACCGTGGATCGGCAGGCGATGAAGTCGCTGTCGAAGAACACGCCCTTCGACGGCTGGACGCTGCGGGGCGGCGTCGCCGCGACATTCGTGGACGGACGGCTCGTGCACCGCAACACGCGGGTGGCGGGACTGACCGCGTGGCCGTCCGCGCCCGTGGAGTGAATTGCATGACCAATGCTCGAATAGAGGACGTCCGCAAGCGGGCGCTCAAGGACCTGCAGCAGGCCGACGTGATGCTCGAAGGCCACTTCGACTACGGCAACGGCTATCACGGGCGCGTGTACGTGAACCCGCACATGCTGTTCCGCTACCCCTCGACGATCTGGCGCCTCGCGCAGGACCTCCTCGACATCATGCCCTTCGACCTGACCGAGAAGGTCGACGCCGTCGTGGGCCCCGTCACCGGAGGCGCCCTGCTCGCGCACACGCTCGCAGGACTGCTCGACGGCCGGCGCCGCATCGACCGCCAGCCGTGCCTCTTCGCCCCGCTGCACTTCGATCCCGAGGAGGGCCTCCGGCTGCGTCCCTCGTACGCGGCCCAGCTGAAGGGCCGGCACGTGCTGATCGCCGACGACGTGCGCAATACCGGCAAGACGCTGGTCCACTGCGCCGAGCTCGTGCGCAAGGCGGGCGGGCAGGTCGTCGCGACCGCGCAGATCTACGACCGCAAGGATGTCGCCGAGACGCTCGACGTGCCGAACATCGCGCTGCTCGAGTACCCGGCCTCGGAGAACTACCCGACGCCCCGGTGCCCCCTGTGCGCCGAGGGCATCCCGCTCACCACGTTCTGATGGCGCGCCGGGTGCCTGCCGGCCTCCAGCCCCTGCTCGACGAGCTGTACGACGGCTACAACGTCGCCGACTCGGCTGCCGATCCGGTGCAGTTCGTCTGGCGCTACGACGACGCCGACGACCGGGAAGTGGTGGCGCTCATCGCGGCGTCGCTGGCCTTCGGCCGGCTGGCGAGCGTGCTGGCCACCATCGAGCGCGTCCTTGGCGTCCTCGGCCCGTCGCCGGCCGCCTGGGTGCGCGACATGGACCTCGCGGACGCGCGCGCGCGGCTGCGGCCCATCGTCCACCGCTGGACGCGTGGCGACGACATCGCCGCGCTGCTGCTCGTCACGCGCGAGCTGCGCCGGCGTCACGGCTCGCTCGAGCGCTGCTTCGTCGCCCACGACGATCCGGCCGCCCCCGACGTCGCGCCAGGCCTCGAGGGCTTCGTGCGCGAGGCGTGCGCCGTGGACGTCAGCGCGGCGTACGCGCCCGGCCGCGTCCGGCGTCCCGGCGTGGCGTACTTCTTCCCGCGGCCCGGCGCCGGCAGCGCCTGCAAGCGGCTCAACCTGTTCCTGCGGTGGATGGTGCGGCGCGACGCCATCGACCCTGGCGGCTGGACGCAGGTGTCGCCGTCACGCCTGGTGATCCCGCTCGACACGCACACGATTCGCGTCGGCCGCTGCCTGCGGCTCACGTCGTACGTCTCGCCGGGCTGGAAGATGGCGGCCGACATCACGGCGACGCTGCGGCGGTTCGATCCCGCCGATCCCGTGCGCTACGACTTCTCGCTGTGCCACATGAGCATGATGGGCGCCTGCGGGTGGGGCAGGGCCGCCGGGAGCGCGCAGTGCCCGCTCGCGGCGTTCTGCCGTCCGCTGCGCCCGGCGCGGGGCCGGGCCGTCACGCGGTGATCGACTCGTAGACGGCGAGCGTCTCGGCGACCATCCGCTCGACGCTGAAGCGCTTCCTGACGCGTTCGAACCCGGCGGCGGCGAAGCGCCTGGCGCGCTCGTCGTCGCGCAGCAGATCGATCAGCGCCTCGGCGAGCGCGTCCGCGTCGCGCGGCGGCACGACATGCCCGGTCTCGCCGTCGACCACGACCTCGGGAATCCCGCCCGCGTTGGTGCCCACGATCGGGCGCGCGCATGCCATCGCGTCGAGCAGGGACGTCCCGAGCCCCTCCATGACCGAGCTCAGCACGAAGACGTCGCAGGTCTTCATGAGCGACAGCACGTCGCGCCTGAACCCGGGCAGCAAGACGTGCCGCTCGAGGCCCAGCTCCGCCACCTGGCGTTCGAGCGACGGCCGGAGCTCGCCCTCGCCCAGGATGACCAGCCGCGCCTCGGGTACCGCGCGGACGACCTGCGCCATCGCGTCGACGAGATACCGCTGGCCCTTGTGCGGCACGAGCGCGGCGACGTTGAGGATGACCGGCGCGCCCTGCGGCAGCCAGAACGTCTCGTGGAGCGAGACCGGGGGCGCGGCGGCCACGTGCTCGAGATCGATGCCCTCGTGCACCGTGACGACGCGCTCGCGCTCGAACCCGTCGCGCAGCAGGAGCTGGCGGATGGCCTCCGACGCGCAGATGAAGCGCGCCACCTGGCGGTGCTTGTACCTGGAGAACGCATTGGTGCGTAAGCGGAAGTCGACGCGACGCGAGGCCACGAGGACGGGGGCCGGCGTCGGCTGGCGGAAGGCGAGGGCCAGCGCGGCCAGCGCCACGCCGTGCGGATCGTGCGCGTGCAGGACGCGCGGACGCAGCGTCCGCACGAGGCGCGCCAGCTTCCAGGCCGCGTGGAAGTCGACCTCGAGGCGTGGCGCCAGCGGCACGAGCCACTCGTCCTGCGGCGCGCGGCGCAGCAGCTCTCCCTGCGGATGGGCCACCAGCACGGTGTCGTGGCCGACCGCCCGCAGGCCCTTCACCGTCAGCAGGCACTGGTTCTGACCGCCGCGCCACGTGCGGGCCGTGTCGATGTGCAGGGTGCGCATCAGCGGGACGCCTGCGGGCCGCGCGGGCGTGACGCGGCCTGGAGTTCGTACAGCTTGACGAACTTCAGCAGGACGTACGTCGCGTTGAGCAGCGAGACCACCAGGCCTGTCAGGCCCTGGCGGAAGCCGCCGCGGGCCACGTAGTTGCGGAGGAACGCGGCCACCGGGTGGCCGAGCAGGTGCCTGGCGCCGGCGCGCCGGCCGCTGGCGTGCATCTGCCGCGCGGCGAGCGTCGTGTACCTGTCCATCCGCGCCAGGTGGTCGGACACGTCGTCGTAGGGCCGGTGCTCGAGCTCGCCCGAGAGGTCGGCGACGGGCCCGTCAACCTGGAGCGACTCGTGGACGGGCTCGCTGCCCCAACGCGCGCGCCGGCGATCGTACAGGCGGAGCGCGCGATCGGGATACCAGTCGGTCGTGCGGATCCAGCGACCCAGGTACCACGTGACGCGCGGCATGCGATAGGCGGCGGCCGTCGGCGCGGCCAGCACGCGCCGGATCTCGTCGGCGAGCGCCGGCGTCACGCGCTCGTCGGCGTCGAGCGAGAGGATCCAGTCATGCGCGGCGAGGTCGGCCGCGGCGTTCTTCTGGGCGCCGTACCCCGGCCACGGGCGAACCTCCACGCGCGTGGCCAGCGGCGTGGCGATGGCCACCGTGTCGTCGGTGCTGCCCCCGTCGATGACGAGGCGCTCGTCGGCCCAGGCGACGGACGTCAGCGCGTCGGCGATGCGATCGGCTTCATCCTTCGCGATGATCGTGACGGTCAGCCTCGACACGCCCGCAAGGATAGATCACTGCTGGAACTGGCCGCCGCCCTGGTTGAAGCCGCCACCCTGGTTGAAGCCGCCGCCCTGCGCCCCGGTGCCGCCGCCCTGTGCGCCGGTGCCGCCAGCGCCGCCGGTGCCGGTCAGCGTGCCGTTCACGCCGTTGGCGCCGCCGCTGCCCCCAAGCACCGAGACGCCGGCCCCGCCGCCGATGGACGCCTCCTGCGCGGCCTCGAAGTCCACGAGCGACTTGACGTAGTCGAGGATGGCGCGCTGCTCGTTGTTGCGCGCGGCCGCGAGGTCGCGCTGCGCCTGCAGGACGTTGAAGGTGGTGGAGAGGCCCACGCCGAACTTCTTCTCTTCGGCCTCGAGCCGCTTCTCGGCGAGCGCGCGGGCCGCCTGCGTCGAGCCCACACGGCGGAGGTTGGTGTTCACCTGGCGCCCGAGGTCGCGCACCTGCTGCACCACGCGGCGCTCGGTGTCCTCGAGCGTCAGCAGCGCCTGGTCATTGGTCATCTCGGCGCGCAGCAGGTTGACGCGGTCGGCGTTGCGCCCGAACGGGTACCGGAACTGGAGCGAGACGGCCCAGGTGGGGAAGTTGAAGGCGCCGATGTCCTGGAGCACCTGGCTGTAGCGCCGCACGGTCTCGGTGGTGACGCTGCCGCCGCCGAGCGGGTCGCTCGGATCGATCTCGCGGCTGATGACCGTGCCGCCGAGGCCGGCCAGCCCGTAGTCGACGTTGGCGTTGAGCTGCGGCAGCACCTGGTTCTTGAGGAACCGGATGCGCGTCGCGTTGTTCTCGAGCCGCGCACGCGCCGTCTTCAGGTCGAGCCGGTTCTGGATGGCGAAAGCGACGGCCGCGTCGATGTCGACGGGCGTCGGCGAGAGCTGGGGCGCGTCGGTGGGGTTGAACGTGGTGGACCAGAAGTCTGGCGCGCCCGGCTCGAGGATGAGCGCACGGAGCTGGTCCTGCGCACGCGCGACCGTCTGCTCGGCCAGGATCACGGCTTCCTCGTTGCCGGCCACCTCGGCCTCGGCCTGGACGATGTCGATCGGCGCCATCGTGCCGACCTCGACGCGCTTGCGGTTGTCGGCGAGCGTCTGGCGCGACAGCTCGAGCGTCTGGCGCTGCACCGCGAGGTTCGACAGCGCCACGACGAGATCCCAGTACGCGTTCTTCACGTCGCGGATCGTTGTCACCACGGTGTTGCGCAGGTCGAACTCGCTGATGGACAGGTTCGTGCGGCTCACGAGGATCTGCTGGCGCGTGCTGTCGATGGAGCGGTTGCGCAGCAGCGGCTGCGTGAACGAGAAGGTGAGGTTGCCCTGCGTCGACGGGTTCAGCGCGGCGAACTCGTTGTTGGTCTCGTTGCGGCTGCCCTGGAAGCCGAAGCTGTAGGAGCCACCCGTGGGCAGCAGCTGCTCGATGCCGACGGTGGCGTTCAGGTTCTTGTTGGTGAGCGCCTCCTCGGTCGTCTCGAGGAACGACGTCGGCGGCCGCTTCGAGCTGTTGTAGCGGAAGCTGCTCGTGAGCGACGGCAGCCAGTTGCCGTAGGCCTGCACCAGGTCGAGCTCGGTGATCGCGGGATTCATCCGCTCGACACGCAGCGCGACGTTCTGCTCGAGCGCCATCGCCACCGCTTCGTCGATCGTCAGCGGCCGCGCGTCGGCGGCGACGAGCGGCTCGGGCTCCGACGAAGGCGGCAGCTGCGGTGCCTGCGCGCCCGGCGCCATCGGCGAGGCCGGCGTGGACGGCGCCGGCAGCGGCGGCGGTGTCGGTGCGGGATCCTGCGCCCGGGCCATGGTTGCTGGCATCGCCAGGCAGGCAGCCATGGCGCCACGCGTCAACATCAGGGAGGCCGATCGAATCACGGACGTCAACTCCATCGTGAAGTAAGGCTGGCAGTACAACCCGGCTCACGCCCTATGACGGGCTGGAGGCGTTCGGGGGATGCGCGGCCACAGCTATAGACGAGACGAGCGGGAAGGCGGTTCGGCGGCAGAGTATACTACCGGCCCTGCCGTTCGACAGGTCGGACGGACTGTCCGCCAGCGGACAATTCGTCCGCTTTTGTTCCCGTTCTCGATGCAGATCCGCGTATTCCTGTCGTCACTCGTGCTCCTGGCCCTTGCCGGTGGACGCATCGCCGGCGACCAGGGGGCAACCGCCGTCCAGTCCGCCGCCTCCGGGTCGACGGTCGCGCTCACCGTCGACAGCATCATGCGCGGCCCGTCGCTGGTCGGCTACCCGCCTGACGACCTGCGCTGGTCGGGTGATGGCGAGCGCCTCTATTTCGAGTGGCGCCCGAGAGACGAGGACGACGACGCGACGTGGGTCGTTGCACGTGACGGCTCCGGGCTCCGTCGTCTCGATGACGACGAGCGGCGGCTCGCGCCGCCCGTCGGCGGCCGGTTCGACGCGTCGCATCGCCGCAGCGTCGGCGTGGACGAAGGCGACATCGTCGTGGTGGACACCATCGCGCAGACGCGCATCGAGGTGACGCGCACGGCCGGCGACGAGGCGCATCCGCGCTGGGCACGCGACGACACGCACGTGACCTTCGTCCGCGACGGCGGCCTCTACATCGTCCCCGTGAGCGGCACGGCGGCCGGCGTCGTGGTGCAGCTTGCGCGGACGGGCCCGCCCGAACCCGACGAGAAGAAGACCGAGAGCCAGCGATTCCTCGAAGAGGAAGAGGCGCGGCTGCTCGATGTCGTGCGCAGGCGCGCGGAGCAGCGCAGGAAGGAAGAGGCCGAGCGGAAAGCCCGCGCGCTGCCGAAGCTCGAGCTGAAGCCGCGGCAGTCGGTGGCCGACATGCAGCTCGACCCGACAGGCCGCTACGTGTGGGTGCTGGTGAACGAGCGTCCCGATGGTGCGCGGCCCGCCAACGTCCCGGCCTACGTCACCGAGACCGCGTACACGGAGCCGCGCGAGGTCCGCACGAAGGTCGGCGACGCACAGGGACGTCGCCTGCTGGCCGTCCTCGACCTGCAGGAGCGCACGTCAGTGTGGGCCTCGGCCGACGTGCCGGGCGACGGCGCGCAGCCGCGCGCCGTGCGCTGGAGCATGCCCGAGTTGTCGCGGGAGCGCGGCATCGCGGTGGCGGCCGTCCGCAGCGAGGACAACAAGGACCGCTGGCTGCTGCGCGTCGATCCGGCGACGGGGACGGGCACGGTCATCGACCACGTGCACGACGATGCCTGGGTGCGCGAGGTCGGCGGCGCCGGAGGGTGGGTCGACGACCGCCGGTACTGGTTCCTCGCCGAGAAGGACGGCTGGATGCACCTCTACGTCGCGGACGTCGAGGCGGCGCAGCCCGCGGCGCGCGCGCTGACGGCCGGACCGTGGGAGGTCACGGCCGCCAGCCTCTCTGCCGATCGGCAGCGCTTCTACCTCCAGACCACCGAAGCGCACCCGGGCGAGCGGCACCTCTACGCCGTGAGCGTCGACGGCGGCGAGCGGACGAGGCTCACGGTCACGACGGGCGCGCACGCGGGCACGGTCTCGCCCGACGGGCGCACGATCGGCCTCGTGTCGTCACGCGGGAACCAGCCGCCCGAGGTGTTCGTGATGCCCAACAGGGCAGGGGCCGAGGCGACGAAGGTGACGACGAGCCCGTCGCCGGAGTGGCTCGCGACGCGCTGGCTCGACCCGACGCTCGTGCACTTCACCGCGCGCGACGGCGTCGAGGTGCCCGCGCGGCTCTACACGCCCGCGATGGTCGGCGCGACGCGCCACCCGCGGCGCCCCGCCGGGATCTTCGTGCACGGCGCGGGCTACCTGCAGAACGCCCACCGGTACTGGTCGAGCTACTACAGGGAGTACATGTTCCACCACCTGCTCGCCTCGCGCGGCTACGTGGTGCTCGACGTGGACTACCGCGGCAGCGCCGGCTACGGCCGCGACTGGCGCACGGCGATCTACCGCCACATGGGCGGCAAGGACCTCGACGACATCGTCGACGGCGCGAAGTACCTGGTGGACGAGCACCGCGTGGACGCGAGGCGCATCGGCGTCTACGGCGGCAGCTACGGCGGCTTCATCACGCTCATGGCGATGTTCACCACGCCTGATGTCTTCGCCGCCGGCGCGGCGCTGCGGCCCGTCACCGACTGGGCGCACTACAACCATGGCTACACGTCGAACATCCTGAACGTGCCGCAGCACGACGCCGAGGCCTACCGCCGCAGCTCGCCGATTCACTTTGCCGAGGGCCTGAAGGGCGCGCTGCTCATCTGCCACGGCCTCGTGGACGTGAACGTGCACGCGCAGGACTCGATCCGCCTCGCGCAGCGGCTCATCGAGCTGCGCAAGGACAACTGGGAGCTGGCACTGTACCCCGTCGAGGACCACGCGTTCGTCGAGGAGACGAGCTGGGCCGACGAGTACCGCCGCATCCTCTCGCTCTTCGAACGAACCCTGAAACGATAGGCCTTCGATGTCTCCAGACGACGTCCTTCACCTGTTCCGCGAGTCCGGTGCCCTGCTCGAAGGGCACTTCATTCTCACGTCCGGGCTGCACAGCACGGGGTACCTCCAGTGCGCGCTCGTGCTCCAGCATCCGCGGCATGCCGAGCGGCTGGGGCAGGCGCTCGGCGACACGGTGCGCGCGGCGGGCCTGGAGGTGGACGTCGTGCTCTCGCCCGCGATGGGCGGGCTCATCATCGGGCACGAGGTGGGGCGCGCCCTCGGCGTGCGCGCGATCTTCGCCGAGCGGCAGGACGGCGCGCTGACGCTGCGCCGCGGGTTCTCGCTGGCGCCGGGCGAGCGCGTGCTCGTCGTCGAGGACGTGGTGACGACGGGGAAGTCCACCGTGGAGACGATCGAGGTCGCGCGCGCGGCGGGCGCGGAGGTCGTCGGTGCGGCGTCGATCATCAATCGCGGGGGCGGCGCCGCCATCGGCGTGCCGTACGTGAGCCTGGCGTCGGTCAGTTTCCCGACGTTCCCGCCGGACCAGGTGCCGACGCATCTCCGAGACGTCCCCGCCGTGAAGCCGGGGTCGCGGCCGGGGAAATAGCGGCCGGGGAAACAGCGGCCGGGGACGTCGTGGCCGTCGCCTGCGGGTAGCGGACGTCCACGAGCGTCAGGCCGTGCGAGGGGGCCGTCGGGCCCGCCAGGCTCCGGTCGCGGACGGCAAGGATCTCGTCGATCCGGCTCACCGGCCAGCGGCCGCGCCCGATGTCGGTGAGGGTACCGGCAATCGCGCGCACCATGTGCCTGAGGAAGCCGGTCCCCGAGATCAGCAGCTCGACGAGGGCCTCGTCGCCGGACAGGCCGAGGGACTCGGGGGCCTCGACCGGGAGCACGCGCACCGCCGCGTCGGTCAGCTCGCGCACCGTGTCGCTGACGTCGGTGCCCGTGGACTGGAACCCGGCAAAGTCGTGCCGCCCCACGAGCCGGCGCGCCGCCGCGGTCATGGCGTCGACGTCGATCGGGGGCGCCACCCGCCAGGCGTACCGCTCGAGCAGCGGCTGGCCCGTGGCGCTCACCAGCCACCGGTACCTGTAGGTCTTGCCCGTGGCGGAGTAGCGGGCGTGCGTCCGATCGTCCACGGCACGGACCTCCCGCACGCGGATGTCGTCCGGCAGGCGGGCGTTCATCGCCTTCACGACGACGTCCGGCGGGCGTGGATCGGCGAGATCGAAGTGGGCAGCCTGCCCGATGGCGTGCACGCCCGCGTCGGTCCGCCCGGCGCCCACCACCGTCACCGGCTCCCGCGACAGGGCTGTCGCCGCCTCCTCCAGCCGTTGCTGAATGGACACACCGGAGGCCTGTCGCTGCCACCCGACGTAATCCGTGCCGTCATACGCGACGCGCAGGAGGTAGCGAGGCACGCGGACATGATGCAACAGGCCGGGGCGCGGACCGGTTACCGCCGTCCGCTTGCCGCCGGCCGCCGGCGGCCGGCCGCGAAGCGCTCCCCCGCGCCTCCTGCTATGATTCCTCCTTGTCCATGTCGCTCGAGGCCCTGCTCCAATGGCTGCCGCCCGGCTCCCGCGACGCCGACCTGGCCAGCCTCATCGATCCGGAACGCCTCCCGGCGCACGTGGCCATCATCATGGATGGCAACGGCCGGTGGGCCGGGCAGCGCCACCTGCCGCGGGTCGAGGGGCATCGGGCGGGCACGCGGGCCGTGCGCGAGGTCATCGAGACGGGCGCCCGGCTCGGGCTGCAGGTGCTGACGCTGTATGCGTTCTCGGTCGAGAACTGGAAGCGGCCCGCCGCGGAGGTCGCCACGCTCATGGCGCTGCTCAAGCGCTACCTGCGCAGCGAGCTCGGGACGCTGACCGACAACAACATCAGGTTCCAGGTGATTGGGCGGATCGAGGAGCTTTCGCCCGATGTCCGCCGTGAGCTGGCCGACGCGGTCGAGCGCACGCGCGGCAACACGGGGATGGTGCTCAACATCGCCCTGAACTACGGCGGGCGCGCCGAGATCGTCGACGCCGTGCGGCGCGCGATGCTCGACGGCGTGGACCCGGCAGCCCTCGACGAGGCCACCCTCGGCCGCTATCTCTACACCGCCGGGCAGCCGGATCCCGACCTGCTGATCCGCACCTCCGGCGAGCTCCGCGTGAGCAACTTCCTGCTCTGGCAGATCGCCTACAGCGAGATCCACGTCACCGACACGCTGTGGCCCGACTTCAGGCGGACGGACCTGTTCGAGGCCATCCTGGACTTCCAGAAGCGCGAGCGCAGGTTCGGCGGGATTGCGCCGGCTTCGCAGCCCGTGGCAGCCGGCCGGTGACACGCATCCTCAGCGCGCTCGTCCTGTTTCCGGTGGTGCTCGGGCTGGTCTGGTTCTTCCCGCCGGTCGCCACGCTGCTGCTGTGCCTCGTCGTGCTCGGCCTCTCGTGCCACGAGTACGAGGCGCTCGCGCGGCGGACGGGGCTGCAGCTCGTGCCCTGGCTCGCGACCGCGGTCGCCATCGTCGGGTTCCTGCTGTTTGCCACGCGGACGCGGCCGATCCTCCCGGTGCTGCTGGCGCCCGCCATCGTGGGAACCCTGATGGTGCTGCGCGGCCGCACGGCGCGCGAGAGCCTGGCCGAGACGGCGGTCATGCTCTTTCCGCTGCTGTACCTGTCGGTGCCCGTCGCCGTCGTGGTGCTCATTCGCACCGATTTCGGCCCGGCGACGCTCATCGCCCTGATTGCCACGCAGGTGGCCAGTGACACGGCGCAGTACTACACCGGGCGCGCCCTCGGCCGCACGCCGCTCGCGCCCGCCGTCAGCCCCAAGAAGACGCGTGAGGGCGCGATCGGCGGCCTCGTCGCTGCCGCCCTCGTCCTGCCGGCCTTCGGCGCCTGGGCCATGCCCGGCGTGCCGCCGCTCCTGCTCGGCGCCTTTGGCGCGCTGCTGGCCGTCGTCGGCATCTTCGGCGACCTGTTCGAGTCGCTCATCAAGCGCAGCGTGGACGTCAAGGATGCCTCGGGCCTGATTCCCGGGCATGGCGGGATGCTCGACCGGATCGACGCGCTCATCTTCACGACGCCGGTCTTCTACGTGGGCGCGACCTGGCTCGTCGCCGGCGGGGGGGCGCAGTGACGCGCATCGCGATCCTCGGCGTGACCGGGTCGATCGGCAGCAGCGCGCTTGCCGTCGTGGACGCGCACCCCGGGCGGCTCTCCGTCGTCGCGGCCGCGGCCGGCCGCAACGTGGCGCGCATGAGCGAGATCGTGGCGAGCTACCGCCTCGGCGGCGTCGCGATGTGCGACGACGCGTCGCTCCAGGCCGTGCGTCACGCGGTGGCCGGGACGGCCGCAGGCGCGGGCGTGGACACATGGGCGAGCGGGCGCGACGGCCTCGTCGCCATCGCCGTCCGCGACGACGTGGACGTCGTGCTGTGCGCGAGCTCGGGCACCGAGGCGCTCGAGGCGGTGCTGGCGGCAATCGACGCGGGCAAGACGATCGCGCTCGCCAACAAGGAAGTGCTCGTGATGGCCGGCGCGCTCGTCATGGAGCGCGCGCGGGCGCGCGGCGTCGCCGTGCTGCCGGTGGACAGCGAGCACAACGCCATCCACCAGTGCCTGCACGGCCATCCCGACAGCCACGTCGCCCGGCTCATTCTCACGGCGTCGGGCGGGCCGTTCCGCGACACGCCGCCCGAGGCCCTGTCGTCGGTGACGGCCGAGGACGCGCTCAGCCATCCCACGTGGAAGATGGGCCGCAAGATCACGATCGATTCGGCCACGCTCATGAACAAGGGCCTCGAGGTCATCGAGGCGCACTGGCTGTTCGACGTGCCCGCGGAGCGCATCGAGGTGGTGATCCACCCGCAGTCGGTCGTCCACTCGATGGTCGAGTTCGCTGACGGGTCGGTGATCGCGCAGCTCGGCGTCACCGACATGAAGCTGCCGATCCAGTACGCGTTCACCTACCCGGAGCGCTGGGCCAGCACCGTGCCCCGGCTCGACTGGAGCCAGAGCCGGACGCTCACCTTCTCGCCGCCGGACTTCCAGCGCTTCCCCTGCCTCCAGCTCGCCTTCGACGCGCTCCGGGCCGGCGGGGCCGCTCCTGTCGTCCTGAATGCGGCCAACGAGGTCGCCGTGGCGTCTTTTCTCGAGCGGCGCCTGAGCTTCCCGGGCATCGCCGCCGTCGTCGCCGAGATGCTCGACCGGGCAGCGAGCGAATCGTTCGACACGGCCACGATCGAGGACATCAGGGCGGTGGACGACTGGTCGCGCCGCAGGGCGGCCGCGCACGTCGCGGCGCTACAATCGAGATCCGAGGTATCGCAGTGACGAGTGTGTGGGCCTTCCTGTTCGTGCTTGGTGTGCTCGTGTTCGTCCACGAGCTCGGGCACTTCCTGCTGGCACGCTGGAACGGCGTCCGGGTGCTGACCTTCTCGCTGGGCTTCGGCCCGAAGCTGCTGAAGTTCCGGCGTGGCGATACCGAGTACGCCATCTCGGCCATTCCGCTCGGCGGCTACGTGAAGATGGCGGGCGAATCGCCGGACGACCCGCGCGCGGGCGCGCCCGACGAGTTCATGTCCAAGACCAAGTGGCAGCGCTTCCAGATCCTGATCGCCGGCCCGGTCATGAACATCCTGCTCGCGCTGGTCGTGATGACGCTGGTGATCTACCAGGGCGCCACGGTGCCGGCCTTCGAGCAGGAGGCGCCGGTCGTCGGCCGCGTGCTGCCGGGATCGCCGGCCGAGCAGGCGGGCCTCCGGCCCGGCGATCTCATCCTCGAGGTCGCGGGCACCGAGGTCCGCACCTGGGAGGAACTCCAGCTGCGCGTGCTGCCGCGCGCGAACCGCGACGTCCAGATCGTCGTGCGCCGCGACGGCGAGCGCCACACGCTGAGCGTCGTCCCCGAAGCCCATACCAAGTACGAGATTGGCGACATCGGCATCGCGCCGGACGTCCACCCGCAGCTCACGCAGGTGATGGCGGGCAGCCCGGCGGCGGCCGCCGGCCTCCAGGCCGGCGACGTGATCGTCCGCGTGAATGGCAGCGACACCACCGACGTCGCGCTGGCCGACGAGATCGGCAAGAGCCCTGGCGCACCCGTGACGCTGACGGTGCGCCGTGACGGCACCGAGCGCGAGGTCGTCGTGACGCCCCGCGACGAGGGCGGCGTCGGGCGCATCGGCGTGCAGTTCAGCCCGTGGGAGACCCGCACCGTCGACCCGACGTTTTTCCAGGCGATCGGCCTGAGCGTCCAGCAGAACCTCCAGTGGTCGACGATGATCTTCGAGATGCTCGGCGGCCTGCTCACCGCCGACACGTCGCCGCGGCAGTTGATGGGGCCGATCGGCATCGCGGAGGTCGCCGGCGGCGCGGCGGCCGTCAGCTGGGCGGCCCTCTTCGCGACGATGGCGATGATCAGCCTGAACCTCGGGCTGCTCAACCTGCTGCCGATCCCGATCCTCGACGGCGGCCACATCGCGATCCTCGCCATCGAGGGCCTCGCCCGGCGCGACTTCAGCATGCGGGCCAAGGAGCGGATGCTCATGGCCGGCTTCGCGATGCTGATGATCCTGATGGTGACCGTGATCTACAACGACCTGACGCGCGTCGAATGGCTGCGTCGGCTGTTCGGCTGACCGTCTCCGCGCGGCCGGAGCCGACGCGGGTGGACCTCACACACGACAAGGAGATGGCGATGTCGAAATGGGCCCGTGCAACGACGGCGTGGCTGTTCGCCCTGCTGCTGCCAGCCCTGGCGGCCGGGCAGGACACCATGACGCAGGCCGACCTCGACCGGCTGCAGGACCAGCACGCCGCGCTGACGCGGCAGGTGCAGGAGCTGCAGTCCACCGATACGGCGCGCGCCAACAGGCTCTCGGGCGAGCTGGAGCTGATCGAGGACGACATCGCGTACCTGCGCGTCAGGCTGCGCCGCGAGGGCAACGTCCCGCGCAGCGAGTACACGGCTGTCCGCGACAGGCTGGAGGCGCTGCAGCGGGAGGCGTCGGGCACGGCGCTGCGCGAGGTGACGCCGACGCGCCGCGGCAGCAACGAGATCGCCGTCGGCCAGGAGCTCGACGTGCGCCTGCAGACGCCGCTGTCGTCGTCGACGGCCGCCGTCGAGGATCGCTTCGAGGCGACCACGCTCGTTGACCTCTACTCGGGCGACACGCTGCTCGTGCCCGCCGGCTCGGTGCTGCGCGGAGTCGTGAGCGGCGTGGAGAAGGCCACCCGCACCGACAGGCGCGGGCGGCTGACGCTCAGCTTCGACCAGATGACCGTCGACAGGCAGACCTACCGCATCCGGGCAACGGTGACCCAGGCGCTCGAAGGCGAGGGCATCAAGGGTGAGGTGGGCAAGATGACGACGGGCGCCGCGGCCGGCGCGATCATCGGCGGCATCCTCGGCGGGTTCAAGGGCGCGCTGGCCGGCATCCTGATCGGCGGCGGCGGCACCGTGCTGGCCACCCCCGGCACCGACGTGGACCTGGCGGCAGGCACCGTGCTGCGTGTGCGCTTCGATGCGCCCGTGCAGATCCAGACCGGCCAGTAGGGCCGTCCTTCCCGGCGACGTGATCAGGCGCCGCGCGGCGCCTGATACGTCCGCCGTCCGCGCGCGACGAGCCCGGGGCGCTTCACGCGGACCTCGATCCTGTGCACCTTGCCGTCGGCCTTCGCCGGCTCGAATCCCAGCAGGTACTGGCTGTGCAGCTCCTGCGCCACGCGCGTGAACGTGGGGCCGAGGTCGTCGGCGCTGTCGAGCTCGAAGTAGCCGCCGCCCGTCTCCTGGGCGAGGCGGCGCAGCGCACGGTCGGGGCGCGTGCGCATGCCGCCCATCTGCGCCTCGAGCCCGATCCCGTAAATCATCACTTCCTCTTCGCGCGCCCGTCGCAGGACCTCGCCCTGGCCGATGCGGCTCGCCGTGTCGGCGCCGTCGGTGAAGGCCAGGATCACCTTGCGGCCCTCCACGTCGCGCAGCTCGTCGAGGCTGAAGGCCAGCGCGTCGTACAGGCGCGTCGGGTTGCCGAACTGCATGTCCCGGATCGACGCGATGATGAGGTCGCGGTCGTTCGTGAACTCGCTGAGGAAGGCGATCTTGTCGTTGAAGTAGCCGACGCGCCCCTTGTCCTCGGGCAGCAGGCGGATGATGAACTGCTCGGCGGCCTGCTTGAGCAGCTCAAGGTTCATCGTCATGCTGCCGCTCGAGTCGAGCATGACGGCGACGGTGACGGGCTGGACCGAGTTGTCGAAGAGGATGATCTCCTGCGGAGCCTTCTCATCGAAGATCTCGAAGTCGTCGCGGGTGAGGCCGCCCACGAGCCGCTTGTTCTCGTCGGTGACGGTCACGTAGACGGGCACCGTCTGCGCACGGGTCGAGAAGGTGGGCTGCGCCGTGCCCAGGCGCGGCAGCGCCAGCGCCGCCGGCAGCGTGAGAAGCAGGTGTCGCCTCGAGACCATCATCCGGTAGCGTACCACCGGCCTGCGGGCAGGACGCGCGCCCGCCGCCGTCGCGGCCGGGCGTCGGCGCTGCTCGCGGCATGGGTCCTGGCGGCCGTCCTCGCGGGCACGGCCGACGCCGCCTCCGGCGCCGCCGCGGCAGCCCAGCCCGTGCCGAGCCGCCACGTGGTCGCCAGCGCCGCGGAGGCCGGCTGGACGCTGGCCATCACGGCCGAGACCGCGTCGAGCGGCCTCGACGGCGCGCGTGTCGAGGCGTCGTCGGGATCCGGCACGGTGCAGGTGCCGCTCGGCGGCGTGCCCGTCTGGCGCATGGCGCGCGCCGTGTCGGCCATGTACGTCCACGCGCCCTCCGACAGGCTCGTCGTCCTGACCGACCAGGACCACGACGCCTCGGGCATCATCGTCGTCGACCTGCGCGAGGCGCGGGTCGTCACGTCGCTCAAGGCGCGCCACATCACGCCGTCGCCCGGAGGGCGCTATCTCGCGTTCGAGGAGTACTACAGCCGGCTCGACACCGACTGGCCCTGGAACGAGACGGTCTACGCCGTGCTCGACGTCACCGCCCCTGGCGAGGCGCTGCGCCGGCTGTGTCCGTTCGGCGACGGCCGCTGTCAGGGCCGGGTGATCTACCTGCCGTCCCGCCAGGATGTCTGCGCCTCGTACCGCGAGCGCACGGGCGCTGCCACCTGCCTCGTGCCCGGCCGGGAGCCCCAGCACGGCCGCCGTTCGCCGTTCGTGTGGGTGAACGCGCAGTCGCTGGCGTTTGTCACCGTGGACCGCCTGCGCGAGCGCGCCGACGTCGTGCTGGCACGCCTCGACCCGGCGGTGGTGCTGGCCGCCGCGCCGGAGTCGCCCGGGCTCGAGGTCTCGACCCACGCCTGCGCGACCCCCGACGACAGGCCGGGCCGTGCCACGGGCTGCCCGTCGGTCCGCCTGCCCTGGGCGGTGGACGTGATCCGGCAGGATGACGCTGACGGACGCCTGTGGATACACTTCCGCCATCGCATTCCAGAGGTGCCGGGCGGATGGCTGCCCGTGCCATGAGATCCGGTCGACCAATGCGCCCACGACTTCTCGCATCGCTGTCCGTCCTGACGGCCGTCCTGGCCGCCACGTCCGTCACGCCCGTCCTTCTCGGCGCGCAGGGGCGCCGAGGCGCCGGCGACACCGCCGTCCACGCGCGCAAGCCCGCCCGCCTCCTGATCCGCGAGGCGATGATCATCTACGGCAACGCCAAGCCGCCGTACGGGCCGATGGACATCCTCGTCGAGGACGGTCGCATCGCGAACATCGCACGCACGCTCCCCGTCGAGGCCGACGCCGTCATCGAGGCGCGCGGCAAGTACGTGATGCCGGGCATGGTGAACACGCACATGCACTGGCACGAGGAGCGGGCCGGACGGCCGATGCCGATCCAGTACGCCCGCAACCTGTACCTTGCCGCCGGTGTCACGCTGACGCGCGAGAACGGCGGCAACTTCGCGAAGAGCAAGCAGTGGCAGGCCGAGTCGGCGAAGAACGCCATCATCGCGCCGCGCATGCAGGTGTACTGGGTGGTCAACCGCGGCGACGGCTCGGCCGACGCCATCCGCGCCAACGTCAGGGAGGCGAAGGCGCGCGGCGCCGACGGCCTGAAGATCTTCGGGATGGATCGCGACCAGCTCGAGGTCGTGATGAGCGAGGCGAAGGCGCTGGGACTGCCCACCACCACGCACATCGCCGTAGAGGAGACGACAGCCGACGACTTCATCGAGCTCGGCGTCGACAGCATCGAGCACTTCTACGGCATTGCGGACGCCGCGCTCGACGGCGTGCAGGACTTCCCGGCCGACATGAACTACAGCGACGAGCTGATGCGCTTCTCGCGCGCGGGCGAGCTGTACGTGCAGACGAACCCGGCCAAGCTCGATGCGGTGCTCGACCGGATGGTCGCCGCCGGCGTCACCTGGAGCCCCACGCTGTCGATCTACGAGGCCAGCCGCGACGTCATCAAGGCCCAGAACCTCCCGTGGTACCGCGAGTACCTGCACCCGTCGCTCCAGGCGTTCTTCGAGCCGAACCTCGCCAACCACGGCTCCTACTTCACGCGGTGGACCAACACGATGGAGGTGCGCTGGCGCCAGCAGTACCGCATCTGGATGGACGCGCTGCGGTCGTTCGGCCTCAAGGGCGGCCGCATCACCACGGGCGACGATGCCGGCTTCATCTACTCGATCTACGGTTTCGGCCTCGTCCGCGAGCTCGAGCTGCACGAGGAGGCGGGCTTCCACCCGCTGGAAGTGATCAGGCACGCGACGGTGAACGGCGCGGCGCTCCTCGGCAGGGGGCACGAGCTCGGGCGCGTGCGCACCGGGTATCTGGCCGACCTGCTCGTCGTCAACGGCAACCCGCTCGAGAACCTGCGCGTGCTGAATCCCTACGGCATCGAGGAGCTGCGCGACGGCCGGATCGTGCGCGGGGGCGGCATCGAGTGGACCATCAAGGACGGCATCCCGTACCACGTCCCGACGCTGATGGCCGAGGTGAAGGCCATGGTGGACGAGGCGAGGCGGGCGCAGCCCCGTCCGACGAATCCGTAGGCCCCCGCCCCGTGCCAGCGTGAGCGCCGCCGCGCCCGTAAGCGATGATGTACTGATGGCACTGGACCTGCTCGTCTTTGGCGCACACCCGGACGACATCGAGATCGGGCTGGGCGGGACGGTCGCGCGTCACGCCGCCGAGGGCGCCGCCGTCGGCCTCTGCGACCTCACGGCCGGGGAGCTCGGCAGCAACGGCACGCCCGAGGAGCGGCTGGCCGAGGCCGAGGCCGCCGCCCGCGTCCTCGGCGTCGCGCTGCGCGAGAACCTGGGCTGGCCCGACGGCGGCATCAGGGGCAGCGATGATCAGCTTCGCGCCGCCGTGGACGTCATCAGGCGCCACCGGCCACGGACGGTCGCGGTGCCGTACTGGGACGACCGTCATCCGGACCACGTCGCGGCGAGCCGCGTGCTCGCGACGGCCGCGCACCGCAGCGGCCTGCGGCGATACGTGACCGACAACGACGCCTGGCGGCCCGACTGGGTCTGCTACTACTTCATCAACGACGCCGCCACGCCGTCGTTTGTCGTGGACGTCTCCGCCTGGTACGAGACGAAGCGCGAGGCGCTGGCCTGCCATCGCAGCCAGTTTGCGCCGTCGGGCGCAGGAGCCACCGTCACGCGGCTGGTCGGCCAGGGGTTCGCGCAGCTCATCGAGAGCCGCGACGCGCAGTTCGGCGCGCTCGCCGGCGTCGCCTTCGCCGAGGGCGTCATCGTCAGGCAGCCCGTCGTGCGGTCGGGCCTCTTCAGGGACGAGCGATGAACGTCGGCATCGTCTGCTACGCCTCGGTCGGCGGCAGCGGCGTCGTCGCGACCGAGCTCGGACGCGCGCTCGCGCGGCGCGGGCACGAGGTGCACCTCATCAGCCACGATCCGCCGTTCCGCTGGCGCGCGGGCGAGCCCCGCTTCTGGTTCGAGCGCGTCACCGTCCCGCCGTACCCGCTGTTCCTCGAGCCGCAGTACCTGCTGGCACTGGTCAACACGATCGTGCGCGTGGCCTGCGAGCGCCGCCTCGACATCGTGCACGCCCACTACGCCGTGCCGCACGCCACCGCGGCCTACCTGGCCGACCAGATGCTGATGGACATGCCGGGCGTCAAGGTGCCGCGCATGATCACGACGCTGCACGGCACCGACATCACGCTCGTCGGCAGCGACCCGTCGTACTCGGCCGTCGTGGGGTTCTCCATCGCGCGGTCGCACGCCGTGACGGCGGTCTCGCGGAGCCTCGCGTCCGACACCGTGCGATCGCTCGGCGTCCGCCGCGAGATCCACGTCATCCCCAACTTCCTCGACGTCGAGCGCTACCAGCGCCGGCCGGATGACGGGCTCCGCGCGCGCCTGGTCGGCGGCGACGCGGGCGCGGCGCTGCTGCTGCACATGTCGAACTTCAGGCCCGTGAAGCGGCTCGACGCCGTCGTGGACGTCTTCGCCCGCGTCCAGGCAGCACGGCCCGCGTACCTCGTGCTGGTGGGCGATGGCCCGGAGCGTCCGCGCGTCGAGCAGCGCGTGCGCGACCTCGGCCTGCGCGATCACGTGCACTTTGTCGGCGAGCAGCCCGACGGGCTTCCGTGGCTGTCCATCGCCGACCTGTTCCTGCTGCCCTCGGCCCAGGAGAGCTTCGGTCTCTCGGCGCTCGAGGCGATGGCGTGCGAGGTGCCGGTGATCGCGTCAAGGGTGGGCGGCCTGCCCGAGGTGGTCACCGAGGGCGTCACCGGATACCTGCGCGACCCCGACGACATCGACGGCATGGCGGAAGCCGCCCTGACACTGCTCGCCGACGACGAGCGCCGCCGCGCGATGGGCCGCGCCGGCGCCGCCGACGTGCACGCCCGGTTCAGGCTGGAGGAGGTCGTGCCGAGGTATGAGGAGCTCTACCTTCATGCCTGATGCCTGATGCCTCATGTCATGCCTGATGCGTGATGCCTGACGACTGATGGCTCATGGCTCATGGCTGGCGGCTGACGCTTGATGGCTGGATGAGCCGCATCATCACGGCCTGCACGCCCTGTCGCAAGCAACCACCGCGCGGTAGCCGGCACTGAGGAGCGTCGCGACGGACCCGGCGGCCTGGTGGAGCGGGACGCCGCACGCGGAACGCGGCAAGCGGTAAGCGAAAAGCGTCCCGCGTCCGCCTCCTGTAGACTTTCCCAATGTCCATCGCCGGTTCGCGCGTGCTGACGCCGGAGGCTGCGCGTCAGCTTGCCGACGCCCGTGCGCTGCTCGACGAGCTGCGCGACGTGCTGGCGCGGCTGCCTGCTCCGGACGATGACCTTGCCGCGTTGACGGCGTCCATCAGGCAGCTCGACGACTTCTTCCTGCTCGTCGTCGTGGGCGAGTTCAACGCCGGGAAGAGCGCCTTCGTGAACGCGCTGCTCGGCACGCGCGTGTTCGACGAGGGCGTCACGCCGACGACGGCGACCATTCAGGTGGTGAAGCACGGCGAGGCCGCCGGCAGCGGCGTCGATGCCAGCGGGACGCGCGTCGTTACGGCGCCGGTGGAGCTGCTGCGCGACCTGCACGTGGTCGATACGCCCGGCACCAACGCCATTCACCGCGAGCACGAGCGGCTCACGCGCGATTTCGTCCCGCGCGCCGATCTCGTGCTGTTTGTCACCTCGGCCGACAGGCCGTTCACCGAGACCGAGCGTGTCTTCCTCGAGGCCATCCGCGAGTGGGGCAAGAAGGTCGTCCTCGTCGTCAACAAGGTCGACATCTTCGACGAGCAGCGCCAGCGCGACGAGGTGCTGCGCTTCGTGCGCGACGCAGGCAGGACGCTCCTCGGCCAGGATCCCGAGGTGTTCGGCGTCAGCGCGCGCCTGGCGTGGAAGGCGAAGCACGGCGAGCCCGGGCTGTGGGACGCGAGCGGCTTCGAGCCGCTCGAGCGCTACGTGCGCGAGACGCTCGACGACGCGGAACGCTTCCGGCTGAAGCTGGCCAACCCGCTCGGGATCGGCGACGCCCTGGCGCGGCGGTCCGCGGCGCTGGCCGACGAGCGCACGGCGCTCCTGGCGACGGACGTCCAGGCGCTCGACGACATCGAGCGCCAGCTCGCGCTCTACGCCGAGGACCTCGAGCGCGGTTTCGAGCTCCGCATGACGGCCGTCGAGAAGGCGCTCGTCGACATGGAGTCGCGCGGCCACGCGTTCCTCGACGACACGCTGCGCATCGGGCGCGTCTTCGACCTGCTCAACCGCGCGCGCGTCCAGCAGGAGTTCGAGGATCGCGTCGTCGCGGACGCGCCGGCGCAGGTGGAGCGCCGTGTGTCGGAGCTGATCGACTGGCTCGTGGACCAGGACCTGCGGCAGTGGCAGGCGCTGTCGTCGACGCTGGCGCAGCGGACGCGGGAGCACGGCGACCGCGTGCTGGGCGGCCACGACGCCGGCGGGTTCCAGATGGATCGCACGCGGCTGCTCGACTCGGTGGGGCGCGAGGCACAGCGCGTGGTGGAGGGCTTCGACCGGCGCCGCGAGTCGCGCAGGCTTGCCGACGACGCGCGGACGGCCGTGGCCGCCACGGCCGCCATGGGCGCCAGCGCCGTCGGGCTCGGCGCCGTCGTCACCGCCGTGGCGACGACAGCCGCCGCGGACGTCAGCGGCATGCTCGCCGCCGGCGTCCTGGGCGCGATGGGGTTCCTGGTGATTCCCGCGAAGCGGCGCCGTGCGAGGCAGGAGCTCGGCGACAAGATCACGGCGCTCCGGCAGCGGCTCGCCGGCGCGCTGCGCACGGAATTCGAGACGGCCCGCGATCGCAGCGCGCACCGCCTTGCCGACGGCATCGCGCCCTACGGCCGCTTCGTGCGAGCAGAGCAGGCCAGGTGGAAGGACGTCAGGAGCACGCTCGACGCCTGGCGCCGCCGCGCCGATGCGCTGCTCTCGCGCTTGTCGGCCTCGGCCTGATCCTCCGCCGCGTCCTTGACTTCCCGTTCCTCCCGTCCTTCGTTCCTCTGTCCTCAGTACTTCACGTACACCGTCTTCAGCTGTGTGTAGAAGTCCACGGCTTCCGGGCCCTGCTCGCGCGGCCCGAGCGAGCTGGCCTTCGTGCCGCCGAAGGGCACCTGGAACTCCACGCCGGCCGACGGCAGGTTCACCATCACGAGTCCAGCCTCGATGCGGTGCGCGAAGAGCAGGGCCGACGAGATGGAGGTCGTGCAGATCGTGGCGGAGAGGCCGAACCGCACGTCGTTGGCCACGTGCAGCGCTTCCTCGAGGTCGTCCACGGGCAGCACCGCCACGACGGGGCCGAAGACTTCCTCCTGGGCGATGGGCATCGCGGGTGAGACGTCGGTCAGCACCGTCGGCTGGACGAAGTACCCGCGCGCGAGCGGTCCCTCGGTGAGGCGGGCGCCGCCGGTCAGCACCCGCGCGCCGGCGCTTGCGGCTTCGCCGACGGCGCGCACGACGCCGTCCGCGTGGCGCTCGTCGATGCTCGGCCCGACGTCCACGCCCGGCTCGGCGCCGTTGCCGACGCGCATGGCCTTCGCCTTCTGCACGAGCAGCTCGGTGAACGCCTCGGCCACGCCACGCTGCACGATCGCGCGCGACGTCGCGGTGCAGCGCTGGCCCGTCGAGCCGAACGCGGCGTTCAGCACGATGCCCGCGGCCTCTTCGAGGTTCGCGTCGTCGAGCACGATCGTGGGGTTCTTGCCGCCCATCTCGAGCTGCACGCGGATGCGACGGGCGCCGCAGACGGCTGCCACCTTGCCACCCGTTGCCTCCGAGCCAGTGAACGAGACGGCACGCACGCCGGGATGCTCCACGAGCGCGGCGCCGGCATCGCCGCCGCCGTGCACGACGTTGAGCACGCCGGCGGGCAGGCCTGCTTCGTGGAGCACCTCGGCGAGGCGCACTGCGCACAGCGGCGCGAGCTCCGACGGCTTCAGCACGACGGCGTTGCCCGCGACGATGGCGGGGCAGGCCTTCCAGGCGGGGATGGCGATGGGGAAGTTCCA
>CAYSHC010000014.1:44408-52143 GCA_964430855.1 uncultured Vicinamibacteraceae bacterium
ACGGCGTGATCGCGCCGACGACGCCAAGCGGCGTCCTCAAGGTGTGCACGAACACCCTGTCGCGTTCCGACGGGACGACGCGGCCGAACAGCCGCGCGCCTTCGCCGCCGTAGTACCGCAGGATGTTGATGGTCCGCGCCACCTCGCTCCGCGCTTCCGGCAGCGTCTTGCCCTCGTCGCGCGTCATGTCGCGCGCGACGGCGTCGGCACGGGCCTCGAGCAGGGCAGCCGCGCGGAAAAGGACGTCGCCGCGCTTCGGCGCAGGCACATCGGCCCACGCCGGTTGCGCGGCCGTCGCCGCGGCGACGGCCGCGTCGACATCGGCCGCGTCCGACGCCGGAAAGCGGCCGACGAGGTCGGTCGTGTCGGCCGGGTTGCGGCTCTCGAACGTGCGCCCGCTCGCGGCAGGGCGCCACTCGCCGTTGACGAGATTCAGCAGGTCGGTCGTCGTCGATGCAGTGGTCATGGGTGTCAATCCTTCTCGACGGCCGGCGTGGCGGCGAGCCACGCCAGAACCGCCGCGTTCCAGCCGGCCGGTCCCGGCGCGGGTGCGATCCGCGCGTGCGGGAGGGCGTCCACGAGCGCAGGGTGCGGCGTGCCGTCGGGCCGCGGCATGATGACCGGTATCGCAACGGCCTGCAGCAGCGGCAGGTCGTTGAGCGCGTCCCCGAACCCCAGGGTGGCATCGGTCACTGGTGCGCCGAGCCAGTCGGCCACGAGGCGTACCGCGCGTCCCTTGTCGGACGGCCCGAGCAGGTGGAAGAAGCGTCCACCCCTGGTTACCTGCAGCCCGTGCGCGCGCGCCGCCTCGTCGAGCGCGTCCACCGTCACGGGCGTGTCGGAGACGAATGGCAGGCTGAACTCGCGCTGCATGGCGAGCGCCGCGCGCTCGCGCGACAGGCCCGTCCGGTCGGCGAGCTCCTCGACGGTCATCGACGGGATCCCTCGCAGCGCCGTGCCCACGGTCCGGGCGATGGCAGGCAGCGCCGCCGCGAGCGCGCCGGCGTCGGCACCGAGCCGGACGACCCACCCGTCGTCGGCAGGCGTGGCCGATGGCGGCAGCGGGTGCGGCCATGACGGCGGCAGCCAGATGCCGCCGCCGTTCTCGACGATGAGCGGTGCGTCGAGGTCCATCGCCCGTGCGAGCTGCCGCATCTCCGCGCGTGTCTTGCTGCTGCAGAGCACGAGGCGGATGCCGCGCCGTTGCAGCGCCTCCAGGGCCGGCCGTGCCGGCGACCAGTCGTACGTGTCGTGATCGAGCAGCGTGCCGTCGAGGTCGGAGAACACCACGGGACGTGCCTGCTACGGTTGCCGCCGGCCTTGCCGGCCGCGTGCCGCGGCCGTGGCCTCGTCAGGCATTGTCGGCCCGGACGGCATCGCGGAGCTGGTCGAGGAACGACGGCATCGCCGAGACGACGCGGTTCCAGTTCGGGATGAGCGGCACGCCGAGCGGGTCGTCGAGGAACTGCCGGCTGGCAATCTGCACGCCGCGGGCGAACGCCCCCACGGCAAGCTCCTCTGCGTGCCTGTCGTAGTCGAGCCCGTTCAGCATCGCGTCATGGTGGAAGCGCCGCAGCGTGTCCTCGGCCGTGCGGACGTAGGCGGCCTCGAGCGTCCGGAACGTGCCCGCCGACAGCTCCACGCCCTCCGCCGCGAGGGTGCGGAACAGCGACTTGCAGATGTCGACGGTCATCTTCATCAGGCCCTGCGACGGGTCGTCGCTCGAGACGGCCTGGTGCTTGTGATCGTACCTGTCGGTGATGCCCACCTGGCAGATGCGCCGCAGCGACGTGTTGCGGTACACCTCGGCGAGCATGCCCACCTCGAGACCCCAGTCACCGGGGATGCGCACCGCGCGGACGAGGTCGGTGTGCATCGCGAACTCGCCGGCCAGGATGTACCGGTAGCTGTCCATGTAGCTCAGCAGCGGATGCGCCCCCAGGATCCGCATCAGGCTCCTGATGAGCGGCGTCATCAGCAGGCGCGTGACGCGTCCGTGCATCCTGTTGTTGCCGACGCGCGGGTAGTACCCCTTCGCGAAGTCGTAGCCCAGGTTCGGGTTCGTGACGGGGTAGCACAGCCGGGCCAGCATCGACCGCCTGTAGGTGGTGATGTCGGTGTCGTGCAGCGCGATGACGTCGCAGTCGCCCTCGCTCAGGACGTACCCGTACGACATCCAGCAGCTGCGGCCCTTGCCCTGCTCGCCGATGGGCAGGGACGACTCGTGCAGCATCCTGTAGAGCTCGCTGATCCGCGGCCCGTCGTGCCACACGACGTCCACGGGCGTCCGCAGCACGCTGAGCGCCCGCCGCGCGTGGTCGAACTGGCTGCGGTCGGCCCTGTCGAGCGACAGCACGACACGCTTCAGGTAGGGAACTGCTTTCAGTTCCTCGATGATTCTCGGCAGGGCCGGGCCGTCGAATTCCGACGAGAGCGCCGGCAACACGAGGGCGGTCGGGCGTACCCGCCCGTGCGTCACCAGTTCCTGTTCGAGTCGTTCGAGGTCGTCCTCCGAGCCCAGCTGATGGAAGGTGGTGAAGACGCCTACCTGATAGAAATCGCCCATGCTCTGCCTCGGTGACGGTCATCACGGCTGGCCGCGCATGGAGCGCGGCGGCTGGTGGCCAGCCCCGGGGAGCGTTGGGGCGCGGCCGAGGCGCAGTGTTTGACCAGGGTCGCTGGAGTCGCGTGTCCGGCCGATTATAGCGTCACCCCGCACAGCCGTGCTTTTCGATAGGATCGTCACGAGATGACCTGCGTTTCGCGTGCCATGCGTCCCGTCGTGCGCATCCTGTCGGTCGTGCTCTGCGTGGTCGTGATGGCGGGCGGCGTGGCGTGCGGCACCGGCAGCGGCGACGGCGCCGGGTTCGAGGCGTCCGACAACGCCAGGCGCTACCCGCTGACGGGCGTCGTTCGCGGCGTCAAGCCGGCCGATCGCGTCATCACGGTCGCACACGACCCTGTCGAAGGCCTGATGGACGCGATGACGATGGACTTTGTCGTGCGTGACGCGTGGGTGCTCGACGTCGTCGCGCCGGGCGACCGCGTGACGGCGACGCTGGTGCTCGACGGCGCGCGCTCGTGGCTCGAGGGGGTCGCCATCACGAAAGCCGACAGCACCGGCGGCGGCGCGGGGGGCGTGGGCGGCGAGCTGGTCGCGCCGGGCACGCCCCTGCCGGATGTCGCCCTGGTCGACCAGGACGGGCGCGACGTCTCGACGTCCGCCTACCAGGGCCGCTGGGCGGTGTACACGTTCATCTACACGCGGTGCCCGCTGCCCGACTTCTGCCCGCTGATGATGCGGCGGCTCAACGAGGTCGCCAGCTCGCTGGCCGCGCAGGGACGCCGCGACGACGTCTGGCTGCTCGCGGTCACCGTCGACCCCGAGTACGACCGGCCGCCCGTCCTGAAGGCGTTCGGCGACCGCATGATCGAGGCCGAGTCCGATGCCGGGCGATACGCGCGGACCGCGCTCCTGACGGGGACGCCAGAGGCCATCCGTACCCTCGCCTCGCCCTTCCAGCTCACCTACGAACCCGCCGGCGACGAGATCATCCACGGCCTGCGCACCGTCGTCGTCGACCCGGACGGCCGCATCGTCCGGACCTTCATGGGCAGCGACTGGTCGGCCGCCGACGTCGTGGGCGCCATCGGCCGGTCGGGTACGTCCTGAGATTCCGGGAACTTCCGGGCGGCGCCGTGAGTATCATCCCGGCATGGCTGACTCCGCCCTGCGTCGTCTGCTCCTCTCCTTTGTCCTGACCCTGCTGCTGGCGGCGGCGCCGGCGCACGGCATCGACGTCACCGACACCCGGCTCCTCCAGCAGCCGGCCATCAGCGCCACACACATCGCCTTCGTCTATGCCGGCGACCTGTTCGTGTGCGACATCGACGGGCGCAACGTGAGGCGGCTGACGAGCGACGTCGGGGTCGAGCGGCAACCCGTGTTCTCGCCTGACGGCACGCTCATCGCCTTCAGCGCCGAGTACGACGGCAACGTCGACGTCTTCGTGGTGCCGACGGCCGGCGGTCCGCCGAAGCGGCTGACCTGGCATCCCGGTGCCGACCTGACGCAGGGATTCACGCCCGACGGCAAGGCGGTGCTGTTCACCTCGCCGCGCGCGGTGTTCACCACCCGCTTCACGCAGCTCTTCACGGTGCCCGTGGACGGCGGCCTGGTCACGGCCCTGCCCATCCCGAACGCGGCCAGCGCACGCTACTCGCCGGACGGGTCGCGCATCGCGTACAACCCGCTGTCGCCGGCGCATCTCCAGTGGAAGCGCTATCGCGGCGGCCGCGTCTCGGAGGTGGTCCTGTACGACGTCGCCACGCACGCCACCGAGAAGATTCCCCAGCCGGAGGGCCGCGCCAACGACGTCGACCCGATGTGGCTCGACGGCAAGGTGTACTTCCGCTCGGACCGCGCGGGCGAGTTCAACCTGTTTGTCTACGACCCGGCCACGCGCGCGATCACGCAGCTGACACGCCACGACGACTTCCCGGTGCTGTGGGCCTCGGCCGCCGCCGGCCGCATCGTCTACGAGCAGGCCGGCTACCTGCATCTCTATGACGTGGCCTCGGGGCAGGCCCGACGGCTGACCATCGGCGTCGTGCACGACCTCGTGGACCGGCGCCCGCACTACGCGTCGGGTCCGCAGTGGATCAGGGCGGTGGCGCTGTCGCCTTCCGGGGCGCGCGCGGCCCTCGAGTATCGTGGCGAGATCGTGACCGTGCCCGCGGAGAAGGGCGATCCGCGCAACCTGACCCGCTCGGTGGCGGTGCACGAGCGCAGTCCCGCGTGGTCGCCCGACGGGACGCGCATCGCCTACCTGTCCGACGAGGGCGGGGAGTACGCGCTGCGCATCGCGCCGCAGGACGGCATCGGCGAGGTGCGGCGCATCGCGCTGAAGGGCGGCGGGTTCTACGACGGGCTCCGGTGGTCTCCCGACGGCCGCTTCATCGCGCTGCGCGACAACGCCCGCGTCGTCTCGATCGTCGAGGTGGAGAGCGGGCGCCAGACGACTGTTGCTACCGAGCCCACATACAGGCCCGGCGCTTTCGCCGACAGCAGCTACAACTGGTCGCCCGACTCGAAGTGGCTGGTCTACACGCTGTTCAGCGCGGCGCAGATCGAGTCGGCACATCTCTACTCGGTCGCGGACGGCAAGTCGTACCCGCTCACCGACGGCCTCAGCGACGTCAGCGAGCCGGTCTTCGATCGCAGCGGCAAGTACCTCTATCTGTTCGCCTCGACCGATGCCGGCCCCGTGCGCGACTGGTTCTCGCAGTCGAACGCCGACATGCAGGCCACGCGCGCGCTGTATCTCGTCGTCCTCTCGAAGGACGAGGCCTCACCGCTGGCGCCGGAGTCCGACGAGGAGAAGCCGGACGACAGGAGCGACGACGACGCGACGCAGGACGGCGAACCCGGCGACGCCGAGAAGGCGAAGGCGGGCGATGACGCGGGTGACGCCGACGGCGGGAAGGACGCACCGAAGCCGACGCGCATCGACCTCGACGGCCTGATGTCACGCATCGTCGCCCTGCCTGTTCCGGCCGCCGACTACGGCAGCCTCCAGGTGGGCGCCGAGGGCAAGGTGTACTACCTCCGCTCGGCCACCGGCGAGACGACGCTCCAGATGTTCGACCTGAAGGAGCGCAAGGCGCAGACGCTGTCGCGCGGCGTTGACGCCTTCATCGTCTCGGCCGACGGCAAGAAGCTGCTCTACAGGCGCGGCGAAGGCGAGTACGGCATCGTCGACGCCACCAGGCCGTTCGAGCAGGGCGCCGGGCGCATGGACATCGGGAAGGTGCGCGTCCGCGTCGACCCTGCGGCGGAGTGGCCGCAGATCTTCGACGAGGCGTGGCGCATCAACCGCGACTACTTCTACGCCAGGAACATGCACGGCGTGGACTGGCCCGCAATGAAGAAGCGGTATGCCGTGTTCCTGCCCCACCTCGCGCACCGGAGCGACCTGACGCGTGTCATCCAGTGGATGCTGAGCGAGCTGGCCGTCGGCCACTCATACGGCGGTGGGGGCGACCTGCGGCGCGAGACCGAGACCGTGCCCGGCGGGCTGCTCGGGGCCGACTTCGAGGTGGCCAACGGGCGCTACCGTTTCCGCAAGGTCTACGGCGGCCTGAACTGGACGCCGTCGCTCCGCTCGCCGCTGACCGAACCGGGCGTCAACGTGCAGGCGGGCGAGTACCTGCTCGCCGTCGAGGGCGTGGACGTGCGCCCGCCGGCGAACCTCTACAGCTTCTTCGAGCACACGGCGGGGCGGCAGGTGCGCATCACCGTCGGTCCGAATCCGGACGGGTCGGGGTCGCGCACCGTCACCGTCGTCCCGCTGGAGAGCGAGGCGGCGCTCCGCAATCGCGACTGGGTGGAATCGAACCTCCGCAAGGTAACCGAGGCGACCAACGGGCGTGTCGCGTACGTGTACGTGCCCAACACCGCGGGCCTCGGCCACGAGTACTTCAAGCGCTACTTCTTCCCGCAGACCGACAGGCAGGCCGTCATCATCGACGAGCGCTTCAACGGCGGCGGGCAGGTGGCCGACTACTACATCGACCTGCTCCGGCGCCCGCTCATCGCGTACTGGGCGACGCGGCACGGGCAGCCGATCAGGACGCCGTCGGCGACCATCCTCGGGCCGAAGGTGATGATCACCGACGAGACCGCCGGCTCCGGCGGCGACCTGCTGCCTTGGATGTTCCGCAAGTTCGAGCTCGGCACCATCGTCGGCAAGCGGACATGGGGCGGGCTGGTCGGCATCCTCGGCTACCCCGTGCTGATGGACGGCGGCAGCGTGACGGCGCCGAACCTGGCCATCTTCACCGAGGACGGCTGGGTGGTGGAGAACGAGGGCGTGCCGCCGGACATCGAGGTGGAGCAGACGCCTGCCGACGTGATCGCGGGACGCGACCCGCAGCTGGAGCGAGCGATCGCCGTGGCGCTCGAGCAGCTGGAGACCGGCGCGCCCACCGTGCCGAAGCGGCCGGCCGATCCTGTCAGGTAGCCGATTGGTGACCCTCGCCGACGGCCAGCGTGGGCAGCGTCATCAGCGCGTTTCGGCCTGGTGGACGCGCTTGCCGGTCCGCCGCTCGAGCTCCTCGATGACGTCGCTGAAGTTGCGCTTGTCGAGCCGGAAGACGGTGTGGCCCGCGGCCGTCTGGACGTGGAGCCAGTGCGCGATGCCGCGGAAGAGCGCGATGCGCGTCTGCTGCGGCGTGTAGGTCGCGTAGCCGATGGCGTTGTAGCTGACCCGGGTGATTGGGAGGCGGCTCCCGGCGTTGAGCACCAGGAGCCGCTGGCCCTCGAAGCGGAGCACCACGTCCACCTCGTCGGGCTCGGATTCGCCGTCGCGCGTCACCTCGGTGACGAGCCGCACCCGACCGAACTCCGTCGGTGCCGTCGTGGTCGCGGCGGGCGCCTCGCCCGCTCGCGGCGTGGCCGGGGGCGCGTCGGCGCCGGTGGCCGGGGCCGCCGAGCTCTCGGGCGCGGAGGGTGTCGCCGCCGCGGCGCTCTCGCGCGGGGCGCCCGCCTCGCCGCCGTTGCCCGTCTGTGCCCCGGTCGCGTCCGCGGGTGACGGACGGCTCGCGGCGGCCGCACGGCCCGCCGTGGACGCCTTCGATGACGGCGCCGTCGGCGGCGGCGGCGTCGCATCGTCGTCGCTCGGCGCAGGCGGGTCCGCGGCGTCGCCGGCGTCGGTCGGGGCGACCGCCGGGGCGA
>CAYSHC010000014.1:52243-63839 GCA_964430855.1 uncultured Vicinamibacteraceae bacterium
CGGGGCGACCGCCGGGGCGAGCTCGGCCTCCGACGGCGGCACCGCCGCCTGCGAGACCTCGGACGTCGCCACGGTGGACTCCGGGGCACGTCCGGCCCACATCCGCACCGCCGCCCAGATCGCGACGATGCCGAGCAGGAAGACGACGAGGGCGACGGCGACCCGCGCCACGTTCTGCGCAGAACGCGGTGTGCGCGGCTTCACCACGGGCCTGGCGACGACGGTGGCGGCCGTGGTGGTGCGGTCGTCCTCCCGCGCCGGCACGTCGCCGAACCATGCCGCGCGCAGGGCGGCGCCAAACGTGTGTCCGTCGGGGAAGCGGCCGTCCGGCGCGGTCGTCAGCGCGCGCCGCAGGACGTCGCGCAACGGCGCGGCTTCCTCCGGGATGCTGTCGATGGCCTGCGGGGACACGCCCTCGACCACCTCGCGCATCAGCGTGAACGTCGTCGTGGCCGAGTACGGGATGTGGCCGGTCAGCAGTTCGAACAGCACGACGGCCACGGCGTACAGGTCGGCGCGGCCGTCGGGTTCCGTCGTCGTCAGCTGCTCGGGCGCCATGTAGGCGATGGTGCCCACCGTCTGGCCCGTCTGCGTGAGGCGTCCTTCGGCCTCGCTGCGTGCGATGCCGAAGTCGGTCAGCCGGGCGCGTCCCGTCTCTTCCTCGATGATGATGTTGGCCGGCTTGATGTCGCGGTGGATGACGCCCATGCGGTGCGCGTAGTGCAGCGCGTCGAGGATGTCGAGCGCCCAGGCGACCGCGGTCTCCGGCGCGATCGGGCCGGACGTGCGCAGCAGGTCGGCAAGCGTCGTGCCGCGGACGAACTCCATCACCATCAGCAGGTCGTCGTCCTGCCGGAAGAAGCCGTGGAGCCGTGCGATGCGGGGATGGTCGAGCCGCGCGAGCGTCCGCGCCTCGGCCTTGAAGCGATCCACGAACCCCGCGTCGTAGATCAGGTCGGGACGCAGCAGCTTGACGGCGACCTCGCGTCCCGTCATCTCGTCCACGGCGACGTAGACCGTGCCCATCCCGCCGTGACCGAGGCGACGCTCGATCCGGAACTGGCCGATGGTGGTGCCTTCTCTGCGCATGGCTGACGCTCGTCCGTGAAACGGCGAAGCTCTACCGTGGAGGGACGCGGGCAGTATAGCGGCACAGCTTTGACACTGCGAACGCAGCGTGGCGAAATAGCGCACACCACGCCGCGTCCGGCAGAGGTCCGCGAACGCGGCCGGCATCTTGCTCCGAGGACGTTCATGATGATCAAACGACGAGACCTGCTGCGCAGCACGCTGGCCGCCGGCGCCGCCCTGGCGGCCTTCGACCCGTTCAGGGTCCTTTGGGCACAGGAGCCCGGCCGCTTCGGCATCTCGCTGGCCGAGTGGTCGCTCCACCGCACGCTGCGAGCGGGCACCATCACCAACCTCGACTTCCCGCGCGTGGCGAAGGAGGACTTCGGCATCACCGCCGTCGAGTACGTCAACCAGTTCTTCAAGGACAAGGCCCGCGACACCGCGTACCTGAAGGAGCTGAAGTCGCGCACCGAGACGCTGGGCGTCCGCAACGTCCTCATCATGGTGGACGGCGAGGGCATGCTCGGCCATCCCGAGTCGGCCGAGCGCGCGAAGACCGTCGACAACCACAAGCAATGGGTCGAGGCGGCCAAGTTCCTCGGCTGCCACGCCATCCGCGTCAACGCGCAGAGCAAGGGCTCGCCCGACGAACAGGCGCGCCTCGCGGCCGACGGCCTGCGCGCCCTCGGCGAGTTCGCCGCGCCGCACGACATCAGCGTGATCGTCGAGAACCATGGCGGCCTGTCGAGCAACGGCGCCTGGCTCGCGGGCGTCATCCGGCGCGCCGGGCTGCCCAACGTCGGCACGCTGCCCGACTTCGGCAACTTCCGCATCAGCCGCGACGAGGAGTACGACCGCTACAAGGGCGTCGAGGAGCTGATGCCCTACGCGAAAGGCGTCAGCGCCAAGTCGAACGACTTCGACGCGCAGGGCAACGAGGTGCACACCGACTACCGCCGGATGCTCGACATCGTCATCGCGTCGAAGTACCGCGGGTACATCGGCATCGAGTACGAGGGCCAGACCCTCAGCGAGTACGACGGCATCCGGGCCACGAAGGCGCTGCTCGAGCGCATGCTGAAGGGCTACCTGTGAGGCGGGCGGCCACGGCGCGGTGGCGGACGCCGCGTCGGCTCGCGGCGCTGGTCATGGCCGCCGGCGTCGTGGCCGCGGCCGCCGATGCGCCGGCGCAGTCGACGGTATCCGCACCGGCCAACGGCCGGCCGTTCATGCCGGGCGTCGCCTACGACCCCGGCATCCCCACGCTGAGGGCCGTCCTCGGCCACGAGCCGGGCGAGGCCATCACCACGCCCGAGCAGATCGTCGTGTACCTGCGGGCGCTCGCCCAGGCCGCGCCCGACCGGGCACGCCTCATCGAGTACGGGCACACCTGGGAGGGCCGGCCGCTCGTCGTCCTGGCCGTCTCATCGCCCGCACGGATGGCGCGCCTCGACGAGGTCCGGCAGGGCATGGCGAAGCTGGCCGACCCGCGTCGGCTGGCAGCCGGCGAAGGCGACGCGCTCGTGCGGTCGCTGCCGGTCATCGTCTGGCTGATGCACGCGGTGCACGGCAACGAGATCTCGTCGTCGGATGCTGCGCTCATGGAGGCCTACCACCTGCTGGCCGCGCAGGGCGACGCGCAGGTGGCGCAGATCCTCGACAACGCCGTCGTGCTGATCGACCCGCTCGAGAATCCCGACGGCCGCGCACGGTTCGTCGCGTCGCACGCCCAGGCCTTCGGCCTCGAGCCGGATCCCGAGCCCGTGTCGGCCGAGCACGTCGAGCCATGGCCCGGCGGCCGCGCCAACCACTACCTGTTCGACATGAACCGCGACTGGTTCGCGCAGACGCAGCGCGAGACGCAGGGCCGTACGAAGCTGTACCTCGAGTGGTACCCCCAGGTGGTGGTCGACCTGCACGAGATGGGCGGCAACTCGACGTACTACTTCGCGCCGCCTGCCGAGCCGCTGAACCCGCACATCACGCCGCGGCAGGTGCACTGGTTCAACGCCTTCGGGCGGGCCAACGGCGAGACGTTCGACGCGCGCGGCTACCCGTACTTCATCCGCGAGGTGTTCGACTCGTTCTACCCGGGCTACGGCGAGTCGTGGCCGATCTTCCACGGCTCCATCGGCATGACGTACGAGATGGCCTCCGCCCGGGGGCTGATCTTCAGGCGGGACGACGACACGCTGCTGACCTATCGCGACGGCGTGGAGCGGCACTTCGTGGCGGCGATCACGACGGCGGCGACGGCGGCCGCCAACCGGGAGTCGCTGCTGCGCGACTTCCTCGAGTACCGGCGGTCGGCGATCGAGGAGGGGGAGCGCAGCGCGACCCGCGCGTGGATCATCCCGCGAGGCCAGGACGCCGCACGGACCCGCAAGCTCGCCGACCTGCTCGCGGCGCAGGGCTTCGACGTCCTCGAGACGGCGGCCGCGGTGACCGTCGACGGCCGCGAGGTACCTGCCGGCGCCTACGTCGTCCCGGCCGCACAGCCGGCGGGGCGGCTCGTCGCCAACCTGCTCGACCCGGCGATCGAGCAGCCAGGCGCGTTCGTGGAAGAGCAGGACCGGCGCCGGCGGAAGCGCCTGCCCGACCAGATCTACGACGTGACGGGCTGGCACCTGCCGTCGGCGTTCGACGTGCCCGTGCTGCGGTACGGACGTGCGCTGGATACGCTGTCGACGCGGCCGCTGGCCCCGGCCGGCACGGAGGCGGCAGCCGTCGCGCTGCCCCCCGCGCGCGCCGCGTACGTCATGCCCTGGGGCAGCGGCACGGCGGCGCTCGTGGTCGAGGCCCAGCGCGCCGGCATCCGCCTGCGGTTTGCCGACGGCGGGTTCACCCTGGCGGGACGCACCTTCCCGCTCGGCTCCGTCGTCGTGCGTGTCGCGGACAACGACGAAAACCTCCGGGCTACGCTGGGCGACCTCGCGCGCCGCCATCACGTCGACGTGTTCCCCACCGACACCACGTTCGTGGACGCCGGCCTCTCGCTCGGCAGCAACCAGGTGGTGCAGCTGAAGGCCCCCCGGGTGCTGCTCGCGTGGGACGCGCCAACCTCGTCGCAGAGCGCCGGGTGGACGCGCTACGTGCTCGAACGGCAGTTCGGCCAGCGGGTCTCGGCGGTGCGCGTGGCCACGCTCGGCAACGTCGACCTCGCGCGCTTCGACGTGATCGTGCTGCCGTCTGGCAACTACACGCAGGCGATCGCCGGGCCGACGCTCGAGCGTCTGAAGGACTGGGTGTCGGCCGGCGGCACGCTCGTGACGATGGGCGAGGCGTCTCGCTGGGCCACGCGCGAGGGCGTGCGGCTGCTCGAGACGACGCTCCAGCTGAAGGACGGGCGGCCTGAACCGGCCGAGGGCGATCGCCCGTCGGAGCGGCGTCCGCCGGACGGGGCGAAACCGGGAGGCACACCCGATCAGCCCATCGACCTCGAGCAGGCCGTCACGCCCGACGTCGAGCCGCCGGACACGACCTACGGCGCGCTGGTCCGCGTAGCGCTCGACACCGAGCACTGGCTCAGTGCCGGCACGGACGGCGAAGTGCAGGCGATGGTGGAGGGGCGACGCGTCTTCACGCCCCTCACCGTGGACAAGGGCCGGAACGTGGGGACCTACGCCGCCGGCGACGACGCCGTCGTCGCCGGGCTGGTGTGGCCGGAGTCGCGCACGCTGCTGGCCCACAAGGCGTTCCTCATGCACCAGCCGCACGGTCGTGGCCACGTCATCGCGTTTGCCGAGGAGCCCAACTTCCGCGCCTTCATGGACGGCACGGCGCTCCTCTTCATGAACGCGGTCCTGCTGGGGCCGGCGCATTGAGGCTGCGCACCGCTGACGCGGGCATCGAACAGCCATACCGTCGGCGGCTCGCGGTCAGCAGCCCGCCGACGACGGTCCGCGGAAGGCGGCTCGCGGTGAGCGGTACGCGGTCTGCGGCAAGCGGTTCGCTCAAGCAACATTCATCTGCGCGCACGACGCGGGCGGCGGCGGGTGGCCGTTGCCGTTCTGGATTGCCGCCCACACGAGATCGGCGATGAGCAGGTAGCCGCTGTCGCTCGGGTGGAAGCCGTCGCTCGAGTAGTTGGCCGGGTCGTACGAGCGGCCGTCGCACATCAGGTCCACCACCGTTACGCGTCCGGCCAGCGGGTTGATCGCCTCCCGGGTGAGGCGGACGGAGGCCTGCTGGAGCAGCTCACGGTCGCCGGACGAGAACGCCCGCGCGTAGGGCAATCCCGCGAGGTTGGGCAGGTTGACGACGATGACCTGGGCCGACGGCGCGCGGTTGCGGGCCGTGTCGAGCAGGGCCGTGAGGTCGCGACTGAACCCCTGGACCTGCGCCGAGATGAAGGCGTCGCGATCGCCCTGCGTCGCGGCGCCCGCGGCGATCGTGTTGGCGTCGTTGCCGCCCACGAAGACGGTCAGGAGACGGGTTGTCGTCGGCACGAAGGGAGCTGCGCGTGCCAGCAGGTTGCCCGTCGGGCGGCGTCCGAGGCTGTTGCCGAGGGCCTCGATGTCGGGGCTCAGGACGCCTCCCGGCAGGCTCAGGTTCGTCACCGTCACCTCGCGGGTCTCGCGCAGGCGCCGCGCGATGATCTGCACGTACCCCGTGCCGTTCGGGCAGTCGGCCAGCGGCACGCACGGCTGGCTGCTGCCCACGCCAATCCCGTCGCTCTGCGCGATCGCGGTGTAGTGCACCGGCCCGGTGCCGGGGCCTATCGGCGTCGGGGCCGTCGGCCCGTCGTCGTCGCCGTTGACGGTGTTGCAGCCGGTCGCGGCCAGGCCCGCCAGCACGTACAGCAGGACGGCGCCGAGCAGCCGCGCCGCCGGACGGACGGGCGTCGGGCTAAGATGCGCGAGCACAGGGAGAACGATACGCATGAACAAGCAGGTCCTCGGACTGGTGTTGGGGGTCGTGGTGGGGCTCGTGGCGGCAGCGCCCGGCCTCGGGCAGCCGACGGTCACCTCGCCGCGCCAGCAGTTCGGCTTCGACATCGGCGACGACTATCAGCTCGTCACCTACAGCCAGATGGCCGACTACTGGCGACGGCTGGATGCGGAATCCGAGCGGATGACGCTCGTGGAGATCGGCAGGACCGAAGAGGGGCGGCCGCACCTGATGGCCATCATTACCTCGCCGGAGAACCACGGCAAGCTCGGGCGCTATCGCGACATCGCGCGCCGGCTGGCCCTGGCCGAGGACGTGACTACCGAGGAGGAGGCGCGCGCCCTGGCCGCCGAGGGCCGTGCGGTCGTGTGGATCGACGGCGGGCTGCACGCCAACGAGGTCCTCGGCGCGCAGCAGCTGATCGAGCTGGTGTACCAGTTGACCTCGCGCGACGACCCCGAGACGCTGCGCATCCTCGACGACGTGATCGTCCTGGCGACGCACGCGAACCCTGACGGCCACGAGCTCGTCGCCAACTGGTACCTCCGCGAGGACGACCCGCTCCAGCGCAGCACGGCGGCCCTGCCGGTGCTCTACCAGAAGTACGCCGGGCACGACAACAACCGCGACTCGTACATGTCGGCACTGGCCGAGACGGCCAACATGAACCGCGTCCTCTTTCGCGAGTGGTTCCCCCAGATCATGTACAACCACCACCAGACGGGCCCGGCCGGCACCGTCATGTTCGCCCCGCCGTTCCGCGACCCGTTCAACTACGTCTTCGACCCGCTCGTGCCGACCAGCCTCGACCTCGTGGGCGCGGCGATGCACACGCGCTTTGCCAGCGAGGGCAAGCCGGGCGTGACGATGCGGCGCGGCGCGAACTACTCGACCTGGTGGAACGGCGGCCTGCGCACGACGGTGTACTTCCACAACATGATCGGCCTGCTCACCGAGACGATCGGCCACCCGACGCCGATGGAGATCCCGTTCCGGCCGGAGCGCACGCTGCCGAGCGGCGACCTGCCCAACCCCATCGAGCCGCAGCGCTGGCACTTCCGCCAGAGCATCGAGTACTCGCTGACGGCCAACCGGGCGGTGCTCGACGTCGCGTCGCGCTACCGCGAGACCTTCCTCTTCAACATCTGGCGGATGGGCCGCAACGCCATCGAGCGCGGGTCGACAGACTCGTGGACGATGTACCCGCGGCGGCTCGAGCGGCTGCGCGAGGCGCTGAAGCGCCGCGGCATCGACGAAGACGCCCTGCCACGCTCGGCAGGGGCGCCGCGCGAGGTTTACGACGAGGTGCTGCGCGACCCGGACCTGCGTGACCCGCGGGGCTACATCCTGCCTGCCGACCAGCGCGACTTCCCGACGGCGACGGCGTTTGTCAACGCGCTGATCCGCGCCGGCGTGACGGTGCATCGCGCGACGTCGGCCTTCGAGGTGGGGGGCAGGCGTTACCCGGCGGGGTCGCTCGTCGTGAAGACCGCCCAGGCGTTTCGCCCGCACGTGCTCGACATGTTCGAGCCGCAGGACCATCCGGACGACTTCCAGTATCCCGGCGGCCCGCCCATCCCGCCCTACGACAGCGCCGGCTGGACGCTGGCCTTCCAGATGGGCGTCGAGTTCGATCGCGTTCTCGACGGGTTCGACGGCCCGTTCGAGCGCGTGCCCGACGAGCTGCCCATCCCTGCGGGTACGGTCACAGGCCCGCCGACGTCGGCGGCGTACACGTTCCCGCACGGCATGAACCAGTCGTTCCGGGCGATCAACAGGCTGCTCGCCGCTGGCGAGACCGTGCGGTGGCTCGAGGGCGGCGGCTTCGAGGTGACGAGCCGTGAGGGGACCCGCGCGCGCCTCGAGGCGATCGCCCGCGAGACGGGCGTCACCTTCACGGGCATGGCGGCGCCAGCGCGCGAGGGGCAGCGCGTCGCGCCGGTGCGCATCGGCCTCGTCGATCGCTATGGCGGCTTGATGCCGTCGGGGTGGCTGCGGCTGGTGCTCGAGACGTTCGAGTTCCCGTACGAGGTCGTCTTCCCGCGGACGCTCGACGCCGGCTCGCTCGACGAGAAGTTCGACGTGCTGATCTTCGTGGACGGCTCGCTCTCGCGCGGCACACCCGGCCTCGATCCCGAGCGCATCCCGGAGGAGTATCGCGACAGGCTCGGCGCGGTGACGCGCGAACGGACGGCGCCGGCGCTCCGGGCGTTCCTCGAGGGCGGCGGCCGGATCGCCGCCATCGGCAGCGCGACGCAGCTGGCACAGTGGCTCGGCCTGCCTATCGAGAACGCGCTGGTCGAGCGCACCGCCGAGGGCGTGCGCCCGCTGCCGCGCGAGAAGTACTACGTGCCCGGGTCCGTCCTGCGCGTGAAGGCCGACACGCGCCTGCCCGTTGCGCATGGCATGCCGGAGGACGTGGACGTCTACTTCAACAACAGCCCCGTGTTCCGCCTGCCAGGCGACGCCGCGGCGCACGGCATCACGCCGATCGCGTGGTTCGCGTCGAAGACGCCGCTGCGCAGCGGCTGGGCGTGGGGGCAGCACTACCTCGAGGGCGGCGTCACGATGGCGCAGGCGCGCGTGGGGAAGGGGACGCTGTACCTGTTCGGTCCCGAGATCACGTTCCGTGCGCAGCCGCACGGCACGTTCAAGCTGCTCTTCAACAGCCTGCTGCGGTAGGGACGGCACGGTAGGGACGGCTCTCCGAGCCGTCCCCGCCCCGCGTGCACGGTAGGGACGGCTCTCCGAGCCGTCCCCGCCATGGCTACTTCAGGCCGTCCAGCATCGCGGCAAGCGCCGCGCCCGAGTGCCACCTGCCGTTGAGCACGACGCCCGCCCGCCTGTGCACGGCGGAGATGTCGTCGAGCGGGTTGGCATCGAGCACCAGGAGGTTGGCGAGCTTGCCGCTTGCCACGGTGCCGCTGTCGGCCTCCGTCCCGAAGTAGGTCGCGACGGCGCGCGTGCCGGAGACGAGCGCCTGGTACGGCGTGAGGCCCGCCTTCACGACCGCCTCGAGCTCCTCGAGCGTGGCGAGGCCGGGGATGTTGTTCACCTGCGGCGCGTCGGCGCCGAGCAGGATGCCGACGCCCTGTGCCTGCAGCTCCTTGATCAGCGCCGAGCGGAACGCCATCAGCTTCTGGCGGTTTTCGGCGGTCGAGAACTGCGGGCTCGCCTGGAAGTTGCGCCGCTGGTTCTCCCAGCTGGCGGCGATCTCCTTCGGCAGCCACGCCATCTCGGGCCGTGCCACCGACTCGGCGGGCGGCGTCTCGTCGAGGAAGCGGAGCAACAGCGTCTCGGTGGGCACCACCCATACACCGGCCTCCTTCGTCTTCGTCACGAGCGCCGGGATCTTGTCGTGGTCGAGGTCGCTGGCAATCAGCGTTCCGAAGAACCCCGACTGCGTCACCTCGACGCCGTCACGCACGGCGGCTTCCGCATAGCCGTCGAGGTGGTCGATCGAGGCGTAGCCGGCCTCGATCGCGCGGTGCACGCCGACCTGCGCCGGCACGTGCCCGGCAAAGGGAATGCCCACCTCCCTGGCCGTCGCGGCGAGCGCGTTGAACGCCTCGAGCGACAGGCCGGGGTGGATCTTGATCAGGTCGTAGCCGGCATCCTTCTGCTCGCGCGCCAGCTGCGAGGCCTGCTCGGGCGTCTGCACCGAGTTGCCGTTGGCCGAGGGCCCCGACGTGTAGATGCGCGGGCCGAGCAGGTCGCCACGGGCCACGCGCTCGCGCAGCTCGAGCTGCGCCGGATGCCCGAGCATGCTGCGGATGGTCAGGATGCCGTGCGCGACGTTGAGCGTCAGGATGCGCTCGTTCATCGAGGCGTTGTCGCCGGCGAGGTGGCCGTGCATCTCCGCGAGGCCCGGCAGCACGTACCTGCCGTCGAGCTCCACCCGCTCGGCGCCGTCCGGCACGGTGACCTCGTCGGCGTCGCCGATCTCGACGATCCGGCCGTCGTGGATGAGGATGGTCTGCCGCTCGAGGACGCGCTCGTCGTCCATGGGCAGGACGTTGACGCCGACGAGCGCGAGGTCGGCCTCACGCCCGGCACGCTGGGGAGTGTCGGCCGTGCCGCAGGCGGCCGTACAGGCCAGCGCGGCAAGGGTCATCATTCCCGCGAGGCCGCGGGGGTCAAACGATCGCATGTGTCGGTATCCTCCGATGCCGAGAGTCTACCGGTTGCGCGATCACTCGTCGAGCAGCTCGACCGACGCCGTCGCGGCCCGCGACCGCACCGCGCGCGCGCCGGCCTGCGTCTTGCGCTGGTACATGCGCGAGTCGGCGGCCATCAGCAGGGCTTCGGAGGAATCGCCGTCCCGCGGGAAGATGGCCGCGCCGATGCTCACGCTCATCCCCATCTCGCGGCCGTCGGGCAGGGTCACGCGCATCGCACTGATGCGCGCCTGGAGCTCGTCCACCCGCTCGCGCGCCTCGTCGCCGCCGCACTCCGGCATCATGATCACGAACTCGTCGCCGCCGTAGCGCGCGCACACGTCGTACGGCCGCACGGACGTGCGGAGCAGCGCCGACAGCTCGCGCAGCGCGAGGTCGCCCACCGGGTGCCCCTCGGTGTCGTTGATGCTCTTGAAGTCGTCGACGTCGAGCAGCAGCAGGGCGAGGTTCGACGCCTGGCGCGCCGCGCGCGCCAGCTCCTGCGTGAGGTGCATCCAGAGGAAGCGCGTATTGGGCAGCTCGGTCAGCGGATCGGTGAGCGCGTCGGCCTGCGCACGCGCCAGCTGGAGCGAGTGGCTCACGACCGGGCCGGCCTGCCGCGCGACGATCTCGAGCATCCGGCAGTCGTCCTGCGTGTAGCAGCCAGGCGTCACGTGGTACACGGCCAGCGCGCCGACGACCTGGCCCGCGCTGTCGTGCAGCGGGCACACGATCGACGAGCGCAGCAGCGTCTTCGGGCCGCCCGTCCGGTGCTGCTCGAGGTACACCTGCGGATTGCCGTTGGCCACGGCACGCCGCTCGGCCACCGCCTCGCCGAACGTGCCCGTGGTCGCCGACACGCGGACCGCCGACAGCAGGTCGGCGTCGACGCCCTCGGCATGGGCGCAGCGGAAGACGTGGTTGGCCTCGTCGTAGGTGTAGAGGGCGCTGCTCGAGTAGTTGAGGACGCGCGTCAGCTTGCGCGCGAGCATCTGCCCCGTGCCCTGCACGCCGAGGCCCGCCGACATCGCCAGCGAGATCTCGAGCAGCGCCACGTCCTCGCGCCTGGCCGACTCGATCGACTCGAATGACCGGGCGCCCGCGACCAGTGCGGCGTCGGCGGCGGACGGCGCCTTCGGCAGCAGGCCGATGAACGTCTCGACGAGCGCTGGGTCGAGGGCGCGGCCCGCCTCCTCGCGCAGCACGGCGATCGCAGCGTCCTGCGTCAGGCGATCGCGGTAGGGACGCTCGCTGACGAGCGCGTCGTAGCAGTCGACGACCGCCAGCACGCGCGCGCCGCGCGGGATGTCCTCGCCGGCAAGGCCCTGCGGGTAGCCCTTGCCGTCCCAGCGCTCGTGGTGCGCCAGCACGAGCTCGCGGACGGGCCCGGCAAACGGCACGTCGTTCAGCAGGTCGGCGCTGACGCGCGGATGGGCGTGCACGCGATGGAACTCGTCCACCGACAGCGGCCCGGGCTT
>CAYSHC010000015.1:0-22522 GCA_964430855.1 uncultured Vicinamibacteraceae bacterium
CAGGTCGAGCGCCAGGTTGCCGAACGCCATCGGCACGATCGAGTCGAGCGCGTCCGGGTCGCCGCTGCGCACCAGATAGCCCAGGCGCTGATTGACGACGTTGATGCGCGTGCCGCGGTTCAGGGCCGCCGAGCGTTTCTTCAGCTCCTCCGACACGCGGTCGCCGATGCCCCCGAGCTTGCGGTGCCCGTACTGGTCGGCCTCGTCGCTCTCGAAGAGCATGTCGCTCCCTTTCATCTTCGCGCCCTCCGACACGAGCACGACCGAGTAGCGTGACGGGTGCCGGTTGCGGTCGTACACCATCAGCTCGGTGAGCAGGTCGATGTCGAACGGGTGCTCGGGGATCACGCACCGGTCGGCGGCGCCGGCCATCGTCGGCAACAGCGCCGAGAAACCCGCGTAGCGGCCGAACACTTCGATGACGAGGAATCGCTCGTGCGAGCCGGCCGACGTCCGGAGCGCGTGCGTGAGCTCGATCGTCCGCGTCACGCAGGTGCTGAACCCGATGCAGTAGTCCGTCCCCGGGACGTCGTTGTCCATGGTCTTGGGGATCGCGACGACGTTGACGCCCTCGGTGTGCAGCCGGTGGGCGTAGCTCAGCGTGTCGTCACCGCCGATGGCGACGAGAGTGTCGAGGCCGAGGAACTCGAGGTTGGACAGCACGGCTGGCGTGGCGTCGTTGAACTCGTCGGTGTAGGTGTCGCGCAGGTGATCGGGGACCGCGGCTCGCGGCAGGTGGCTCGGACGCGTCCGCGACGTGTGCAGGAACGTCCCGCCGGTGCGGCCTGCCCTGTTGACGATGTCCTCGGTCAGCTCGATGACGTTGTAGCGGTTGTCGGCGGCACGGTCGGGGATCAAGTCGACGATGCCAGCCCACCCGCGACGCAGGCCGAGTACACGGTAGCCCTCCCGCAGCGCCCGGATCGTGATGGCGCGAATCGCGGGGTTCAACCCGGGAACGTCACCGCCCCCCGTCAGAATCCCAATGGTGCCCTTGCTCATCAATCCTCCTGCTGGCGCGCGGCATACGCGCCCCGACGTGATGGTGTGCGCGCACTCTATCGCAGGCGTCAGGCCTCGGTCACGCGCTCGGTGAAGTCGCCGGTGCCCGGATCGCGCAGGATGAGCCGACGGCGCCCGTCGGGGAGCAGTTCCTCCTTGATGACGAGCAGCCCGTCGAGGCGTGCCGGCCGCGGGACGATGGCCGGCGGGTCGGCCTCGCGCCATCCGTCGATGGCGATGGGTTCCCAGCGGCGGTGCCGTGCCGATCGATAGGCCGCGTCGATGATCGCGTTGACGACGTAGCCATCGAAGAAGGTCTCGGCCGGCACGTTGCCGTTGTCGAGGGCGTCGAACATGTCAGTGAACATGTCGACGTAGCCGAGGGCGACGACCTCGTCGCCCACCGGGAACAGCCAGCCGTGGCTCGTCTCGGCCTTCTCGGCGACGTACCCGCCGGCCCCCGCGGCCGTGAACATCTCCATGCCGGTCCGCAGGAAGTGGTTCAGCCAGATGGTGCCGTGCGTGCCGGAGACCTCGTCGCGCAGGTCCATGCCCCCGCGGAACGTCCAGCTCACCTCGATCTGGCCGACGGCTCCCGACGCGAACCGCAGCAGGAGGACGGCATTGTCCTCGTCGGCGATCGGGTGGACGAAGGTGTCGGTCTGGCACAGGACCTCCGTCGGCCGGTTCCCCTTGCCGACGAAGTTGCGGACGATCTCGATGCAGTGGCACCCGAGGTCGACGATGGCGCCGCCGCCGGTGCGCCTGCCGTCCCAGAACCACGCCGAGTGCGGCCCGCCGTGCGCCTCGCGCGACCGCACCCACGTCACGTCGCCGATGGCACCGGCGCGCACCGACGCCAGCGCCTTGCGCGTCTTCGGCGTGTAGCAGAGGTCTTCGAGATAGCCGGCAAACACGCCGGCGCGCTCGACGGCCTCGAGCATGCGGCGCGCCTCGTCGGCCGTGCGCCCCAGCGGCTTGGTGCAGAGCACGGCCTTGCCCGCATGGGCGGCCAGGCCGACCGCCTCCTCGTGCAGGTCGTTCGGCAGCGCCACCACCACGACGTCGGCGTCCGGGTGCTCGATGGCCGCCTGCATGTCGGTGGTATGCGCGGGGATGCCCCACCGCGTGGCGAAAACCTCGCCTCGCGCGGCAGACCGCGAGTACGCCGTCACTACCCTGTCGCGCCCGCGCTGCCCGTGCAGCGTCATCGTGTAGAAGTCGGCGATGAGCCCGGTCCCGAGCATCGCAATCCCGTGGCTGTGCATGGGCACATGCTACGGCAGGCGAACCGAATCGGTGCACCCGCGCCTGCGGCAAGCGGCAACCGTCGCCTTCAGCTATCCTTTCCTGCCATGTTCCGCCTCCCCGTCCGTTCTGCGCGACTCGTCGCGCTCGTCCTCTTCACGCTCGCGGCTGCCGCGCCCATCGGGGCGCAGCCGGCCTTCACCGCCGCCGAGCAGCAGGCCGTCTCGCCCACCGAGCCCGTCCAGTTGTTCAACGGCGAGGACCTCGCGCCCTTCTACACCTGGCTCGTCGATGACCACTACGACGACCCGTCGCGCGTCTTCACCGTCGTGCCGCAGATCGACGGCGCGCCGGCGATCCGGATCAGCGGCGAGAAGTACGGCGGCCTCGTGACGCGGCAGGTCTATCGCAACTACCGGCTGATCGTGGAGTTCCGCTGGGGCCTGACGACGTGGCCGCCGCGGCTGACACGCGCGCGCGATGGCGGGATTCTGGTGCACTGCGAGGGGCCGGACGGCAACAGCCGCAAGGACTTCAACGGGCCCTGGATGCGCTCGATTGAGGCGCAGATCATCGAGGGCGGCACCGGCGACTTCCTGATGGTGGGCGGCTACGACACAGACGGCACCCTGAAGGTGCCGACCATGTCGTTCACGATCGACACCGCGCGCAACGGCCAGCCCACGTACTCGCCGACCGGGCGTCCGCACACGCAGACGGGCGACCGCGTGAACTGGTACGGACGCGACCCGGACTGGAAGGACGAACTGGGCTTCCGCGGCGTGCAGGACGTCGAGAGCCTCCCCGACCAGTGGACGCGCCTCGAGGTCGTCGTCGAGGACGCCCGCATCACCAACATCGTCAACGGCCGCGTGGTGAACGTGGGGACGGCGCCGTCGCTCAGGCAGGGCCGCATCCTGATCCAGTCGGAAGGCGCCGAGATGTACGTACGGCGCGTCGAGCTCCAGCCGCTCCAGCAGGCGGCCCGCTGAAAGGGAGGACGGCCAACGGCCGTCCTCCTTCCTAGGGAAGCCTGAAGGCGACGAACGCGTCGGAGATGCGCCTGGAGAAGCGCCCCCCGCCGCCGGCGGCGATCATCACGTACTGCCGGCCCGAGCGCGCGCCCCGGTAGGACACCGGCGGGGCGTGGCCGCTGGCCGGCAGTTCCGCCTCCCAGAGCAGGCGGCCCGTCGCGAGCTCGAACGCCCTGAAGCGCGCGTCGTTGCTGCTGCCGATGAACACGAGCCCGCTGGCGGTGACCATGGCGCCGCCCAGGTTCGGCGTCCCCGTCCCGGTGATCCCGCTGCCCGCGAGCGCAGGGTGTTCGCCGAGCGGCACCTGCCAGACGATGTCGCCGGTGTTCAGGTCGACGGCGTGGAGCAGGCCCCACGGTGGCTGCTGGCAGGGCAGTTCGTCCTTGTCCCAGAACCGGCCGTACGCGCCTCGCGGCCCCGTGCGCCTGTAGGGCAGCACGCTGCCCGGCGGAGACGGCTCCATGCTCGCGATGGCCCCGACCTCGTTCGTGTTGACGACCAGGTAGCCGGTGCGGGGCTCCACGGCGCCGCCCGACCATGTCGCGCCGCCCATCGTGCCCGGGAACGAGAGGGTGACATCCGCCGCAGGCGGGGTGTAGATGCCCACGCTGCGGGCCATGTCGAACAGCGCCGTGCATTCCTCGACCGACTGCGGCACCGTGGTGAGCTCTTCGCGCGTCAGCGCCGCGTGACGCGAGAGCGGCGCGGGTTTGCGCGGGAACGGCTGCGTCGGCCACGCCTGCTCGCCCGGCAGCGTGCTGGCCGGCACGGGCCGCTCGTCGATGCCGAAGATCGGCTCGCCCGTCTCGCGATGGAACACGAACACGAGGCCCATCTTCGTGAGCTGCACGACGATGGGCACGCGCGCGCCGTCGCGCGTGATCTCGGCCAGGATGGGCTGCGAGGGCGGGTCGAAGTCCCAGAGATCGTGGTGCACCAGCTGCTGGTGCCACACGCGCTGGCCGGTGGCCGCGTCAACGGCGACGAGGGAGCTGCCATAGAGGTTCTGCCCGGGGCGATCGCCTCCGAAGAAGTCGTAGGACGGCGAGCCGATGGGCAGAAAGACGAGTCCGCGCTCCTCGTCCACGCTCATGAACGACCACACGTTGACGCCCGAGCGCCGCTGCCAGCCGTCGGCCGGCCAGGTGTCGTGGCCATGCTCGCCCGGGCGCGGCACGGTGTGGAACCGCCACCGCTCCTCGCCCGTGCGTACGTCGAAGGCCCGGATGTCGCCCGCCGGCCCGGTGGGCACTTCCTCGGGCACGAGGGCCCCGGTGATCACCAGGTCGCGGTAGACGGCCGGGGGCGAGGTCATGTGGTAGCCCTCGCCGTCGCGCGCGTCGACGCCGGGCCGCAGGTCCACGGCGCCGCCGTCGCCGAAGCCCGCCCGCGGTGCGCCCGTCGCTGCATCGAGGGCGAGCAGCCGGCCGTCGCACGTCCCCGAGAAGACGGTGTAGTCGGCGAGGGCGGCGTCGGCCGGGGCGTGGGCCGCCGACGGCCAGACGGCGACGCCGCGGTGCGGCTCATGGCATCGCCGCGGCGCGCCGGCCTGCGGGTCGTGGCGCCAGCGCTCCTCGCCTGTCTCGCCGTCGAGCGCTATCACCTGGCTCGACGGCGTCGTGACGATGAGCAGGTCGCCGAGGACGACCGGCCGCACCTGCACGCCGGCCACCTGCCGTGTCGGCGACGGTCCCTGCCCGCCGGCGAAGTCGCCGGAGTGGTACGTCCAGGCAACCGTCAGCGACCCCACGTTGTCCGGCCCGATCTCGGCAAGCGGCGAGAACCGGGCGCTCTCGTGCGCGCCTGCCGGCGCGTCCGACGCTGCGGCGCCGTCCCGTGCCCCGCCGTCCGGACGGGACGTGCCGCTGCACGCCGGGGCCACGACGCCGACGGCGACACCGAGCACGACGATGACGTCACGCCACGCGCGACGCCCGCGCGTCTCTCCCTGTGAGCTCTGCATGCGCCACATTATCTGCCGTCGGCGCCGGTCGCCTGCGTCGCCGTGGCCTCGTGCTCGTGGGCGGCGTGAGCCGACGGCGGTACCGCCAGGATCGCGCACGGCGCCTGCCGAAGCACCCGATCCACGACGCTGCCCAGGATCAGCCGCTTGAAGGGGCCGTATCCATGCGTGCCGACGACGAGCAGGTCGGCCTCGTGCTCGCGGGCGTAGCGGACGATCTCGCGATCGGGCACGCCGGTAAGGACGGCGCGTGTCACCTGCGCCGGGTGCAGCGTGATCTTCGGCACGAGCGCCGCGAGCCGCGTCTCGGCCTCCTGCACCCAGCGCTCGTGGATCGCCTCGAAGTCGAGGCCGGGCACCTCCGTGCTCCAGGCCTGCCGCACGGGGTCGGGCACGACCGTGATCACGTGAATGCTGCTCTCGCGGGGATCGGCGACGGCGCAGGCCGTCCGGATCACGTCATCGACGATGTCGCTGAAGTCGACGGCGACGACGATGGTTTTCAGGATGGTCATCACGTCCTCCGGCACGGGTTGCGAACGCGACGCCGTGAGGGCCATCGTGCGGGCCCACGGCAGCGCGCCGACACGTCGTGCGACTGCACGCTTCGTGCCTGACCCGTCGGCAGTCGCCCCCGCCGCGGGTCGCGCGTTCGCGTGCTCGCCCTGTCTGCTGACGCGGGAATTCTCGCGCACCATGACGAGAAACTCCACCATTGGACGTCCCGACCGTGACAGGCCGGCAGGCGACGATCTACCGTGTGCGCGTGCCTCCGCCTCTCGACGGCCTGGTGATCGTGGTCATCGGCGGCACCAGCGGCCTCGGGCGCTCCGCGGTGCTGGCCTGCCGTGCGGCCGGCGCACGCGTGCTGGCCGTGGGGCCCGACCCGGCCGGCGTGGCATCGCTGGCGGCCCTCGGTGATGCGGATCTTCGCGCGCTCGGAGGCGACGCGCGCGAGCCGCACGTCGCGGCCGACGCGATCGCGGCGGCCCGTGACACCTGGGGCCGCTTCGACGGCCTGTATCACGTCGCGGGCGGCAGCGGACGGCGATGGGGCGACGGGCCGCTCGACGTGCTGACCGACGAGGGCTGGGCGGCTACGCTGACGCTGAACCTGACCAGCGCCGCCTGGTCGATGCGCGCCGCGGTGCGCGCCCTGAGGTCCGACGGCCACGGCGGCGCGATCGTGGTGGTCTCGTCGGTGCTGGCCACGGCGCCCTCGCCGCGCCACTTCTCCACGCACGCATATGCGGCGGCCAAGGCCGGCCTCGAGGGCCTCGTCCGCGCGAGCGCCGCGACGTATGCGCCCGACGACATCCGGATCAACGCGCTGGCGCCGGGCCTTGTCGAGACCCCCATGAGCCGGCGTGCCGCCGGCGATCCGCAGATCATGTCCGTCGTCAGCCGGCGCCAGGCCCTCGGCGGCGGACGCATCGGCCAGCCGGACGACCTGGACGCCGCCGTGGTGTTCCTGCTCTCGCCCGGCGCTTCCTTCGTCACCGGCCAGGTGATTGCCGTCGACGGCGGCTGGTCGGTGCGCGACGCCTCCGGAGACGCATGACCGCGCACCTCACGTACTTCGATCGCACGCTCGCCCTGCTCCAGCGCCTGCGCGACACGCAGGCCGACACCATCGCCAGCGCCGCCGAGCTCTGCGCGGACCGCATCAGCAAGGGTGGCCTCGTGTTCCTGTTCGGCAACGGCCACTCCCGCATGATGTGCGAGGAGATGACCCCCCGGCAGGGCTGCTTCCCCGGGTTCGTCGCGCTGGTCGAGCACGCCCTCAGCAATCACTCGAACATCGTCGGCGCCAACGGCCTGCGCGCGCCGCTGCACCTCGAGAAGTACGAGGGCTACGCGGAGCGCATCCTCGAAAGCTTCGCGTTCGGGCCGCACGACGCGTTCATCGTGATCTCGACGAGCGGCATCCGGCCGGTCGTCGTCGAGATGGCGCAGGGCGCGAAGCAGCGCGGCCTCCCCGTAATCGCGATCGTCTCGGTGGAGCACAGCCGCGTTGCGCCAGCCGGCCACTCCTCCGGCCAGAAGCTCGTGGACGTGGCCGACATCGTCATCGACAACCAGTGCCCGCCGGGCGACTGCATCGTCGACGTGGAGGGTCTCGAGTGGCGCACCGGGCCGACGTCCACGGTCACCGGCGCGATGGTCATCAACATGCTGCGCTGCGCCGTCGCCGAGAAGCTCGTCGCGCGCGGCGCGCCGCCGGTGCTGCTGCCCAGCCATCAGTTCGTCGGCAACACGTCGGCCGAGGTCCAGCTCGAACGCTTCTACGACGCGTACCGTCGGAGCCTGGCGCACCTGTACCGATGACACCGACACGGCGGGCCATCGGCGTGGACGTGGGCGGCACGGCCGTGAAGGCCGTGCTGGCCGACGGGGCGGGACAGGTGCTGCGGGCGTCGATGGTCAGCGCCGACAACGACCGTGCACGCCTGCTCTCGGCCATCCGCGGGCTCGTCGACGACCTCCGGGACGGGAGCGACGTGGCGCTCGGGGTTGCGACGCCGGGGATCGTCGACCCCGCAGGACGGCGCACGCTGTACTGCCCTGGCAAGCTGGACATCGAGGGCGTCGACTGGCAGGAGGCGCTGCGGTGGGACGGCCCGGTGCCGGTGCTCAACGACGCGAACGCGGCGCTGCTCGGCGAGTGCTGGACCGGCGCCGGCCGGGGACTCTCGCACGTCGTCCTGCTGACGCTCGGCACCGGCGTGGGCGGCGCCGTGCTGTCCGACGGGCGGCTGCTGCGAGGAGCGAGGGGCCGCGCCGGACACCTCGGGCACATCTCGGTGAGCGACGACCCGACCCGGGGCATCGTCGGCACGCCCGGGACGCTGGAGGATGCCATCGGTGAGCAGACGGTGACGCGACGAACCGGCGGACGCGTCACGTCCACGGCGGCGCTCGTCGAGGCCGTGCAACGCGGCGAGCCGTGGGCGGAGGCCGCATGGGATCGTGCCGTGCGGACGCTCGCCCGGTCCATCGCCTCCCTCGTCAATGTCTTCGACCCCGAGGCGATCATCGTCGGCGGCGGCATCGCGCAGGCGGGCGGGGCGCTCTTCGATCGCCTGGCCGGCTACCTGGCCCTGGACGAGTGGCGTCCCGACGGCACCGGCGTGCCCGTGCGGCCAGCGGCGCTCGGAGCCCGGGCCGGCGCCCTCGGCGCCGCACGGCAGGCCCTGTCGGGCGGCGACGCCTTCCGGTAGGGGCGACCGGCCGCCCCGGCGGGCGGCGGGAGGTCGCGCGGCCGGACGATCCCGCTTACACTGAGTGTTTGCGGGCAGCAGCGCCCGCGTTCGCAGACCGTATTCATTCAGCCGATGTCCGACCCCATCCGCCCGGGCGACGCCGCCCCGAACGCGCCGCTCGACTTCATCCGCCAGATCGTCGCCGACGACGTGGCCGCCGGCCGCAACGGGGGCCGCGTGCACACGCGCTTCCCCCCGGAGCCCAACGGCTACCTGCACATCGGGCACGCCAAGTCGATCTGCCTGAACTTCGGCGTCGCCCAGGAGTTCGGCGGCCTCTGCAACCTGCGCTTCGACGACACCAACCCGACCCGGGAGGACGTCGAGTACGTGGACGCCATCAAGCGCGACGTGCGCTGGCTCGGCTTCGACTGGGACGACCGCGAGTTCTACGCGTCCGACTACTTCGAACGCCTTTACGAGTGCGCCGTGTCGCTCATCAAGCGCGGCCTCGCCTACGTCGACAGTCTCAGCGCGGAGGAGATCCGCGCGTATCGCGGCACGCTCACCGAGAAGGGCCGCAACAGCCCGTACCGCGACCGCAGCGTCGAGGAGAACCTCGACCTCTTCGAGCGGATGCGCAGGGGCGAGTTCCCCGACGGCGCACACGTGCTGCGCGCCCGGATCGACATGGGGTCGCCCAACATCAACATGCGCGACCCGACGCTGTACCGCATCCGCCACGCGCACCATCACCGGACGGGCGACCGCTGGTGCATCTACCCGATGTACGACTTCACGCACGCGCTGTCGGATGCCTTCGAGGGCATCACGCACTCGCTGTGCACGCTGGAGTTCGAGGATCACCGGCCGCTCTACAACTGGTGCATCGAGCAGTTCGACGACCTGCCGGGCCGCCCGCGGCAGTACGAGTTCGCGCGTCTCAACCTCACCTACACGGTGATGAGCAAGCGGAAGCTGCTGGAGCTGGTCGAGCGCGGGCTGGTCAACGGCTGGGACGACCCGCGGATGCCGACGATCTCGGGCATGCGCCGCCGCGGCTACACGCCCGAGGCCATCCGCGACTTCTGCACCCGCATCGGCGTGGCCAAGAGCGAGAGCCGCATCGACGTGGCACTGCTCGAGCACTCGGTGCGCGACCATCTCAATCGCGTCGCGCCGCGCGTGATGGCCGTGCTGCGGCCGCTGCGGCTGGTCATCGAGAACTACCCCGAGGACCGCGTCGAGATGATGGAGGCGGTCAACAACCCCGAGGACCCGTCGGCCGGCACCCGCCAGGTGCCCTTCTCGCGCGTGCTGTACATCGAGCAGGACGACTTCCGCGAGGTCCCGCCGAAGAAGTTTTTCCGCCTGTATCCGGGCAACGAGGTACGGCTGCGCTACGCCTACATCATCAGGTGCGAGTCGGTCGTGAAGGACGAGACCGGCCGCGTCGTGGAAGTGCGGTGCACCTACGACCCCGACACGCGCAGCGGCAGCGGCGCGTCGGAGGGACGCCGCGTGAAGGGCACGCTGCACTGGGTGTCGGCCGCACACGCCGTGGAGGCGGAGGTTCGGCTGTACGACCGGCTGTTCCGGACCGAGGATCCCGGGGCGTCGCCCGACTTCACCAGCGAGCTGAACCCCGACTCGCTGGAGGTCGTGCGCGACGCCCGCGTCGAGCCGTCGGTGGTGGGTGCCCCGCCGGAGACCCGCTACCAGTTCGAACGCCTCGGATACTTCGCCGTGGATCCCGACAGCACGCCGGAGCGGCCGGTGTTCAACAGGACGGTGACGCTGCGCGACACGTGGGCCCGCATCGAGGCCCGCCTCACGCAGCAGGCTGGCCTTTCGTGACGCCGGCCCAGCGCGCGAGGACCGCCTCGAGCGCGTCGCGCCGGACCGGCTTCGACAGGTAGTCGTCCATCCCCGCCGAGAGGCAGCGCTCGCGGTCGCCGGCCAGCGCGTTGGCCGTGAGCGCCACGATCACCGTGCGCGAGGCAGGGCCTGGCAGGGCCCGGATGCGGCGCGTCGCCTCGAAGCCGTCGGTGTTGGGCATCTGGCAATCCATCAGCACCAGGTCGAAGGCCGTCCGCTCGACGGCGGCCACGGCCCCTTCCCCATCGTCAACGACCTCCACGCGGCAGCCCGCGCGCTCCAGCATCAGCCGCGCGACCTTCTGGTTGACGGCGTTGTCCTCGGCCACGAGCACGTGGAGGGGCCGGTCGGCAGGCCGCGGGGCCGCCGCGTCTTCGGGAGCGTCGCCGTCGGCCTCGACGGCCGACGGCTCGCTCGACAGCAGGCGCGCGACCGTGTCGAGCAGGTCGTGCCGGCGCACGGGCTTGATGACGCGGGCGATGCGGGCGTCGGCGCCGTCCGGCAGGTCGACCATCCGCGGCGCCAGCAGGACGATCGGCAGCGACGCCCCGCCGCGCGCGCGGACCTGCAGCGCCAGCGTGCCGCTGTCGCCGTCCGGCAGCGCGTGATCGACGAGCACGACGTCGAAGGGACGGCCGCCGGGTTCGGCGAGCGCCGCGAGCGCCTCTGCCCCCGACGTCACGACGTGGACGTCGATGCCCACGCTCCCGAGCAGGTGCGACAGGATCAGCTGCGTGCTCGGCTTCTGGTCGACCACGAGCGCACGGCGCCCGCGCAGCACGCCGGCGTCGGCCTCCTGCTGTTTCTCCTGCGACGCGCGGCCGAGCGGCACCACGAACCAGAACGTCGAGCCGACACCGACCTCGCTCTCGAGGCCGATGTTGCCGCCCATCAGCTCCACCATCCGGCGCGAGATCGCCAGGCCGAGGCCGGTGCCGCCGAAGCGGCGCGTCGTGCTCGCGTCGGCCTGCGTGAAGGCCTCGAAGAGCCGCGCCTGCACCTCGCGCGGCACGCCGACGCCCGTGTCCTGCACTTCACACCGCACCACCGCCTGCCCGGGCGCGTCGTGCTGGAGCGACACGCGGACGGACACCTCGCCCCGCTCGGTGAACTTGATCGCGTTGCCCACGAGGTTGAGCAGCACCTGGCGGATGCGTCCCGGGTCGCCGAGCAGGTCGGCCGGCACCGCGGAGTCGATGAAGCAGGTCAGCTCGAGCGACTTGGCCGCGGCACGCTCGGCCATCAGGCTGACGACGTCCTCCACGACGGTGCCGATGTCGAAGCCGATCGTTTCGAGCTGGAGCTTGCCGGACTCGATCTTCGAGAAGTCCAGGATGTCGTTGATGATCGCGAGCAGCGCATCGCCTGACGCGCGCACCGTCTCGACGAGCTGACGCTGGTCGGGCTCGAGGGGCGTCTCGAGCAGGATGCCGGTGAGCCCGATGACGGCGTTCATCGGCGTCCTGATCTCGTGGCTCATCGACGCGAGAAACTCCGACTTGGCCCGGGTGGCCGCCAGCGCCTGTGCGTGGGCGGCTTCGAGGGCGTCCTCGGCGGCCTTGTACTCGGAGATGTCGGTCATCACGCCCACGAGCTCGTCCGAGCCCTCGTCGGTGATGACCGTGACGATGTCGCGCAGCCAGACGATGCGGCCGTCCTGCGCGAACACGCGGTAGTCCATGGAGTGGTCGCGGCGCTCGGCGGCGGCGCGCCGACCGTAGCGCGACACCCACTCGCGATCGTCGGGATGCTGGATGCTCTGGAGGAAGTTCGGCTCGTCGATCCAGCGCGACACCGGATAGCCGAGCAGCTCCTCGGCTTCCTGGCTGACGAACGTGAAGCGGCCTGTCGTGGCGTCCATGCGCCACACGATCGCCTTCACCGACTGCACGAGCTGACGCAGCTGCCGCTCGGTGGTCCGGAGCGCCTGCTCCGCCTCCTCGCGCCGCCGGGCGTTGATGGCTTCCGACTGCGCCTTGAGCGCCAGCGTGCGGAGGACGCGCCGGTGCCACCTGATGGCGACGGCGATGGTGATGAGCGCGGCCAGCAGCGGGCCCGCCGTCCACCAGGCGCTGGGCGCGGGCGCCGCGCCCGCCCCCGCCGCGCCGGCGGGCAACGCGCACAGCCCCAGCATGAAGGCCAGGGCGACGGCGCGAACGGGGCGGCGGAAGACGTGCACGGACATGGCTCGGGCGTGGTGCCGTCGCGGCACACGACACCTGTCCGTGAGTTATTCGGCCGTTCGGACCCGTGGCGTGAATGGGCACGCCGTGGGCGCGTGCGGCGTGACGGCCGTGCTATACTTGCGCGTTCCCGGCGCGTGCGCCGGGTCCCCTGTGGTGGGTGTAGCTCAAGGGCAGAGCGCCGGACTGTGGCTCCGGATGTTGGGGGTTCGAATCCCCTCACCCACCCCAAGCCTTCCGCCCGACGCTCCCGCTCAATCGCCCGGCAACAGCGCCTGACGCAGCGTCTTCTTCACGTTGACGCCGAACTCCGGCTCCTGCACCGATCCGCGGACGTGGATCGGGAACTCCGTCGCGCCATCGCGCCTGAACAGCGGGTCGAACATCCGCAGGAAGTGGCGCTTCTTGCCGGTGACCATCCGCGAGACGCCGGCCGTCATCCGGATGTTCCCGGTGAAGTCGAGGCGGCCGTCCACGTAGTACGCGCCGGCCATCTGCACGCGCGCGCCCTGCGTCGTGAAGCGCAGCACCGGAAAGCGGATCGCGCCGTCGCGCATGCGGAAGCGGCCGCTGAAGTCCGAGAGCACGTCCTCGATGTTGCGTGCGTCCGGACGACCCTGCGCGCGCCGGCTCAGCTCGTCCACCTTTCCCTGCACCGTGTCGCTGGTGAACTGTGCGCCGTCGAGCCGGAAGTCGCCATCGAGCTGGATCTTTCGCGACACCGGCACGTCGCCGGGCGGGATGAGCAACTTCGCCGTGGTGACCAGGCCGCCCGTCATGAGCGGCTCCTCGCCTTCGACCACCAGGCGCAGGACGTCCTCGAGCCGCCCCTCCTCGATGGCGACGTCGAGGTCGATCGTCCGGCCCTCCGCGTCGCGGGTCACCTTCACGATGCCGCCGCTGGCGCGGATCTTCGTGGAGCCGAGCGTGGCGTGCACCGGGTCGAGCCAGGTGTTGCCGTTCGTGCCGTCGATGACCGACGTGTACTCCGTCGTCAGCGGGATGGGCTGGTGCGCCAGGTCGAGGTGGAAGTCTGGCGTCGTGGACGTCCCCTTCGCGACGATGCGCTCGAGCACGCCCTCGAACGTGCCCGCCGCATCGACGATGCCGCCGATGCCCTTGAAGACGCCGAGGTCGGCCTGCTCCAGCGTGTACGTGCCATCGAGCGGGGTCGTGCCAGGCTCGCCGCTGGCCCACGGGCCGAAGCGCCCGCTTGCGACGACGACGCCCTTCGGCAGCGGGTTGTCGATCTCGGCCGTGAACGGCATCGGCCGGTCGGGCGCGAGGTCGGACATCGACAGGGTCCTGATGGCCCAGACCTTGGGCGGCTTCCAGCCTTCCTTCGGAATGATCGCGAGCCTGGCGTCGCGGGCGACCAACTGGCTGATCACGAGGCGCGCGGGCCCGGGCTCGCGCGCCGGGCCGGCCACCACCTCGGGCTTGGGCGCCGAGGTCGGCGCCGGCGCCTCCTCCGGCTTCTCCGACGGCGGCGTCTGGTTCGGGAAGCGCGCCTCCTCGTCGCTGTAGCGCGGCGGAATGTTGAACTCGAGGCCGTCGATCTCGACACGTTCGACGACCCGCGGCGAGCCGAAGAGGCGCGGCAACGGCGTCCACACCTCGAAGGCCGCCACCACGATGAGCGGCGGCACGTCGCGCCGGCCCTTGTGGCGCAACACGAGGTCGCTCCCGGTCACCCGGAACATGGTGCCGAACTGGACATCGAGCGCGCCGAGCTCGACCTCGCTGTCGAAGGTGTCGGCCAGGAACGTGACGGCCTGGTCGCGCGCCCAGTCGTTGAGCCGCGGACGCAGCACGAAGAACGCCGCGACACACCCTACGGCCAGCACGACGATCGCGCCGGCGGCCACATGCCACCAGCGGACACGGCGCCGGCCCTCGCCGGGCGTCGGATTGAAAACAGTCAAGCTTCCACGATACGTGGACTCGACAGCTCAGGCAAGGGCGGCCGCGCATTATGATGGCCGACCATGTCGGACTTCGAGAAGCTCGGGGCCTTCTACCTGGGGCGGCCGCACGACCTCGCCACGCGCACCACCGCCGAGGCGCCGCTGCTCTACGACTCGCGCGATCTGGTGACGCACGCGGCCTGCATCGGCATGACCGGGTCGGGCAAGACCGGGCTGTGCATCGGCCTCATCGAGGAAGCGCTCATCGACGGCATTCCGGCCCTCGTCATCGACCCGAAAGGCGACCTGACGAACCTGATGCTGACCTTCCCCGGGCTGACACCCGACGAGTTCCGCCCCTGGGTGAACGAGGACGATGCGCGTCGCGCCGGCGTGGACATCGATACCTACGCGGCCCGCGAGGCGGAGAAGTGGCGGACGGGCCTTGCGCGCTGGGGCCAGGACGCCTCACGCATCGAGCGGCTGCGACGCGCGGCCGAGGTCGCCATCTATACGCCCGGCTCCACCGCGGGCCTGCCCGTGAACGTCCTGGCGTCGTTCGACGCGCCGCCGGCGGAAGTGCTCGACGACCCGGAACTGCTGCGCGAGCGCCTGACGACGACGGCGTCGAGCCTGCTCGGCCTCGTAGGACTCGGGGGGGACCCGCTCCAGTCGCGCGACCACATCCTCGTCGCGTCGCTGCTCGAGGCAGCCTGGCGCGAGGGACGTTCGCTCGATCTGCCGGGTCTCATCCAGGCGATCCAGGCGCCGCCGATGACGCGCGTCGGCGCGCTCGATCTCGAGGCCTTCTACCCGGCAAAGGAACGCTTCGCGCTTGCCACCACGCTGAACAACCTGCTCGCCGCGCCTGGCTTCGACGTGTGGATGCAGGGCGCGCGGCTGGACGTCGGCCAGCTGCTGCGCACGCCCGACGGCCGGCCGCGCGCGGCGATCATGTCGATCGCCCACCTGAACGACGCCGAGCGCATGTTCTTCGTGTCGCTCCTGCTCAACGAGGTCGTCGGCTGGATGCGGACGCAGTCGGGCTCGACGAGCCTGCGCGCGCTCCTCTACATGGACGAAGTGGCCGGCTACCTGCCCCCTGTCGCGATGCCGCCGTCGAAGCCGCCGCTGCTGCTCCTGCTCAAGCAGGCGCGCGCGTTCGGCGTGGGCCTCGTGCTGGCCACGCAGAACCCCGTGGACCTCGACTACAAGGCGCTCGGCAACATCGGCACGTGGTTCATCGGCCGGCTCCAGACCGAGCGCGACAAGCAGCGCCTGCTCGACGGGCTCACCGGGACGTCGGCGGAGCGCGGCATGGACCGCGCGTCGCTCGACGCGACGCTGTCGGCGCTCGGCAACCGCGTGTTCCTGATGCACAACGTCCACGAGGACGGCCCCGTCACCTTCGAGACACGCTGGGTGCTGTCGTACCTGCGCGGGCCGCTCACCAGGACGCAGATCCGCCAGTTGATGAGCGGCAGGGGCGTCGACGCGTCAGGCCTGGCCGCGGCCGCGCAGCCCGTCGCGGCGGCGCCGACACCAGGCGCTGCGCCGCCCGTGCCCCCGCCTCCACCGCCCGCGGGTCCGGCCGTGGGACCTGCGCGCGAGGCGGACGGCGCGCTCGCGGCAGCGCCGCCGATCCTCCCGCCCGGCATCCGTCAGCATTTCCTTCCGCACAGCCGTCCCGACGGGCCGGTCCCCTTCGTGCCGGCGATCTACGGCGCCGCGTCGGTGCACATCAGGGACGCACGCCGCGGCGTGGACGAGCGCCTCGCCGTGCAGCGGCTCGTCGGGATTCCCGACCATCCCGGACCGCTGCCGTGGGACGAGGGCGAGGACACCGACGTGGCCCCGTCGGCGCTGCTGTCCGCGCCGCCCGCGGGCGCACGCTTCGCGCCGCTCCCCGCCGCCGCGTCGCAGGTGAAGCAGTACGACGCCTGGGCGCGCGAGTTTGCCGAGTGGCTGCGTGCCTCGCAGGCGATCACGCTCCTCGTGCACGCGGGCACGAAGCTGGTGCAGCATCCCGGCGAGACCGAGGGCGAGTTCCGCGTCCGCGTACGCGAGCGGCTGCACGAGCAGCGCGACGCCGCGGTGGAGGCGCTGCGCGGCAAGCACGCCGCACGCCTCGCGCGACAGCAGGACCGTGTCAGGCGCGCCGAGCAGGCGATCGCCCGCGAAGAGGCGGACGTGCAACAGACCGGGCTCCAGACCGTCGTGACGACGGTCACCGGGCTGGTGGGCGCGTTCTTCGGGCGCAAGCTCGCGAGCGCGACCAACGTCGGCCGGCTCGGCACGGCCGCGCGCAGCGCCGGCCGCACCGTCCGCGCGCGCCAGGACGTCGTCCGCGCGAAGGCCGATCACGAGGCGGAGGTCGAGAAGCTGCGCGACCTCGAGGCGGTGATGGACGAGGAGCTGGAAGCGCTGGCCGCGACCTTCGCGGAGCCGGCGACCTTCGAGACGGTGACCATCGCCCCGAAGAAGAGCGACATCCGCGTGGAGCTGCTTGCGCTGGCGTGGAAAGCAGAGGCGTGAGCGGACGGCCCGGAGGGAGGGAAGGACGGCCCGGAGGAAGGGAAGGACGGCCCGGAGGGCCGTCCCTACCGTGAGGTGACTTCTTCGATGCGGGCCATCCGCGAGGTGAACCGTGGGTCACCGCGCAGCGGGTCGAGGCGCGAGTCCACGCGGGCGTAGGCCAGCCGCGACGAGCGCCCTTCGATCGCGGTGTCGAGCCAGGGGAGCGCCTCGTCGTGCTCGCCGAGGCTGACGTAGGCCAGCGCCACCCAGAATGCGCCGTCGCCCGTCGGCCGCGCGTGGTAGAGGCGCAGCAGCGTGTCGAGGTGGCGCCGCGCCTCCCGTGCGTTGCCGGCGTCGGCGTGGATCTTGACGTACTGCGAGAGGACGAACGGGTCCTCGGCCGCCTGCTGCTTCTCGACCATGCGGCACGCCTCCAGCGCGGCGGCCGTGCGGCGCAGCTCCGTGTAGGCCTTGCACAAACCGATGTAGGCCGCCGAGTACTGCGAGTCGAGGCGCAGGACCCGCTCGTACACGGCTGCCGCCTCCTCGAACCGGTGTGCGTAGTGCAGCGTCGCCCCGGCGTACCCGCTCAGCACCGACGACCGCGGGTTCAGCGCGGAGGCCTGGCGGCTCTGCTCGACGGCCTCGTCCACGCGGCCCCGCCCGGACAGCAGCATCGCGTAGCGGATGCGCGCGTACTCGCCGCTCGGGTTGAGCGCCAGCGACCGCTGGAAGTGCCGCTCGGCCTGGCTCCAGTCGCGCCGCTCCGCGTAGAGGTCGGCCAGCGCCGCGTATGCCTCGGCGCTGCGGTCGTCGCGGCTCAGCGCCTGGGCGATGACGTCCTGGGCGAGCGGGAGCGCCTCGTCGGCCGACAGGGCGTTGTGGCGGTAGAGCGACAGCAGGGCCTCCGCCCACTTCGCGTACGCGAGGACGAAGTCGGGCTCGGCCTCGGTGGCACGGCGAAACGCGTCAGCGGCAGCTTCCACGTCCTGCCGTCCGCCGCGGCTCAGGCCGTTCTGTCCCTCGATGTAGGCGCGCATCGCGGCCTCGTTCTCGAGCGGCAGCTGCGTCCGCAGCGACGGCTGGAGCGGCTCGTCGGCCGACGACAGCTCCGTCACCACGCGCTGCGCCAGCGCGCTGGTGAACGGCCGCAGGTTCCGCGGCGACGTCGTCGCCTCGTGCACCTCGATGGCGCCGGCGCCGCGGCGGACGATGCGCACGGTGGCCGTCACCTGGCTGTCGCGGCGCTGGGCGGCGACGTCCAGGTACACGTCGGCGTCCACGGCCTGCATGATGGCGGGCACCGGCCGGGCCGCCACCAGGTGCTCGACGGCGACGGGCGCAATGACGCGGAACCGCGGCGACGTGCTGAGGTCCTGCGCCAGCTGCTCGACGACCGACCGCGTCAGCTCCGGGTCGGCGTCGAGGGAACCGCCGAGCGCGAGGCGCAGCTCCGAGGCGGTCGCGGCCGTGGCGACGGTCGGCCGCGGGTTCGCCGGGGGCTCACCGGCGCCGACCTGCGACAGCAGCAGCCAGGCGGCCATGCCGCCCACGGCGATGGCCGCGGCCCCGACAGCGACGAGCCCGAGCGACCACGGGGTCTCGGGCGCCTGGGGCGCGACGCCCGCGGTCGTGGCCAGCGAGATGGCGCCGGTGCCGGTGGCCGTGTTGGTCCGGCGGCGCGCCCAGGTATCCCAGCCGAGCGTGCGCGAGAGCGATTCCTTGAGGGCGGAGACCGAGGAGAACCGCCGTTCGGGATCGACCTCGGTCGCGCGCTCCACGATACGGGTGAAGTCGTCGGCCAGGTCCGGCCGGAGGTCGGCCAGCGGGACGCGGGTGCCGCGCTGCACCGCGAGCTCCACCTCCTCGAGCGTCGTGGCCTTCGTGGGCGTCGTGCCCGTGACGAGGAAGTACAGGGCGACGCCCAGGCTGTACACGTCACCGCGCACCGACGGCGGTGCGCCGCCGGCAACCTCCGGCGGGATGAACGGGAGCGTGTGCTCGTCGAGCGACAGCGCGGAGGCCGGCAGGCCCTGCGGCCAGACGTCCAGCAGCACGAGCCGGCCGCCGGCCTCGCGCACGATGTTGCCCGGTGACAGCAGACCGTGTACGAGCCCCTCGCGATGGAGCGCGGAGACGGCCCGGCAGAGCTCCCAGCCGATCAGCGCCGCCTCGCGCGCGCTGAGCGTGCCCTGCGACGTCACGACTTCGCGCAGGTCACGGCCGTCGATACACTCCATGACAAGCCCGACACGGCCGTCGTGCTCCTCGGTCCCGTAGACCTGCACGACGTTCGGATGCCTGAGGCTCGCGAGCAGCTGCCCCGTGCGCAACAGGGCGTCCACCTGCACGGGGTCGGCCTCCCGGGGCAGGAACCTGATGACGACGTCGCGATGGAGGTGGTCGTTGGCGCGGACGACCTGGCCGAGGATGCCGGTGCCCAGCACCGTCCGGAGCTCGTACGGGCCCCAGCGTCCGAGCGCCGGTTCAGGAGCCTGTTCGTCCTCCGGCCCCGCGACCGTTGCAGCCAGCGAAGGAAAGGCCGCGACGGCCGCATCGTCCGACCCGGACAGGCGTTCGGGCGGGAGGGGAGGCGTGTCGGCGGCCACGCTCCGGTGGAGCTCGGCGATCTCCGCCAGGACGCGCAGCTGGCGGAACATCGACCGCTCGGCCTCGGAGCTCAGCTCGGCCTCGAGGGCCGCCCAATCGATCGCCTCGCCATCGGCCACCGAGGCGGCAAGGTCGACAAGCCCGCGTTTGTCGTTCATTCGTCGGAGGTCTCGGCTCGGGCGACTCAGCATTGTCGCATATCCGCTCGGCCGTGGCAGCGGCGAACACGTCCAAATGTCCGTGCAGCAAGTCTTTCGACGCCGTCGCGCCCTGGGGCCGCTCGTGGTGACGGCCCTGGTCATGAGCGCGGCGGCTGGCCTCGTCTCGCCGCACGTGCTGTGGGCCGCGCACTCGGCGGCACCGGCGCCCGCCGTGGATCGCCCGCTTCCCGACATCACGAGGCTCCAGCGAGCGGTCAGGGCGAAGCTCCAGCCGGACGAGGCCCTGCTCCGCCAGTACACCTACCGGGAGCGGCGACGCGACGTGAAGGTGAGCAGGCTCGGCAAGCTGTACCTCGGCCCGTGGCGCGAGTTCGAGGTGTACCCGTCCACCGAGCCCGGCGAGACCTACAAGCGGCTGGTGGCCGTCGACGGCAAGCCGCTGCCGCCCGCGGAGCTCGCCCGCCGCGACGCCGAGCACCGCAAGCGCCTGCTCGACCGGGCGGCCCAGCGCGCCGCCGAGACACCGGAGGAACGGCGGAAGCGGCTCGAGAAGCGTGCCCGCGAGCTCGAGGAGGAGCGGCACGCGGTCGACGATGTCTTCAGGGTGTACGAGATGGCGGTCGTGCGCCGCGAAGTGCGCGACGGGCGGCCCACGTTGCTGGTCTCGCTGACGCCGCGGCCGGGGACGCCGACCCGGTCGAAGGCGGGCAAATACCTGGATCACATGCACGGCTACGTCTGGGTGGACGAGGCCGACAACGAGGTCGTGCGCGTCGAGATGACCGTCACGAAGGACGTGACGCTGGGTCTCGGCCTGCTCGCGCGTCTCGACGCGGGCAGCACGCTCACGTTCCGGCGCGTGCGCGTCAACGACGAGATCTGGCTGCCTGCCGAGGCGACGGTCCGCTCGGCCGGCCGGACGCTTGTCTTCCGGAAGTTCGCCCTCGAGACGACGACCTACTACTCCGACTACCGCAAGTTCTCGGTGGCGACCGCCGAGGAGATCACCGGCTGATCACGCGCGCTCCCGCGGCAACTGCGAGTGGCGCAGCTCGACCGGCCTGGCCTTCGCGCGCACGCGCATGTTCAACACCTCCACGACCAGCGCGAACGCCATCGCGAAGTAGATGTAGCCGCGGTCGATGTGCTGGTCGAACGCCTCGGCGACCAGCAGCACGCCAATCAGGATCAGGAACGACAGCGCCAGCATCTTCATCGTCGGGTGTTTCGCGACGAAGTCGCTGATGGGACCGGCGAAGACCAGCATCACGACGGCGGCAATCAGCACGGCCGCGATCATGACCTCGATGTGCTGCGCCATGCCCACGGCGGTGATGACCGAGTCGAGCGAGAAGACGACGTCGATGAGCATGATCTGCACGATCACGCCGGCGAGCGTCGCGCCCGCGGCCGCCGCCGTGGCGGCGTGGTCGGCGCCTTCGAGCTTGTCGTGAATCTCGAAGGTGGCCTTGCCGATGAGGAAGAGGCCGCCGCCGACGAGAATCAGCTGCTTGCCCGAGATCGCGTACCCGAGCAGCTCGAACAGCGGCCGCGTCAGGCCCATCACCCAGGTGATGCTGAGCAGCAGCAGGATGCGGGTGATGACCGCCAGCGAGATGCCGAGCCGACGCGCACGGGGCTGCCGGGCGGCCGGCAGCCGCCCGGCGAGGATGGCGATGAAGATGACGTTGTCGATGCCGAGGACGATCTCGAGGGCGGCCAGCGTCGCCAGCGAGATGGCACTCTGGACGCTCCAGAGATCATGCACCGTCACGCCGGACGGCGTGGCGGCGGTGTCGGCCAGGGCGTGAACCGGGGCGAGCAGGGACGGGTCGATCACGCGGGCGTCGCTTTCGTGAAGCAGGGACGGAGCAACGGGGGACGGCGGCGGCGCGCTACGCCCGCTTCCTGACCTTCCGCCCCGCAGACTCGGTTCGCGGCTTGAGCGTGGCCTTCGCGGTCTTCTTCTTCCCGCTGCTCACGCTCTCGAGGCTCCGGCGCAGCGCCTCCATGAGGTCCACCACCTTCGTCTCGGCCTCGGGCTCCTGCACGACGACCTCCTCGCCCGACACCTTGGCGTCGATGATGCGCCGCAGTTCCTGCTGGTAGTTGTCGGTGAAGGTCGACACGTCGAGGTCGGTCTCGAAGGTGTTGATCACCTGCTGCGCGAGCTTCACCTCTTCCGCCTTCAGCTTCGCCGGCACGTGCTCGAGCTCGTCGATGGCGTCCATGCTGCGGATCTCGGCAGCCGAGCGGAGCGTGTACATGACCAGGCCCTTCTCGCGCGGCTGGACGGCCACGAGGTACTCCCGCCCGTAGAGCGCGAGCCGGCCGATGCCAGCCTTGCCCTTCATCCCCTCGCGCACGACGGCAAAGGCCTCGGCGGCCACGTTGCCGTCCGGCGCCAGGTAATAGGGCCGCTCGAAGTAGATCGGGTCAATCTGGTCGACGGTCGTGAACTGCGTGAGGTTGATCACCCGCGTGGACTCGGGCCGCACTTTCGCGATGTCCTCTTCGGTCATCACGACATAGCGGCCCTTCGAGAACTCGTAGCCCTTCACGATCTCGTCGTTGGTGACCTCCCGTTCGCAGTGCGGGCACCACTTCTTCTGCTGGATCCGCGTCTGGCAGACCTCGTGGAGCTGGTTGAAGCTGACGGTGGCCGCCGAGTCCGTCGCCGGGAACACCCGGATCGGGATGGTAACCAGGCTGAGCTTGAGATGTCCCTTCCACGTCGCACGCGCCGCCATCGGCACTCCTCTATCTGGTAGGGACGGCTCTCCGAGCCGTCCTCACTCCGAGCCGTCCTCACTCCG
>CAYSHC010000015.1:22622-41901 GCA_964430855.1 uncultured Vicinamibacteraceae bacterium
CTCCGAGCCGTCCTCACTCCGAGCCGTCCTCACTCCGGGACGTCGGCACTCCGGGCCGCCGCTCTCCGGGACGATCTGCCCACCGGGCCGTCCTGCTGCCCGACGTCTCCTGCAACTGCCGCGCCAGCCAGCCCCCTGTGCCAGCCAATCCACGGAGGATCCCGTACAAGCTGGTCGTTTCGCCCCTGCCTGATTCGACAGCCGCGGGGTGACGTCGGCCGGCGAGCCCCGAGGGTCCCCCGATTGCCTATCGGTCGTACTTCACCTGATGATTACGGTTCCCATGGCGCGCGCGATCAGCCGATGGCCCCGCACCGACGACGTGCCGCAGCCGATGACCGCCACGCTGGCCGCCCCGGGCGAGGTCCCACTGACGAGCCAGCGCCTGGTGTACGAGCCCAAGTACGACGGCATCAGGGCCATCGCGGTCATCCGGCCGGGCAGCCCCACCCCGTCCGTGGCGCTCTACTCCCGCAACGGCAATGACAAGGCCGCGCAGTTTCCCGAGGTCGTGCGCGCCCTGCGCGTCCTGGCCGCGAGCCTGACCGGCTCGACGGTGCTCGACGGCGAGATCGTGGCGCTCGACGCGCGGGGCGAGCCGACGTCGTTCACCCGCCTCCAGGGCCGGATGCATCTCTCCGGCGCGCGCGACATCGACGCGCAGGCGGCGCGCGTGCCCACCGCGTTCATCGTCTTCGACCTGCTGCGCGTCGGCGCCGAGGACCTGCGCCCGCTGCCGCTCACGCTGCGGCGGGCCCGGCTCGAGGCGCTGCTGCACACCAGGACCGACGAGCGGCTGCGCGAGGGCATCTACAGCGCCGGCGACGGCCGCGCGCTGTTCGAGCGTGCCCGCCGCGAGGGCTGGGAAGGGCTCATCGTCAAGGACGCCGACTCGCGGTACGAGTCGGGCCGGCGGTCGAAGGCCTGGCGCAAGGTGAAGCTGAAGAAGCGCGGCGAGTTCCTCGTCGGCGGGTGGACCCGGCCGAAGGGCACCAGGGCCGTGCTTGGCGCTCTGGTGCTCGGCGAACCCGTGGGCCGCGGTCCCGGGGCGGGACTCCGGTACGTCGGAAACGTCGGCACGGGGTTCGACGGCAAGACGCTCGCGATGCTTGGCGCGAAGCTGAAGCCGCTGGCCCGGGCCACCTCGCCCTTCACCGACGGGGCCCCGCCGCGCGACACGCAGTGGGTGACGCCGACGCTTGTGTGCGAGGTGGAGTACGCCGAGGTCACGCCGGACGGCCACCTGCGCCACCCGGTGTACCTCGGCCTGCGCGACGACGTGGCGCCGGCCGCGATTCGCGACGACGACCCGCGCCGGCCCCCGTCCTCGTCGGACGACCCTCGGACCCGGGCGCTCCTCTCAAGGCTCGAGGAGCTCGAGGACGCCGGCCGTGACGGGACGCTCGACCTGGGCGACGGCCTCGGCCTCGACGTGAGCAACCTGCGCAAGGTCTTCTGGCCCGCCCACGGCCTGACGAAGGGCGACCTCCTGCGGCACTACGTTCGCGTCGCGCCGTACATCCTGCCCGTTGTCGCCGACAGGCCACTGGTCATGAAGCGCTTTCCCAACGGCGTCAAGGGGAAGTCGTTCTACCAGCACCGTGCGCCCGACCCGCTGCCCGCGGGCGTCCGCGTCGCGCTGATCGAGGACGACAAGGGAGGCGAACCGGTGCCGCAGCTGATCGGGGGCTCGCTCGTCACGCTGCTCTACTGCGCCCAGCTTGCGGCCATCTCGCAGGACCCGTGGTTCTCGAGGCTCGGCGAGCTCGACGAGGCCAGCATGGTGGCGCTCGACCTCGACCCGATGCCGGGCGTGCCGTTCCGGCAGGTGCTCGATGTCGCGCGCTGGCTGCACGAGGCGATCGACCTGCTCGGCCTGCCGGCGGTGCCGAAGACGTCCGGAGCGTCGGGCCTGCATATCTACTTCCCGCTGGCGCCGGGGACGTCCTACGAGTCGGGCCTCCTGCTGTGCCAGATCCTGGCGACCACCGTGGCCTCGCAACATCCGCGGGTCGCCACCATCGAGCGCACCGTGGCGAAACGCGGACGCACGGTGTATGTGGACTACCTCCAGAACATCAAGGGCAAGACGCTGGCGAGCGCCTACAGCGCACGGGCCAGCGAGTTTGCCGGGGTCTCCACGCCGTTGCGGTGGGACGAACTCGACGAGGACATCCGGCCGGAGGACTTCACGATTGCCAACGTCGACGAGCGGCTGCGCAACGTGGGTGACCTCTGGAACCCCGTGATGTCGGGCCCGCCCGTCGATCTGCACGCGGTACTCGACCGGCTCGGCGGCGGGTAGCCAGCGCACCCCGCACTCTCCCGGATGCTTCGAAGGTGTGGCCGCCGTAGCGTTTTCGCGTTATTGTCCGGCGGCCCGGGCGCCAGTACGCTGCGGCGCGCATGAACCACTCATGGGACGCCGGGCCGTCAGGCCCGGTCCGGGCGCACTGGCGCCACGCGCCCGCACGCGCCCTCGCCTGCGCGCTGGCCGTGGCGGCGTTGTGCCTGGCCGCCGGCGCACAGGCGCCGCCGGCTGCCCGCCAGGCGTCTGCCACCCTGCCGTTGCGGATCATCGTCACGAGCTCCCACGCGGAGGCGGTCGCAGCGGCGCGCAGGGTCGGGGCGGGCGAGCCGTTCGACATCGTGGCGCGCGAGGTGTCCGTCGACCCGTCGGCGGCGGCCGGCGGCAGCCTGGGCCATGTGACCGTCGCCGACCTGAGGTCCGAGCTCCAGGCGGCGCTCCGCGCCCTCCCGCCCGGCGCCCTCAGCAGCATCGTCGCCGTCCCGACGGGCTTCGTCGTGCTGCGGATAGACCCGGAGGACGGCGCCGGGGGCACCGACACGTCTGACGTCGGCGCGGCGGGCAGCGCCGTCAACGCCGGCCTCAGCGTGCGAGGCAACGTCAGGTACGTCCTCGAGATGTCTGGCTTCCCCGAGGCGCGGACAGCGCTCGAGACGTACCGCAAGGCGCCCGACTGGAACCACGACCCGCAGGTCATCTGCGATACGCGACGCGCATCCCTCGCCGCCATGCTGGAATCGCTCGAGCAACACCTGGGCTCGCTCGGCGACGCCCCTGCCCCGTCGGCTGACCTCATGCAGGTACACGGCGGGATGGGCATGCTCCACGCGTACGACGGACGCATGGTGGAGGCCATCAGGCACCTCCACGAGGCGCAACGCGTGGCCATCGCCATCGGCTCGGAGGTGGCTTTGGCGCTCGACGAGGCACTCGGCGTGGCGTACCTGCACAAGGCGGCGGCCGATGACGGCGTGCCGGGCGCGCCGGGCGTGCGCTCGCTGATCACGGCGAGGCCACATCAGGGGTTCGGCAACGCCGCCGACATCGAGCAGGCCATCGCCCACTTCCTGAAGTATCTGTCGTCACGTCCGGACGACATAGAGGTGAAGTGGCTCCTCAACCTGGCCTGCCGTGCGGCCGGCCGCTACCCTGCCGGCGTGCCACCCGAGCACCTCGTGCCGCCCGCCGCCTTCACGTCCGCCGAGGATCCAGGCAGCTTTCGCGACGTCGCGGCTGAGCTCGGCCTCGTGTCGATCGCGATGGCGGGCGGCGTGATCGTTGACGACTTCGACGGCGACGGCGGGTTCGAGGTCGTGACGTCGAGCATGGGAAGCTGCGCGCCGATGCGGTTTTTCAGACGCAACGCGGACGGGCTGTTCGCCGACGAAGCCGACACCGCCGGTCTGGCCGGACAGCTCGGCGGCCTGAACCTTCTCCAGGCCGACTACGACAACGACGGCTGCCTGGACATCCTCCTGCTGCGGGGCGGCTGGGACGTGCCGCAGCGCAAGTCGCTGCTGCGCAACGACTGCAAGGGCGGCTTCACCGACGTCACGGTGCAGAGCGGCCTTGCCGTGCCGGTCACCGCCACGCAGACGGCCGCGTGGCTCGACTTCGACGGCGACGGCCACCTGGACCTGTTCGTCGGCAACGAGAACGCGCCCGCACAGCTCTTCATGAACCTCGGGGACGGCACGTTCGTGGACGTGGCAGGCCCGGCCGGCGTGCAGCTCCCCGGGTTCATCAAGGGCGTGGCGGCGGGTGACTACGACAACGACGGCTGGACGGATCTCTACGTGTCGAACGTGAGCGGCCCGAACGTCCTCTTCCGCAACAGCGGCGGCGGCACCTTCACGGACGTGACCGAAGCGGCCGGCGTTGTCGGGCCCGAGCGCGGCTTCGCGACGTGGTTCTTCGACTACGACAACGACGGGTGGCTCGACCTGTTCGCCACGAGCTACTTCCTTTCGGTCGAGGAGTCCGCGCGCACGTACCTGGGCCTGCCGCACCACGCCCCGACGCTGAAGCTCTATCGAAACAGGGGCGACGGCACGTTCGCCGACGTGACAGCGGAGACCGGCCTCGACAAGGTCTTCATGCCCATGGGCGCCAACTTCGGCGACATCGACAACGACGGCTGGCTGGACATCTACCTGGGCACGGGCAGCCCGTCGTATGCCGCGCTCGTGCCGAGCGTGCTGCTGCGCAATCGCGAGGGCCGTGCCTTCGTGGACGTGACCGCGTCGTCCGGCACCGGCGAACTCGGCAAGGGCCATGGCGTCGCCTTCGCGGATCTCGACGGCGACGGCGACGACGAGATCGTCTTCGAGGTCGGGGGCGCGACGCCCGGTGACGCGCACGCATTGCGCGTGTTCGACAACCCGGGGCACGGCCACAGCTGGATCGACGTCAGCCTGGTCGGCGTGACGTCGAACCGCGCGGCCGTCGGCGCGCGCATCGCGGTCACGGCGCGCGCGTCGGACGGCACGCGCCGGACGGTGCACCGCACGGTGGGCAGCGGCGGCTCGTTCGGCGCCTCGCCGCTGCGTCAGCACATCGGCCTCGGCACGGCGACGTCGATCGACACGATCGACGTCTGGTGGCCGACCAGCGGCGCGCGGCAGCGCTTCACCGGGGTCGCGGTGAACCAGTGGATCCAGGTCACCGAGAACGACGACACGTTCGCCCGTCGGCAGCGGTACGCGCGGCGGCCCTCCGGCACGGCGCCATGAGCAGCAGGCCAATGCCCTGCCTCGTGTTTGCCCTGATGGTCACGGCGGCCGTCCCTGCCTGCGACGCAGCGGCCGCCGAGGCGCGTCATGAGGTCCGCGGACTCGTCGTGCGCGTCGACCGTCCGGGCAGGACGCTCGTCGTGTCGCACGAGGCCGTCCCGGGCGTGATGCCGGCGATGACCATGCCCGTCGAGGTCGCAGACGCCAGCGTGCTCGACGGCATCGGCGTGGGAACGCTGGTCGAGTTCACGATGGTGCTCGGCCGTGACGCGGCACGGGCCGAGCAGGTACGCATCCGGCCGTACGAGACGGCCGAACAGGATCCGCTGACCGCCCGGCGCCTGCGCCTGCTCGCCGACATCATGCGGCGCGGCCCGTCGCCGCGCATGGTCGCCACCGGACAGGCGGTGCCCGACTTCACGCTGACCAGCCACGCAGGACGCCTCGTCAGCCTGTCGTCGCTGCGCGGTCGCATCGTCCTCGTCAACTTCGTGTACACGAGCTGCGCGCTGGCGCAGTTCTGCTACCGGACGGCCAACCACTTCGGCGTCCTCCAGCGGCGCTTCGCCCGGAGCCTGACGCGCGACCTCGTCTTCCTCACGGTCACCTTCGACCCGGCCGTGGACACGCCGCAGGCCCTGGCACGCTACGCGGCGCAGTGGACGCCGGCGCCGGATGCGTGGCACTTCCTGAGCGGCAACGTGGACGACGTGCGCGCCGTCTGCGACCTCTTCGGCGTCGACGCCTTCCCCGACGAGGGCCTGATCAACCACAACGTCCGGACGGCGGTCATCGACCGCCGGGGAGTCCTTGTCGCCAGCATCGAAGGCAACCAGTACACCGCGACCCAGCTCGGCGACCTCGTGGAGACCCTCCTGCCGGCGGCGCGGTAGGGACGGCTCGGAGAGCCGTCCCTACCCGGGGAAGCCGTGGTCGCGGGCAAAGACGATCGCCTGCGCGCGCGACCAGACGCCCAGCTTGTCGAACAGGTTCGACATGTGGTTGCGCACGGTCTTCTCGCTGATGGCGAGGGCCTCGGCGATCTCGTGGTTGCTCAGGCCCTGGACGAGGTGCGCCAGCACCTCCCGCTCGCGCGCGGAGAGCGCGTCGAACACCGAGTCGAGGGCCGTGGGAGCCACCTGCAGGAACGACGCGACGGCCTCGCAGAAGCGCTGCCAGGCGGGCTCGTGCGACAGCAGGATGTGGTTGCGCGAATCGAGCTCCACGCATTCAGCGCCCGGGATGCCCGCGGCGAGCAGCCCGCCCCTCGTCGAGCGGAATTACCTCGTCGCGGCGCGCATGGAGCACCAGGGTGGGCACGCGGATGCGCGGCAGGTCGTCGGTGACGTCGACACTCGCCCTCGCCTCGAGCAGCGTGCTCACGGCCTCGGCCGTCACGCACGTGCGGCACAGCTCGTTGAACCACGCGAGCTGCGCCGGCGTGGCGTCGGGGATGAAGCGCGACGTGAACAGCTGGCGGAACGTCGGGTTGTCGTGTCCCCACCCGACGCGCGCGATGTCGATCATCGCCCGCCGGAAGCGCTCGGCGTCGCGCGACCCGCGCCGCAGCGCGCCGCGAGCGTAGCCTCCATAGAGAATCAGCCGTTCAACACGCTCGGGATGCGTGACGGCGTAGCGGATGCAGGTGGCCGCGCCCTGCGAGATGCCGAGCAGCGTCACGGGCCCTGACGGCCGTGCCGCCGCGATCACCGCGTGGAGGTCTGCGGCCCATGTGTCGATCGACAGGCCCTCCTCGCGCCAGTCGCTCATCCCGCACCCGCGCTCGTCGTAACGCACGAAGCAGGTGCGGTCGGCGAAGAACTCCAGCCAGTGGCGCCAGACCGGGCTCTCCCACTCGTATGCGAGGTGCGTGAGCCAGTTGGCGGCCTTCACGACCACCGGCCCGGTTCCCGCCTCGGCCCACGCGAGGCGCGTGCCGTCGGCGGCCGTCACGTAACGGACGACCTGCCGGCGGGCACCCGCGCTCGCCCTCGTGCTCATCTGGGCCCTGTATAGACCATCGGGCGGCAGCCGGAAAGCCCTGCCGTGGATGGCCGGGACGTTTGTCGCATCTCGTGGCTCGGCCGCGCCCGCCGTCCGGGGCGAAGCACCGATGGTGCGCGGTCGACGTCGGCGCAATGCTCGGACGCGGGAGGTACCTCGATGCTCAAGCGACTCATCTTCTTCGTCTACGGCGTCGTCGCCTACCTGATCTTCCTCGGCACGTTCCTCTACGCCATCGCGTTTGTCGGCGGCTTCGGCGTTCCGTCCACCCTCGACGGCCAGCCGCGCGGGCCGCTCGGCGAGGCGCTGGCCATCGACGCGCTGCTGCTGGGGGTGTTCGCGGTGCAGCACAGCGTCATGGCCCGCCAGTGGTTCAAGGCGCGCTGGACGCAGGTGGTGCCGTGGACGATCGAGCGGTCCACCTACGTGCTGTGCGCGAGCCTCGCGCTATTGCTGCTCTTCTGGCAGTGGCGTCCGATCGGCCTGGTGGTGTGGTCCGTGGAGCACCCGGTGGCGCGCAGCGTGATCTGGGCGCTGTGCGGCGCGGGCTGGGCGACGGTCCTCGTGGTGACGTTTCTCATCAACCACTTCGACCTGTTCGGGCTCAGGCAGGTGTGGCTGCCGCTCGTCGGCCGTCCGTACACGCGCGTCACGCTGCGGACGCCGTGGCTCTACCGGCACGTGCGGCATCCGCTGTACCTCGGCTTCCTCTTCGCGTTCTGGATGACGCCGGAGATGACGCTGGCGCATCTCGTCTTCGCGGCGGCCACCACGGCCTACATCCTCGTGGCCATTCAGCTCGAGGAGCGCGATCTCGTCGCCGAGCACGGCGTCGCGTACGTCCGCTACCGGCAGTCCGTCCCGATGCTCCTGCCCGGGCGGCGGCGCCTGACACGCGCACGCGACCTCGCCGGCGCTCCCTCACACACCGAACCATCCGTTCACGACAGGCCCGATCCGGCCAGCCAGGAGGCATCATGACTCGTCACCGGTCACGTCCCCACGCCATCGCCGCCATCACATCGCTCCTCGTTGCCGTCCTCTGGGCCACGGCGGTGGACGCACAGCCGCGGCAACAGGTGCCGCGGCAGGGGCACCACGACGGCGACTCGAGCCACGAGCGTCGCGTGCGCGCCGATCGTCACGGGCACGGGCGGGCGTCCAATGAGCTCGTCGCCGCGGTGCGCGCCGCAACGGCGCGCTTCCACGACGTCGCGGTCGCCGAAGCGGAAGGGTACGCGCCGATGTTCGGCTGCGTCAGCGGACCCGACTGGGGCGCCATGGGTCTGCACTACGTGAACCTGACGCTTGTCGCCGATGGCGTGCTCGACCCGTCGCGGCCGGAGATCGTGATCTACGAGCCGTTGCCGAACGGACGCCTGCGGCTCGTCGGCGCCGACTTCCTCGTCTTCGCGGAGGACTGGCACGCCACGACGACCGGGACGCCACAGATTGGGGGACAGCTGCTCCACCTGTTCGAGAGCCCGAACCGCTACGGCCTGCCCGACTTCTACACGCTGCACGTATGGGCGTGGAAGGAGAATGCCGCCGGGACGTTCTCGAACTGGCACGCGGACGTATCGTGCGACGAGTATCGATGAGCGTGTGAGGCGGGAGGCGGGGAGGACGGCTCGGAGAGCCGTCCCTGCCGAGCCGTCCCTACCGATAGCGCGTGAAGCCGGCGCGCTGGAGGGCACGCGTCACGTTCTCGTTACGCGTGAACGTCTCCCAGACGAAGCCGGTGCGGAGGTTCTCGGCCATCAGCAGCGTGATGCCCGTGTCGATGCCGACGACGTCGGGGTCGTACCAGCCGGTCATCGGGTTGAAGGCATTGACGAAGCCGTAGCGGCTCCACGCGCCGTCGTAGTTCGTGCGGATGTTGCGCAGCACCCGCAGGGTCTCCGCGGGCAGGAACGGCAGCGAGCCCGCGGCCGCGCTGGGCACGACGGTGCCGTCGAGGGGCCCCATTTCCGGCGGGCCGCCCCAGATCACGTAGCCGTTGACGGAATCGGACGCGGTGATCCCCCAGAGGTCCTCGCTGAAGTGCGGGAAGCGCTCCGCCAGCTCCAGGCAGAAGCGCCGGTGCACCTCCGTGGCGATCACCGAGTTCTCGAAGTAGTCGGCATACCTGTCGCGCCGGCCGCGGAAGTCGAACCACGCCTGCGAGTACTGGTGGACGAAGAGCGGCGCGAACGAGCCGATGTAGCGCAGCCCGTCGTACTCGAACACCGTCCGCTGCCAGGCGTGCCACGTCTCGACGGGCAGGGGAAACGTGGTCGAGCCGAGCCCCAGCAGGTACATCATCATCAGCTCGCTGTAGACGTCCCAGCGGTACTGGAGGAAGCCCGCCTCGGGGCGCCAGCCGTGCGGCAGCAGCGTGGTGTCGGCGGACAGCCACGTCCAGTCGGCGCGCTCGAAGATGCGCGTGGCCAGGTCCGACACCTCCTCGTCCCCGAAGTACTCGCCGCACGTCAGCACGCCGCAGAGCAGGATCGCCGTGTCGATGGACGAGATCTCCGAGTCCCAGATGCGGGCACCCGTGTGCACGTCGGCGAAGTGGTAGTAGAAGCCGCGGTGAGTCGGCATGCCCGTGTCGAGGAACTGGAGCGCCGCGACGACGCGGGCTCGTGCCTCCTCCACGGGCACGTACTCGCGCTGCGCGCCGATGCAGAGGGCCGTGAGCCCGAAGCCCGTCGCCGCGATGCTCGCCGCGGTCCGCGAGTCGCTGGCCGCACGCACGTTGAAGCGGTCGCGCACCAGGCCTGTCGTCGGGTTCGACTGCTCCCAGAAGAAGCTGAAGGTGGCCCGCTCGATCTCGTCGAGCAGGCGCTCGTCCTCGTCGGGGAGCGTCATGGGCACCTGGGGGATGGGCAGCTGGGGTTCCGTCGTCCGGCGCCGGCGGGGCGGCGTGCGCACCTGTGCCTGCGGCGCGCGTACGGCCGCGGCGGCCAGCGCCAGGCTGCCGCCGAGCCCGGTCAGGAGGTCGCGGCGTGTGAGGGAGAAGGCAGGCGGACGCATCGTGGCGGAGCCGGCGGCGTGCCGGCAGCGGGCACGCCGTGTACTTTCGACCTTTTACCACGAGGCCACTTAAGATGGGGGACGCGGACACGACCCATGCGCCACGTGAAGCGGATCGCGTTCGGAGGCCTCATCGCCATCGCCCTGACGGCGGTCGTGGTCATGCTGGTCAACAGGCGGCCGCCCGAGGGGCTGCGGCTGCTGACCGGCGCCGTGCTCACGGCCGACACCGACCTGCATCGGCAGCGTCCCGTGGCCGAGGCACGAGTCTACGCCGACGACGGCGCCGGCATCTCGGCGGTCGGCGTCACCGACGAGGCGGGGCTGTTCCAGCTCACGCTCGACCCGCCGCTGCCCGTCGACCGGCCCATCAGCCTCCGCGTGGAGCACGGCAACTATCACCCGTTCGAGGCCAGCGGCCTCGTCGCCGATCAACTCCACCTCGTGCGCCTGCGGCCCCTGCAGCCGCCGGCCGCCTCGACGGCCGAGCCCCCTGTCACCATCGCCAACGTCCGCGTCCGCTACACGTTCAAGGCCCAGACCATTGTCGCGATCGCGAGCGCGGCCCGAACGTTCGAGGTGGTCAACACGGCCAACGTGCCGTGCGGCGACAGGCCGCCGTGCTCCCCCGACCGCAAGTGGAAGGCGGCCGTCGGCGGCTTCTCGCTCGACGCCGGGCCGAACCGCCAGTTTCAGCACGTGCGCATCTCGTGCCTGGCGGGCCCGTGCCCGTTCTCGCGGGTGGTCACCGACAACTTCTCGCGCGGCGGGCAGGTCATCGAGGGGTCGGTGCTCAACTGGGGCGACACGGTCACCTACCTCGTCGAGGCCGAGGTCGCGCAGCACGTCACGAGCGATCTCGTCCGCCACACCTACCCGGCCACGTTCGAGCGCTTCATGAACTTCACGCTGCCGCCCGGGGCACAGGGGCCGAGCATCGAGGCGGAGGTGGACGGCGAAGAGATCATCTTCCCTCTCGGTCCGCAGCTGAAGCTGTCGTGGGCGACATGCCGGCTCGAGACCCGTGACGACGGGACGCGGCTGTACCGGTGCGAGCTGAAGCCCGGGTTCGCGTTCGCCGCCTAGAACCGCCGGGCGGCGCTGCTGCCCCGCGAGCGCGTGCTGCCGCCCCGCGTCAGGGCGCTGCCGGGCCGGGAAGGGCATCCGCGCGCATCCAGTAGATATCGCCGCCCTGCGCCGTCCGGCGCGAGAAGAAGAAGTATCGGCCGTCGGGCGAGAGCATCGGGCAGTAGTCGGTCAGCTCCGTGTTGACCGCGTCGCCGAGCGACACCAGCGGCTGCCACGTGCCATCGGCGTTGCGCGCCGACATGTAGAGGTCGAGCGCGCCGCTGTTGCCGTCGCGCCGTGCCGCCAGGACTATCCGGCGCTCGTCGGGCGTGACGTATGCGTCCACTTCCGTCTGCGGCGTGTTGATCGACGCGCCAAGGTTGACGGCGTCGACGAACGCGCCGTCGCGCCACTGCGCGCGGTAGACGTCCTGGTCGCCGAACCCGCCGGGGCGATTCGACGAGAAGTACAGGCTGCCGTCGCCGGTGACGACCGGGTACAGCTCGCTGCCGTCGGAGTTGACGGGTGCCGGCAGCAGCGTGGCGTCGGACCAGCCGTTCCCCTGCCGGCGCGCCATCCAGATGTTGCCGCCCGGTGCGAAATCGTCGGTGGGCGCGCTGCTGACGAAGTAGAGCCGCTGGCCGTCGGGCGACATCGCCGGATCGGAGTGGTCCGCATCCGGCTGGCCGGCGATGAGCGACAGCCGCTCCTCCGGAGTCCATGCGTCATCGATCAGCTGTCGCCGAAACAGCATCGGCAGCGAGTCGACGACGCGCGTGTAGAGGATCTCGCGGCCGTCAGCGGAGAAGACGATGCCGAGTTCTCTGGCGTCGGTGGAGACGTCGCCCGGCGCAAAGACGACGGGGGTGCGGCCCGGCGGCGGCTGCCCCAGGTACAGCCGGGGTTCGGCGTCTGCGGCAGTGCCGGCATCGCCTGAATGCAGGCAGGCCGCCATCCACAGTGCCGCGCCAGGGATCATCACGCTCCTGAAGATTGTGCAAGTCATCGCTATCTGAATCGCATGACAGAAGGCATGCGCATCGCCCTCTGACAGGGCAATTGGCCCGTTTGCCGCGCCGTCGTGTGCGAACTCGGTGCCGGCCCCCACCAGTCTGCACCTCGTCGGGAGCGGAGCACTGGCGGTGCTGCTGCGTCTTCGCCGACGCGGTGCCCGCTGCCCTGTGGAGCGGGGACGGCCGTGACGCCCTGCCGGGTCCGCCCACGCGGCGGGCCCGGCTGAGTCGGCCGCTACGACGCGACGCAGCCGGCCAGTCTGCTCGCCTCGTCAATCAGGCCCACGCGACCTCCCGCGCCAGTTCCCTGAACCTGCACAGCGCGTTGGCCAGCTGCATCTGCCGGGGCGTGCGGCACTGCGGCTCGAACAGCGCCGGCGACGCAACGACGATCGCGGCGCACCGCGCGCGGGACGTGGCCACGTTCAGGCGATTGAGGCTGTAGAGGAACTCCATGCCGCGCGGCGCATCGTCCTGGCTGGATGTCGCCATCGAGTAGACGACCACGGGGGCCTCCTGGCCCTGAAACTTGTCCACGGTGCCCACGCGCACGCCGCGCGCGGCAAGCACTGCCGCAAGCCGCGAGACCTGTGCGTTGTACGGTGCGACGACCAGCACGTCCGGTGCCGTGAGCGGCCGTGTCAAGCCACCGCGATCGACCCAGCACGAGGCAGGCGCCAGCAGGCAGTCGACGAGCCGTTCGACCGCCCGCACCTCCTCGGGCGACCAGTTGCGGTTGCCGGCATGCTGCACCGGCACGTACCAGAGCCCGGCGCCTTCGAACGGCGCCGCGCCGATCAGGCGCTGCTGCCGCACGTCCTCGTGCGACGCGAGCTTGCCCTCGTAGAAGACCTCCGAGGTGAAGCGGCACACCCTCGGCGCCAGCCGCCAGGTTCTCGGCAGGAAGATCCCGCGCTCCGGAGGCATCGTCTGCGCGCCGCCGATGACGTGCTCGAGCGCCGAGATGCCGACGCCGTCGGGATGGCTCCCCTGCTGCGGCTGCTCCAGCTGCTGCGGGTCGCCGAGCAGGACGATCGAGCCGGCCGCCCGCGAGACGGCGAGGACGTTGGCCAGCGACATCTGGCCGGCCTCGTCCACAAACAGCACGTCCACCGCGTCGGCCGCGTCCTCCCGCGCCCAGAGCCACGCGGTACCGCCGAGCACCTGTACGCTGCCGTCGGAGATCTCCGCGATCGCCTCGTCGTTGTCGGTGATGACCCGCACTTCATCCGACGGCTCGTCGCTGTCGCCTGCCTTGCGGGCGAGCGCCACCGATTCGCCGTCCTTCCCGGCCTGGCGGGCGACCTCCTCCAGGAGGTTGCAGATCACCTTGTGGCTGACGGCCGTCACGCCGACCCGTTTCCCGGCGCGGACGAGCGCGCGAATCATCCGCGCCCCGGCGTAGGTCTTGCCCGCACCGGGCGGTCCCTGTACCGCCAGCCATGACCGATCAAGCCGTTGCGCGAGCCTTACGGCGGCCTCCTCCGGATCCTGGTGAGGGTCGAGCGGGAGCGTCACAGCAGGCTCTGTCGCGCCAGCGGACCGGAACCGCGGCGGGCGTCGGTACAGCAGCTCGAGGCCGCAGGTACGGGCATCCGGCGTCTCGGCCAGACGCATCACGGCTTCCTGGAGCACTTTCGTCTGCACGACGGTGTTCGAGAAGAGCACGTCGGGCGGCGTGCTGTCGTGGGACACCTTGATGTCGAGGGTGCGCGCATCACGATCGTGCTTCTCCACGGTGCCGAAGCGAACACCGAAAGGCGACTCGCCGTGGCGGTACAGATCGCCTCTGCCACCGACGTCCACTTCCTGCGGCGGATATCGATACCTGTCAATCGCCGAGCCCGTTGGTTTGCCCGTGCGCTTGTGGCGCACCACGGCAACTCGCTCGACGAACTCCAGCCCGGCGATCGCACACGGCGCGTCGAGCAGCTCGTCCACCTCGTCGAGGTCGAGCACCCGCAGATACTCCCACCACGCGACGCGCTCCTCACGCCGATGCCAGTCAATCAGGTACGCCAGCAGCCAGCGAGGATGCTGCGGATGCGCAGGGTCTGCCGCGTCCGCGTCGAAGCCATCCAGGAGGCGTGCCCGCAGTGCCTCGACACGCGCTTCCCGTTCGCCGAGCTCGTCCGATGCGCCCGCGTCGGCAGGCACCGGACGCGGGAGATCGTCGCCGCGGGCGACGGCCGCCTGCCGCACCGCTCCTTCGAGCCAGTCGCGCAATGCCTGCGTCGACCGGCAGTCGTCAGCGTTGTACGCCTCGACGTGCTCCTTGATCTGCGGCGTGATGCTGGCCGGCCCCTCCGTCTCGAGTTCGACTTCCGCAGCATGCAGCCACGCCGCGCTGTCGACGAGGTCCGCCTGCCGCCGGTAGCCGTAGTACTGCTCGAGCTGCTTGATCGAGTAGCTCTCGACACCCGCCCGGAGCGTCTGCCGCGTCACCCGATGCAGGTCCACGAAACGCTCCGCTCGCAGCAGGTTGTCGAGGACGTCGGTGCGGCTGGCATGGCGCCCCGCCAGGCGCTTGAGCGCGCTGACCTCGTAGTGGCCGAAGTGGTACACATGCATACCGGGGTCGCGCGCCCATGCGTTGGCGAAGGCGTCCATCACCGCCTCGAAGGCGGCACGCTCCTCGGCGTCGGTCGTCGCCCACCAGCACCGGTAGCCGGGATGCGACAGCAGGCCGAACAGGTACTCGCGCCCGCCCTCGCGGGCAAAGCGCGCGCCTTCGAGGTCGAGAAAGATGTCACCTGCCGACGGCTCCGGCATGCGCAGGAGCCCGGCGCAGGGCGGGGCGAGCAGCTCCCATACAGGCTCGCCGCGGGTGCGCTGCTCGAACTGGACCCGCGCCTGCTCGCGGACGGCCGCGTACGTCTCGCGCGCGCCGCGCGCCGGCGTGAAGGGCACCGGCAGCGTCAATCGCGCGGCAGCGGCCAGCGTGCGCACGCCGTGCGACTCGAGCTCGGCCCGGTGCAGGCGCGTCGCGCCAGCGACCAGTGACAGGTGGTCGTCCACGCGGCGCCGCCGCGCGCACTGCGCCTCCCACCGGCAGATGTCGCAATGCTCGACAGGCTCCGGGTACGTCTCCGCGAGGATGTCGTGTGGATGCCTCGCGATGGTCTGCGCCAGGCGCGACCGCATCAGGCGGCAGTAGGCCGCGTAATCGTCGAGCCGGAAGGCACGCACCGGTGACGCCGGGTCTGGCGTGACGACGCAGAAGCGTTGTGGACGGAGGCCCTGGATCGCGCCGAGCAGCTCGGAGTAGACGGCCAGCTGAAGGATCGTGCTGCCCTGCGTGTCTCGCGCAAGCTTCGTGTCGTGCACCTCATACGACCACGCGCCGAGCGCACTGGGCACCTCGACGCGTACCAGGAGGTCCGGATAGCCGTGCCACCCGTCGCTCGCGAGTTCGCCCTGTACGACGACGTCGATGCCCTGCCTCAGCGCGTCCAGCGTGCGCCCCGCGCGATCGGCCGCGTCGCCGAGATCCCGTACGGTCCGGTGCCCCTGACGGAGGTGCGCGACGTACTGCTCCTCGTGCCGGCGTCCGCGCTCGATCAAGGCCGCCGATGCCGGATTCGACCAGTCCGGACGCGGCATCAGCTGCAGGGCGACGGCCAGGTCGAGCCCCGTGCGGTGACGGCAGGCGACGAAGGACGCGAGGTCGGTGGCCGCCACGCGGGGCTGGCCGGTCGGTGTGACGCGCATGAACGGATGGACTCGCGGGCCTGAAGATACTGCACCACCGCTGGGTCATGAGCAGCGCGGGCCCGCATGGGCGCCTGCCCCGTCACCGTGGAATCGGCACGAGGGCGGGCACCGCCAGCCCCCGGGCTGCGCCGCGGCGCCCGTGCACGCGGTCCCCGCACAACCGGTCGAAGTGCAGCTCGTCGTCGCCCGGCCCGGACGCTCGCGTGAAGCCAGTGCGGATGAACCTGTCGATGTCGGCCCTGGAGCCGACGACGTGCAGCTGCTGGAAGTCCAGTTCGGCATGCTCTGCTGGCGTGGTCGTCCACGCAGATGCCCTGACCCGGGCGCGGGCGGTCATCACTGAACCCGCGCGCGTCGGTCGGGCGTGGAGTTCGGGGTTCTGATCCGTCAGCGCGACAACGCCGAGCCCTCCCTCTTCACAGACTCCGAATCCAGTCGACAACATCGGGATGCCGGTCGATCGCGTAGCGGCTCATGTGGGGCACCCGAACGACACGGAATCGCCCTTGGACGGCGAAGCTGCGACATTCCCAGTCGCCGTGCCCGGCCGGATACCGCTCCTCGCGCGAAGCGCCGAAACGGGCTCGCAGATGTCGGTACGGCGTGCCCTCGTACGTGAGGATCACTCGAGGACGAACAATCTCGATGATCCGCTCGTGCACCGGCCAGCACAAATCCGCGTAGCCCACACGCGCGAGGCTCGCTTTACCGCGACTCCTGGGAAAGATCAGGTTCGAAGCGGCGACGGCTTGCGGAGAGTGCCCGAGTTCCGCAAGGAGCCAGAGAATTCGTCGCTGCAGCGTGTCGCGGCCCTGCCAGGTCGCGTGGACGTAGCTGTTCCACTCCCTGCGCGTGATGCCGTGCTCGCGTACGTCGTCAGAAAGCAGGTCGTCCAGACTTCGCCGGATCGTGAGCAGCTTGGGGTTGGCGGGATCGCCCCCAGGATTCAGGCCCAGCAGGTACACGTCCCCAGGCCGGAGCGTCGACGCGCCGCTGTACAGCACCTGTCCGCTCACGTCGAGGATGTCGCGGAGTTGTTCGCGCGCGAATGAGACGAACGCCCGAACGACGTCGGTCGGGGGACCGGCCGGCGGTGTTGGCGCCTCCGATGGTTCCGTCCCCCGGTCCCGCCAGTCTTCAGGGTCAGTTTCCCGCATCGCCGGCGGACTGGCCGGCCGCCGGACCACCTCGGGGCCGTGAACCCGCTGGCCCGCTGGATCCTTACCCTTGCCGAAACGTGCCCTGACCGCGACGAGGCCGTGCTCGCGCGCGCTCTCACGCGCCGCGACAATGGCCGTCTCCAGCGTCGGAAACCCGCCCCGCGCCACGACACCGGCGCGCTCCGCGAGGCCGTCGGGAACGATCCGGAACGCGCCGGCCCTGCCCTTGACGATGATCTTGTCGTCCCGCCTGGGACCGACCTGAATGACTGAATCGATCGTTGAACCGGCCCGTTGCTGCGCGAGGAGTCGTGACGCGAGATCCTGCCAGTGCTGCTCCACGTCACCGACCTCCTGGTGCGGCGTTCCTTCCGTAGCGCGCACCCACCGCCCTCAGCCCGACGGAATGAACCTCGACCCGCGCCACCTGGAGTGCCTCGTCCATGCTGGCATGTCGCGACGTCGACAGCCCCTTGTCCTTCGCGATCCCGTAATACGCCACTTCCCATTTCCCACGGGAGAACCGGACAACAACCTTGTCTTCGTCACCGTCGAGCGGCAGCCGTTGTCCTTCTACCGCGAGGTGCGCGGCCGAGTCGACCTTTCCTCCACTCGCGTCCTGTTGCCTCAGATGCCGTTCGAGTCGATTCCAGTACTGCTCCACAGTTGTCGCTCCGTCCCTGAATGTCGCCCTGGTACTCCTCGCCGAGCAGGCCCGCGAAGGTCTGCCGACCCGTGCGCGTGAAACGGCAGACGCTGCTCGCGTCTGACATCTGGGTTCGATTGGATTGGTCGTCGTTGAGAGCGAACAGGCCCCAACGTCGAATGTCAGGCGCGCGCCGAGCCTGCACCTCGGGCGCCATGGAGGGCGACCGACCTCGGCGTGCTGACGACCCGCTCCAACGTCAGCGTGACAACGCCCACCCCGCCGCACCGCCGATCAGCCCGCCGCCGTAGAAGCCGACGAAGGCCGCCTCACTGCCTGCCGTGGCTCCCTCGATGACGCTGCCGACGCCCATCCCAATCACCATGCCGGTCAGCACCGGGTGTCGCTTGATGAACGATCGGCGTGGAGGCGCTTGCGTCGCCTGCTGCCCTGCGATGCGCGCCCGATCGGCGAGGAGACGTGCCTGCTCCTGCCCCGCGAGCAGGATGGTGCGTTCGCGTTGCGGCGCTCGGACGGGCGCAGTCGGTTCGGCGGCCGCGGGCGAGGCGTACAGCGTGGTGCCCAGGAGTGCTGCGACGGATAGACGACGCCAGGACATCGGTCCTCCCTGCCGGACGTCTGCGCACTCGAGCGTCGTGAGCCGCACGTCCGTCGTTGGTGGTGTGTCCCCACGATAGCAGCCCCCCGAGAGCAGACCCCGAGAGTAAGCGAGTCACGCCGCGACTCAAGGCGCAGTCCAGCCGCCGACCTTCGCTGACGAGCATCGGCTCAGCGGTCCACTGCATCGGAACGTGAAGCTCTCCATCGTCTGGGCGTTCGGGTTCGTGCCTCGTTCGACCCACGCGAGTCGACAGCCCCGCAGGCACTGGATGGTCGTCTCTCCGACCGGCGCGTTGACCACGATCTCGAAATCCGGATCGGACGACTGTGCGACGCCGACGGCCCATCCCCCGAAGACGAGCAGGACCGCCAGGAACAAACGGATACCGGAGCGTGCCATCGCTTCCTCCTCGCCGAGAGGACGGAAGGATTGGGGGGACTGTTAACCGGGGCCCTCTGCGTACTCCGCGGGTCGGCCGGCAGACTCCTCGACCAAGGGCCTGCTACACGGCTTCAGATGTCCTGAGAGTGGCGCGCCCGGCAGGATTCGAACCTGCGACCTTTGGCTCCGGAGGCCAACGCTCTATCCAGCTGAGCTACGGGCGCGTGGCGGGCACGCGAGGCGCGTGTCGCTCTGGCGCTCGACGGCGCCGCTGCGACAGACCCGTGATTCTACCACGGCCCCGCTGCCCAGAGCGGCTGGCGGGCGCGCTCGAACGCCGTGCCCGCACATTCAACGAGAGAAACCCGGCCTCGTGCTCGGAGGACCGAGCCATGCCGTGCTGGCTGCAGTGGCAAGCGGAACGCACCGAGCAGGCCTCGGAGGGACGCGTTCGACGGTGACCCAAAGGCGACGCCGTACCGTGCCGACCGTACTGGCAAGCGGAAGGTGCCGAGTTCGCCCGGAGGGACTCGTGCTCGACGGCGAGCCGAAGGCGGAGCCGTCGAACCCGGGGGCCGTCCGGGCGCCGGCCACGTCGCGCAGCGAAGTGGCG
>CAYSHC010000015.1:41911-45752 GCA_964430855.1 uncultured Vicinamibacteraceae bacterium
GCGGGGTGGGACTGGGGGTCGTGGGGGCGCCGTGGGCGGCGCGTTCGACCCGGGGGGCGGTGGGGGCGCGGGCCCCTTGCCGATCGTGGGAAGCGCGCCCGGAGGGACTCGAACCCCCGACCTGCGGCTTCGAAGGCCGACGCTCTATCCAGCTGAGCTACAGGCGCACGTGCTGCGCGAGACGCGGATGATAGCACGGCGCCCTGGGCCCCCGGTCCCCTGACCGACAGCCAGCCATCGCATTGGTCCTGCAGCACGCGCAGCATGTGCAGGCATGAGCCATCAGCTCTGAGGGATCAGCGACCGGCGTCAGTCATGAGGCATCAGGCATTGAAGCACTGGACATTGGGCATCAAGCATTAGAAGTAGACGTGCAGTTGACTGAGCACGACGTGCGCCGACGCGTCCGCCGCCTCGCTCCAGTCGCGGTAGTACGTCACGTTCACGTTCAAGTGCGTCCGGGGCAGCAGCACCGTGCCGATGGCGATCCGCCGAAGGTCGTTCCGCAGGTCGCCGCCTCCAATCCGGAACTGCGGCGAGACGGTCAGCCAGACGCCGCGAAACGCCTCGAGCGCCGCCTCGTGCACGACGATGTAGTCGGCGCGGCCCTCCGTGGCGTGGCGATCGACCTGCGTCCACGTCGACAGCCAGGGCCGCGGGGCGTAGCCGAACGCGACGCCGGCCGCCGTCCGCCCGTCAGCCGCGTCGGACTTCCCCTCATGCAATCCCGACACGGCCACGGCCATCGTCGGCCCGAGGTCTACCTGGAACCGTCCCGCCGCCACCACCGCCCGCGTGCCGTCATCGTCCGGGATGGCCTGCGCGCGGCCGGGTCCGACGGCCACCTGTGTCAGCAGCCTGTCGGTCGTGTGGCTGACCTCGACGCCGTAGATCTGGTCACCCTGGCCCACACCCAGCCACGACCTGTTGTACGCGGTGTGATCGGCGAAGCGGACGCCGTAGGCAGGCAGGAAGCGCCCCGCGCGAAAGCCGAACCCGTGGGGCGGCTGCCAGCCCGCCCAGTGCTCGTACGAGACGAAGCGCCCGCCGCCCGACACCGGCTCGCGTCCCGCCTGCGCGTAGACCGTCCAGTCGCGCATCCGCACGGCGCCGTGGACGTTGGCCGCCATGAGCAGGTTGCGCCCGGAGCTCACGCCGCCAAACCTGGTCTGCACATGCGACGGCCGCAGTTCGATGCCGAGCGCCACGGGGCCGAGACGCCGGCCGAGTGCGCCGAACAGAAATCCCTCTTCCCCCGGCGGCGCCGCCGGATCGGGTGACGTCCCGCTCCGGTCGCCGGTCGTCGAGAGCTCCCGGTGCGACAGCGATCGGCCGTAGTCGGTGAGCAGCCCACCGCCCGACGGGATGACGTGGCATGCCGTGCACCGCGTGTACTGCTTCGACAGGAAACGCGGCTCGGCGCTGGCCGGAGGGACCACACCGGCCAGGCTCACCGCGACGAGGGCGACGCGACCGACGTGCCGCGCGATCATCGTGCGCCTCCCGCCGGCGAGAACGTCGCCGTCACCCGCACCTCGATGCCGTCGCGCACGCCGATCCCGAGGTAGCGCGGCTCCGGGACGCCGTGCGCCGACAGGCTCACGGGGAACGTCGCCTCGACGCGCGCGCCGTCGCCCGTCCGGCTGATGCGCGCCGTTCCCCGGATGTCCTGCGTCACGCCGTGCAGCAGCAGCGTCGCGCCGAACGCGGTCTGTCCGCCCGAGGTTGCCACGCGCGGCTCGTCGAGCACGATCTGCGTGAGCGCCGCCCGCGCGAAGTCGGGGCCCTTGCCCGTCTCGAGGTAGTGCTCGCGCATGTGCGTGTTGCGAAGGCCGATGCCCGTGTCGAACGTGTCGAGCGGCACGCGCAGCGTGCCCTCGAGCGCGCGGCCGTCCGAGGCCAGCGCCAGCTCGCCCTCGAGCGCGTCGCTCACGGCCTCGAAGCTGCCGCCGAGCGTGAGCCGGCAGGTTGCCGTGATGGTGCCCCTGGCGACCTGCCACCGCACCGGCTCCGCCGGCGGCGGGGAGGCGGCGATGCGCGTGCGAGGCATGTCCTCGCGGGCTGCCGTCGCGCCCGCGCCGGCAGCTCCCGCAACGGCCAGGGCGCACGCGATGGCCGACGCCGCGAGACGTGTCCGCTGCTGGGCGCTCATAGCTGAATCGTCAGCACGCCGTTGGCAAACTGCGTGGGAAACTCTCGCAACGGGCGCGTGGCCGGCCCGTTGAGCACGGCGCCGCGCGTCGAGTATCGCGAGCCGTGGCAGGGGCAGACGAAGGTGCTGCCGGCACTGCCCGTGATCTGGCAGGCCTCGTGCGTGCAGACCGCCGTCAGCGCGGTAAAGGCCTCTGGGCCGGTACGCGCGACGAGCAGGTCGCCAGCCGACGTCTGCACGAGTGCCATGCCGCCAGGCGACGCGAGGGGCGACCCGTCTCCGATCGTGAGCGTGGCCTGCGCGCCCGACACCGCGGCATTCAGGACGGGAAGCGGGGTGGCATTGGTGATCGGGGAGGGCGACGTCGGTCCACCTCCGCTGCCGCCCCCGCACGCGGTGGCCGCCGTCCCGAGCGTGACGCCCGCGGCGAGCTGGCACGCGCGCAGGACGAACACACGACGGCTGCCCTCGATGGGCGATGTGGACTCGTGGCGGCATCCAGGGTGGGCTGGCGGTACGTCTCGACTCTGAGGCATGCGGCGGTTCTCCCTGTCGCGTGTCACTCACGCGAATCCCCCGCCCGTCCGTGCGCGTCGGGACGCGGGGCGAGGGGTGTCCACAGGGAGAGCAAGGCACGTGCCTTCGCCGAGGGCGCCGCTCGCGCGCCGCATGCGGACCTCGCGCACGCTGCCGTTACACCGTGCGTAACCGCTTACGTGCGGCGTAAGGGCGTGCATCGCTGCACCATCCCGCGCCATGTCGCGATAGTCTTGACGTCACGCGTGCGCCGCGGCTTCGTGCCGGCGCGCGCCCCCGGACACGACCCACAAGGCTCTCAGATGTTCCGACGCCAGACCGAAGGCTCCGTCGTCTGCACCAGCTGCGGCACGCTCGTCGGCGTGCGCGACGAGCGCTGCCTCAACTGCGGACGCCGTAACCCGGGCCTCTGGGGCTACGCGCCGCTCGTGCGGCGCCTGGGCCACGACCTCGGCTTCATGCCGCTCGTGATCGGCACGTGCGCCGTCCTCTACGTGCTGATGCTGCTGCTGTCGGGGGGCCAGACGGGCATGCGCGGCCTGCTGGGCCTCCTGTCGCCATCGCTGCCCGTCACGCTGCTGTTTGGCGCCAGCGGCGCGCTGCCGGTGTTCGGCCTGGGCCGGTGGTGGACGGTGCTCAGCGCGGGGTGGCTGCACGGCAGCCTGCTCCACGTGCTGTTCAACATGCTGTGGGTACGGCAGCTCGCGCCCGCCGTCGCCGAACTCTACGGGCCCGGGCGCGCCGTCATCCTGTACGTCGTCGCCGGCGTGTGCGGCTTCACGGCGAGCTCGGTCGCGGGCATCTGGCTTGCGGGTTCACCGCTGCCGATGCTGCGCGGCGCGATGATGACGCTGGGCGCGTCGGCGTCGCTGTTCGGCATGCTGGGCGCGCTGGTCTACTACGGCCGGCGCAGCGGCAGCCGCGCCGTGCACGGGCAGGCGGTGTCGTATGCGCTCATGCTCGGCCTGTTCGGGCTGATCATGCCCGGCATCGACAACGTGGCGCATGCCGGCGGCTTCGCCGGCGGCTACCTGCTCGGCCGGATCATGGACCCGCTCAAGCCCGAGCGCCTCGACCACATGGTCATCGCGCTCGCCTGCCTGGCGGCCTCGGCGCTCGCGATCCTCGCGTCCATCGTGACAGGGCTGCGGT
>CAYSHC010000015.1:45852-62768 GCA_964430855.1 uncultured Vicinamibacteraceae bacterium
AGGTACTGCGCGCCCTCGACGCCATCGTGCGGGCCCTGTTCGTACTCGAGCGCGAACGCGCCGCGGAAGCCGGCCGCCAGCATGATGCGCGTGGAGCGCTGCACGTCGTTCCTGTCGCCCCACCGATCCCAGTACTTGGCATGGCAGGTGGTGTGCGCGTACGGCGCGAGCGCCTTCAGGCCGTTCACGAGCATGTGCTCGTGCTCCCAGTTGGCAAAGTCGGGCGACGCCTCGCAGTACGGGTGGTTCACCTCGTCGATGATCGTCCGGATATAGATCGGATCGGCCGCAAGCCCCCAGTGGTTCTCGATGGTGACCTTGATCCCGAGGTTGCCGGCGAAGTCGGCCATCTCCTTGTGTGACTCGATCGCCGCCTCGAGCAGCGGGACGATGTCGATGTTGCGCGGATAGCCGTCGCCCGGCCCGCGGGCGATGGCCTCGGGGCGCACGCTTGGCCCGAGCGCCTGCGGCGAGTTCATGCGCATCGAGCGCACGCCGAGCACGGCGCAGCCCTCGAGCCACCGCTTGGCCATCTCGACCCCGGCCTTCCGCTTGGCATCCTCCTCGGGCGACCCGTACGCCGCGAGGTTGGTCGGCGCGTTGTTGGAGATGTGATGCACCTTCACGCCGAGCTTCGCCGCGTTGTTGGCGAGCTTGTCGAGCCATCGGCGGCCGGACGGGCTCATCGGGTCGAAGCCGCGCGGGCGCCCGTCCACCATGAAGAACATCGAATCGTCGGTGACGTCGCCGAAGAGGCCCGAGAACAGGTCCATCTTCGTCACGCCCGGGAAGTAGTCGCGCGTGAACTGGGGGAAATCGAGCATGGTGATCTCCCCGTACTTCTTCTTCATCTCCGCCGGGCCCGGCAGGTGCGCGCGGGCCTGCCGCGCGGCCTCGGCAGCCTCGAGCGCACGCCTGGCGTTGGGGTTCTTCTCGAGCTCGGCCTGTGCCGCCGCGGCCGCCGCGGAGCGTCCGCCACCTGCGGCGGGCTGGCCGCCGCCCATGCCGGCCGGCCGGGGACGCTGTTTGAAGAGCGGGCGGATCGGGTACGTGTTCGACGCGATTCGGTCGAGCGCGTTGCGCCGCGCAGCCTCCTGCGCCAGCGCCGCCTCGCGCGGCGTGAGCATGACGGCAGCGGCGGTGACGCCGGCGCCTGCCGTCTTGAAGAAGTTGCGCCGATCGAGGGCGGCCGCGTCTCGCGAGTCCATGGTCACTATGAGATCTCCTGTCGTGTGCCTCGCCCACCGGACGAGCTATGCGTACTACGCCGCAGGCGGCCGAGGCGTGTCGCCCGGGCGCGGCGGCGCCGGGCCGGGGCGTTCTGCTAGTACAGCAGGAAGGGCGCGCGGTCCCTCGCGAAGGCCGCGGCCTCGCGGTCCCATTCGTCGAGCAGTGCCGGCAGCGTCCCGGCCTCGATCGCCAGCCGCACCCTGTCGGTGCCGGCCAGTCGGTCGAGCGTCCCGCTCCACGCGAAGTGCTCCGGGTGTCGGCGGCGGATCTCGTCGATCACGAGCAGCGCCGTCCGCACCGGCCGGTACGCCTGCCGATCCTGGATGACGAAGCGGATGCCCGGGATCGTCTGCCCCGGGAACTTCATCGCGTCGGGTGCCACGTCCAGCGTGACGGCCTCGAAGCGCACGCCCGGCAGGTCCCGGCCGTTCAGCGTGTCGACGATGCCCGGGGCATCGAGCCACGGGGCGCCCGTCTGCTCGAACGGGCGATCGGTGCCGCGGCCCTCCGAGAGGTTGGTCCCCTCGAAGTACACGGTGCCCGGATAGTTGATGAGAGCGTCGAGGGATCGCAGGTTCGGTGACGGGTTCACCCAGGGCAGGCCGGCCTGGTCCTGCCACTGGTCACGCCGCCAGCCCTCGGCGCGCATGACACGGAGGTCCGCGCCGATCCCGTGGCGCTCGTTGAACAGCGTCGCGAGTTCGCCCACGGTCATCCCGTGCCGCGCGGGGATGGGGTACATGCCCACGAACGACGCGAATGCGGGGTCGAGCGGCGCGCCCTCGACGATCTCGCCGCCGATGGGGTTCGGCCTGTCGAGCACGACGAAGGGGATGCCCTTCCGTGCCGCCGCCTTCATCGCCAGCGCCATCGTCGAGACGTACGTCCACGTGCGGCCGCCCACCTCCTGGAGGTCGTACACGATGACGTCGACGTCGCGAAGCATCTCGGGCGTCGGTCCCCGGTCCTCGGCCAGGTAGAGCGAGTACACGGGCACGCCCGTCTTCTCGTCCACCTCGTCCTGCACCTTCACGCCGGGCGCGACCGTGCCGCGGATGCCGTGCTCCGGCGCCATCAGCGCGACCAGCGTGAGGTGCGGGTGTTCGGCGATCAGGTCGATGTCGGGACGCCGCTGCCTGTCGATGCCCGTGTGGTTGGTGATGAGCCCGACGCGCCGCCCCCGAAGGTCCGCCGGCACGTCGGCGAGGAACACCTCGATGCCGGGCGTCACGGCCGCCGTCGCGGCGGCCTCGCGTGCGGCAGCGTCGCCGGAGGCCGGCGCCTGCGCGCACGCGAGCGATGCCATCAGCGCCGCGGCGGCTGCGGCCACAGCCCATCGATTCATGCGTGCCGGCGTCGGCATGTCAGCGCCCTGCCTCGGACGACGGCAGCGCGAAGGCCACCAGGCCCGTCGGCCCTTCGTGCGGCGTGGGGATGGCGTTCGGTCCCGTCGGCTGCCGGCTCGATGCGTGGGCCAGCAGGTACTGGCGCCCGTCGTGCACGTACATCGACGGCCCGCCGCTCGTCGGCCCGCCGAGGGGCAGCGTCGCCAGCTCGTCGCCGGAGTCGGTGTCGTAGACGTGCACCTTCCTGTCCGCCGCCGTCGCAAACAGCAGCCCGGTGCTCGTCACGATGAGGCCGCCCTTGACCGTCGCGGCCGAGCCCGTCCCCCTGATGCCGCGCGGCAGCAGACGCAGGTCGTCGCCCAGGCCCTTCTGCCAGGCGATCTCTCCGCGGTTGAGGTCGTAGGCCGTGATGGTCGTGTAGGGCGGCTTGATGATTGTCGGGAAGAGCCCGAAGCCATCGGTCACCGGGTAGCCCTCGCGCACGACTTCCTCGGGGTTGTTGGCGCGTGCCGGGCGCACCTCGCCGGGCCGGAGCAGGCGGATGAGCGTGGGCACGTTGAACCCGATCACGTACACGCGCCCATCCTGCGGGCTCGACGCGGTGCTGCCCCAGTTCGACCCGCCCTGGTTGCCCGGCATGTGGATCACCTCGTCGTAGCCGATCGGCGTGAACGGTCCCTCGTTGCGCGCCTTGAGGATGCGCTGCCTGAAGTGCTCGCGCTCCTCCGGCGTGAGCAGCAGCTCGTCGAGGTCGTCGACGGTGAACGACTGGCGCGAGAACGGCGCGGGCTTCGTCGGGAACGGCTGCGTCGGCGAGAGCCGCTCGTTCGGCACGTCGGTCCGCTGCGGCACGGGGCGCTCCTCAATCGGCCAGATCGGCTCGCCCGTCTCGCGATTGAAGACGTACAGGTAGCCCGTCTTCGACGCCTGCGCCACGACGTCGATGGTGCGGCCCTCGTGCCGGATCGTCGTGAGCTGCGGCGCGGAGTTGTTGTCGAGGTCCCAGATGTCGTGGTGCACCGTCTGGAAGTGCCACAGGCGCCTGCCCGTGCGCGCGTCGAGGGCGAGGACGCAGTCGGAGAACAGGTTGTCGCCGTGGCGGTATCCGCCGTGGAAGTTGTACTTGGCGCTGCTCGTCGGGACGAAGACGATCCCCCGCTCGGCGTCGATGGACGCCTCTGCCCAGTTGTTCGCGCCGCCTACCGTCGCGCGGGCGTTCTCGGGCCAGGTGTCGGCGCCGAACTCGCCCGGCCCGGGCACCGTGTGGAACTGCCACACGAGGCGTCCCGTGCGCACGTCGAACGCACGGATGTCGCCGGGCGCCGACCGGTACTCCTGGTTGGTCGCGGAGCCGAGGATCAGCAGGTTCTCGAACACCTTGCCGGGCAGCCGGCTCTGCTGGTCCACCTGCTCGGGGTCGCGATCGAGGCCCTCGCGCAGGTCGATGGTGCCGTCCTTGCCGAACGACGGGATCAGCTCGCCCGTCGTCGCGTCGACGGCATGCAGGATGTTCCTGACGCTGTAGAACAGCCGCCTGTCGGTGCCGTCCTCGCTCTCCCAGTAGTTCACGCCGCGGATGGCGAAGGCCTTGATGCCGCTCCGTTTCCAGAGCTCCTTCCCCGTCGCCGCGTCGAGGGCCACCAGCGCGTCGCCGTGGGCGCGCGTGTAGATGACGCCGCGGGCGACCACCGGGTTGAAGTCCGTGTCGCCGTCCGGGTAGGTCCAGGCCACCTGGAGCTGCGCGACGTTGTCCCTGGTGATCTGGGTGGCGTCGACGAAGCGGTTGCTGGCAGGGCTGCCGGCGTAGTCGGGCCACTCGACGACGGACGGCGCGGTGCTCGACGGACCGGTCTGACAGCCTGCCGCGACGATGGCGGCCGTGACGGCGACAGCCATCCAGCGGCGGCGCGGGGAGGGGAGGTCGTGAACGTGCATGCGATGGGGTCTCCGGAAAAGGCGGGGTCAGTCTAACGGAAAAGCACGCGTGTTCTGCGAAGGGCCACGGTTCGTTGTGCTGTCAGAGACCCTCCCCCACGTCATGGTGCGGCCGTCGCGACGGATGTCGCGTTGCGGTCGGTGCCGTCTGGAGGTGTGCGTTGAAGGACAAGTACGTCATCCTGCTCGAGCCCGCGCCGCTGACGCGCGGGGCCGGTGTTGACGGAGGCAATGCAGCGCCGCGCGTCGAGGTGGACGAGCTCGACACGCGGAGCAGCCGCGCCATGCGGCGGCGGTCGGAGGTGATGGCCGTGGCGCCGGTCATGCCGATGAAGCTGATCGAGCCCGTTGCGACGCGCGACGAGGTGACACCGGCCGCCGGCGACGTCACGTGGGGCGTCAAGGCCATCGGCGCCGATACCTCCCCCTTCGACGGCAGCGGCATCGTCGTCGCCGTGCTCGATACGGGCATCGACCCGACGCACCCGGCCTTTGCCGGCGTCAACCTGACGCGCCGCAACTTCACCACCGCGGGCGACGATGACACGCACGGCCACGGGACGCACTGCGCGGGCACCATCTTCGGCCGCGCGGTCAACGGCACGCGCATCGGCGTGGCTCCGGGCGTGACCGAGGCGGTGATTGGCAAGGTGCTCGGCCCGGGCGGCGGCGGCAGCGATCAGGTGGCGAGCGCCATCCAGTGGGCGATCGCCGAAGGCGCGCACGTCATCTCGATGTCGCTCGGCATCGACTTCCCGGGCTTCGTCAGGCTGCTCGTCGAGGCGCATGGCTACCCCACCGAGCGGGCGACGTCGCTCGCGCTCGAGGGTTACCGCCACAACGTGCGCCTGTTCGAGCGACTCGTGTCGCTCATCACGGCACAGGGGCCCTTTGGCACGCAGGCCGTGCTCGTCGCCGCGGCCGGCAACGAAAGCCAGCGCGACGGCACGCCCGCCTTCGAGATCGCCTGCGCGCCGCCGGCGGTCGCCGAGGGGATGATCTCGGTCGCCGCGCTCGAGGAAAGCCCCGCGGGACTCCAGGTGGCGCCCTTCTCCAACACCAACGCCGTCATCGCGGCGCCGGGAGTCAACGTCATCTCGGCACGCCGCGGCGGCGGGCTCGTCGCCATGGACGGCACGAGCATGGCGACGCCGCACGTGGCCGGCGCCGCGGCGCTCTGGGCGCAGAAGCTCGCCCAGGCCGGCCCGCTCCAGGCCTCGCAGGTCGTCGCGCGGCTCATCGCGTCGGGGCGCACCGACGCGCTCGCCCCTGGCTTCGACCCGGACGATGTCGGCACGGGTGTCGTGCAGGCGCCGCAGTCCTAGGCCAACGGCCGGCGCTGGACAGGGGTGGCTGGAACCGGGCCGTTGCGGGACGGGTAGAAGAAAGGACGGCCCGGAGGGCCGTCCCTACCAGCCCATCGTCTTGCCGGCGGTGTAGTCGCGGTTCCTGACGTTCAGCTTCACCTGCTCGAACTCGTGGACGGCGTCGATCAGGTGATTGGCGAACCGGCGGAAGGCAATCTCGCCCTTGTAGGCCGCCGCGCGGAACGGGTTGCCCATCACGCCCGTGTCGGTGAACTCGTCGTGCTCGAAGGGCATGTTGAAGTACTGGTAGCCCTGGAACTCGAGGTCAGGCATCCCGTCGCTCTTCTTCCACTGCCTGGTCATGTACTTCGGCGCGTGCGCGCGGTCCATCACGGCGCGGTCCATCCGCACGAGCCCGGGGTTGTGGCACAGGCACTGTGACGTCTCGAGCTCGCCGGCGTGCCAACCGGGCGTCTCCTCGACGGGGCCCTCGAGCACGTCCTTGATCATCCCCAGATACCGCTCGGCGTACGGCTTGTAGTACGCGATGAGCGCGCCCGTCTCGTTGCGCAGCTTCCGCAGCACGGGGTCGACCACCTTCACGTTCGACCCGTGGCCGTTGACGAAGATGATCCGGTTGAAGCCGTGATGGATCAGGCTCCGGCCGATGTCGTAGAGCAGGTTCAGGTACGTCTCGACACGCAGCGTGATCGTGCCCGCGCCGCTGCCCGGCGCCTTCATGTGCTGCGGGCTGTAGCCGAGCCACAGCGTCGGCGTGTAGAGGATGCCGGCCTGCTCGCCCGCCCGGCGCGCGACCTCGAGCGACGTGATGGTGTCGCAGTAGAGCGGCAGGTGCGGCCCGTGCTGCTCGAGCGAGGCCTTGGGCACCAGGATGGTGTCGCTGTACTTCAGGTACTCCTTGATGTCGACCGGCGTCAGGTCGCCCAGGCAGTAGGACGGGAACTTCAGCTTGTCGAGCGTCTTCCGCCGCGGCGCGTGCGCCTGGTCCTGGTACGATGGCTTGACGTGATGCTCGGGCCCGCTGGCGCCTTGCGACCTGTCGAAGGCGCGGACGCCCGGAACGCCTGCGGACGCGCCCGTGGCGCCGCCGCCGCCGTAGTTGTCCACCTCCGGGACGGCCACCTTGCGCGAGGCGGCCGGGGTCTTCTTCGCCCTGGTCGTCGTGGCCTTCGTGCTGGTTCGTGCGGTACGTGTCGCCTTCGCCATTCGCTGATCTCCTCGGGTTGCCGGGACAGGATACAGGGAGAGGATCAGCCTGTCAGCCTTGCCCGCCGATCAGGCGGCAGGCTGCGGCCCGCCGCAGCGCCGCTCGCCGGGCTAGCCGACGAGCTGTCGTCCCGCGGCCCTGACGTACTCGCGCACGATGTCCGGGAGTCGATCCACGCGCAGCGGCTTGGACAGGTGCCCGTCCATGCCCGCCTCCACGCACCGTTCCGCGTCGCCCTCGAGGCTGTGTGCGGTCAGCGCGACGATCGGCACGCGCCGGCCGTCGCCGCACCGGCGCTCGTGCTCGCGGATGGCGATGGTCGCCTCGATGCCGGACATGCGCGGCATCTGCACGTCCATCAGCACGATGTCCACCGGGTGCGTCGTCACGTACGCCACGGCCTCGGCGCCGTCGGCCACGACCGCGACCTCGTGCCCCGCACGCCTGAGGGCAGCCACGGCCACGCGCTGGTTCACGAGGTTGTCCTCGGCGACGAGCACGCGCAGCGACGGCTCCGCGGCCTGCGCCCCGCGCGCGCACCGCTCCGGACGTGCGGCATCCGGCCCCGACGGCGGGCAGTCGCTCGCGCCCTCGCCGGCCGGCCAGCCGAAACACGCCGTGAACGAGAACGTGGTCCCGACGCCGGGTGTGCTGTCGAGCGTGAGGCGTCCGCCCATGAGCTCGACGAGCCGGGTCGAGATCGACAGGCCGAGGCCCGTGCCGCCGTATTTGCGCGTGGTGGAGCCGTCGGCCTGCGTGAACGGCTCGAAGACCGCCTGCTGCTTCTCGGGCGGGATGCCGATGCCCGTGTCGCTGCCGGCAAAGCGCAGCACCACCGCGTCGGCATCCTGCCGCTCCACCGAGACGGCAATCGTCACGTGCCCCGCCTCGGTGAATTTCACCGCGTTGTCGCCGAGGTTGAGCAGCACCTGCCGGAGCCGGTCAGGGTCGCCGTGCAGGTACTCCGGCACGTCGGCGGCGACGTCGGCCGCGACGCGCACGGGCTTGCCTCGCGCCTTGACGCCGACGGTGGCCACGACCGCCTGCACGCTCCCCCGCAGGCCGAAGTCGATCGGCGCGAGCTCGAGGTGCCCGGCCTCGACCTTCGAGAAGTCGAGGATGTCGTTGATGACGCGCAGCAGCGTGGACGAGGAGTGCCGCACCACCTCGAGCTGCTCGCGATGATGCGGCGCCAGGTGGTCGGCGAGCACGAGGTCGGTCATGCCGATGATCCCGTTCATCGGTGTGCGGATCTCGTGGCTCATGTTCGCGAGGAACTGGCTCTTGGCGTGGCTGGCCTCCTCGGCCCGCAGCTTGGCCTCGAGCAGGTCGCGCGTGCGCTCCTCGACGAGCCGTTGCAGCTCCTGCTGGCGGACGTGGAACGTGCGCGTGCGCAGGCGCCACGCGGCGGCCACCAGCGCCCCGGCGACCACCGTGCAGACCGCGAGAAACGCCCACGTCTCGTGGAAGTACGGCGTGACGTACAGCCCGAGCGACACCGGGGTGGCCGAGTGGCGGCCCTCGCCGTCGCGCGCGCGCACGAAGAAGCGCAGCTCGCCGGCCGGCAGGCTGGTGTAGTAGGCCACGCGGCGGCTGCCCGCCCGCACCCACCCATCGTCGACGCCCTCGAGCTGGTACTCGAACGTCATCCGGTGGGCCTCGGCGAGTGACGGCACCGTGAAGTCGATGCTCACGTTGCGCGCCGCCGAGGGCAGCACGAGCCGGCTCGAGCCGAACGGCCCTTCGTACGCCTGGCTGTCGGGACCGAGCACCACGCGCTCGATCCGGACCGGCGGCGCGACGTCGTCGGCAAGATGACGCATGGGATCGACCCAGGCCACGCCGCGGAGCGTGCCGAACCAGAAGCGGCCGTCGCGCGCGGCCAGCACCGGCCCCTGCGAGCCGCTGCTGCTCTGGTCGCTGGGCAGGCCGTCGAGCACGCGGTAGTGCACCGCCGTGACGCGCGGCAGCCGGCCGTCCGCCACGGCGGCGAGTTCGTCGCGGCCCACGCGCAGGACGCCAAGCGAGCTGGCCATCCACAGCCGCCCGGCCCGGTCCATGAGCATGCCCGCGATCACCTCGTCGGGCAGCCCGACATCGCCGCCGAAGGTCACGACCCGGCCGTCCCGGACTCGCGAGAGGCCGGCGCGTGTGCCCACCCAGATGGTGCCCTCGTCGTCGGCCAGCAGCGACAGCAGCTGGTTGCTCGCAAGGCCGTCGGTGGCGGTGAGCACCGCGAACGGGCCGTCAACCGGCCCGTGCACGAGCCCGTCACGGTTGGTGGCAACCCAGATGTGGCCGGGACGGTCCTCGAGGATCCAGCGGACGCCGCTCGAGAAGAGGTGGCCCTCCGGCGCCGGACGGATGACGCCATCGTCCAGGCGGTCGAGCCCGGCGAACGTGCCGACCAGGAGCGTTCCGTCGGCGAGGCACCGCACCGCCCAGACGCGCTGCTCCGAGAGCCCGGCGTCCCGCCCGAACGTTTCCCAGCCGGCAGGCGTCCGGCGGGCCAGGCCGCTTTCGGTGCCCGCCCACAGCGTCCCGTCGCGGCAGCTGTCAATCGACCACACGCTGTTGCTCGGCAGGCCGCTCGCCGTGTCGTGCACCGCGATGGCATTGCCGACGATGCGGTTCAGCCCGGCGCCGTCGGTCCCCACCCACACGGCGCCGTCCGTGTCCTCGTGCAGCGCGAAGGCGCGGCCGCCCGACAGGCCCTCGCCCGAGGTGATCGGCGTCAGGGTCCCTTCGCGCAGGCGAGTGAGGCCCGTGCCCTGCGTGCCGATCCAGAGCGCGCCGTCACGGTCCTCGTGCAGGCTCCACACCGAGTCGGGCTCGCGGCTCGCGTGGATGGTCACGTGCTCGAACCGACCCTGGCGCAGGCGCGACAGCCCGGCGGCCGTGCCGACCCACAGCACGCCGTCGCGGTCTTCGAGCAGCGCCCAGATGCTCTCCGACAACAGGCCGTCGGCCATCCCCAGTCGCGTCGTCTGCCCGTCCTTGACGCGATACAGGCCGTCAGCGTAAGTGCCCACCCAGAGCGTCCCCTCGCGGTCCTCGACGATCGGCCAGGCGGCGCTGTTGCGGAGTGCCGCGAGCCCCGGCGTGTCGACGACCCGGCCGTCCACGATGCGGCTGACGCCGCCGCCGTCCGTGCTCACCCAGAGCGCGCCGTCATGGCTCTCGGTGATCGCGCGCACGTGGTCGTGCGCCAGCCCTTCACGCGTGGTGATGACGTCGAACCCGGTGCCCGTCCAGCGCGCGAGGCCGCCGCCGAACGTGCCAATCCACATGTCGCCGCGACTGTCGCGGTACAGCGTGAAGACCGCCGAGTGCGGCAGGCCGTCCGCCTCGGTGAGCCGCGTGAACACGCCGTCGGTCAGCCTGACGATGCCGCCGGAATGCGTGCCGATCCACAGCGTGCCGTCGCGGTCCTCGGCGAGGGCCCGGATGTTGTGGCTGACGAGCGCGGGCGTGTTGTGGCGGTCGAAGAGGACGAAGCGGGCGCCGTCGAACCGAATCAGGCCCGATTGCGTGCCGATCCACAGGTAGCCGTCGCTGCCGTGCAGCAGCACCTGCACCGAGTTCTGGGACAGGCCCTCGGCAGCCTGCCACGTCTGCTGGACGTACTGCGAGATGGCTTTCGTCGGGTCGAGCGCCTGCGCCTCGCCGCCGGACAGGCACAGGACGACCGCAAGGCCGCTCAGCCACGACCGTAGACGGCCGCGCCAGGCACCCGGCGTCCCCACGACACGAAAGGCCGACGCAAGGGTCATCTAGCCTCCCGGTAATCGGCAGGCGGCGCCCCGGCTGCAGGCGCCAGTCGACCCGGCCTGCCCATCGGGCGCCGTGTCTGCGACAATCGCTGCGCGTGCAGGTACACCTCATCGACGGGACGTACGAGCTGTTCCGCCACTACTTTGCCGTCCCGAAGGCGCAGGACGCCGGGGGCCGCGAGGTCGGCGCCATCCAGGGCGTGCTGGCCTCGTTGCGGGGCCTCGTGCGCGGCGGCGCCACGCACGTCGGCGTGGCGACCGACCATGTCGTCGAGTCGTTCCGCAACACGCTCTGGCCCGGGTACAAGACGTCCGCGGGCGTGCCGGAGGACCTGCTCGACCAGTTCCCGCGCCTCGAGGACACCCTGCGCGAGGCAGGGTTCGTCGTGTGGCCGATGGTGGAGTTCGAGGCCGACGACGGGCTGGCGGCCGCCGCGGCGCTGGCGGCAGCCGATCCGCGCGTCACGCAGGTGGTGATCTGCACGCCCGACAAGGACCTCGCGCAGTGCGTCTCGGGAACGCGGGTCGTGCAGCTGAACCGGCGTACCCGGCAGACCCTCGACGAGGCCGGCGTCGTCGAGCGCTACGGCGTGCCGCCCGCGTCCATTCCCGACTACCTTGCCCTCGTGGGCGATGCCGCGGATGGCTACCCGGGCCTGCCCGGATGGGGCGCGAAATCGACGGCGACCGTCCTCGCGCGGTACGGCCATCTCGAAGCCATCCCGCCGAGCGCTAGGGACTGGGACGTCAGGGTCACCGGCGCGCCACGCCTCGCCGCCGTGCTCGACGAGCAGCGCGAGCTCGCGTACCTGTTCCGCACGCTGGCCACGCTGCGCCGCGACATCCCGCTGTTCGCCGACGTCGAGTCGCTGCGCGCGCCTGCGCTTTCGTGACCGGGGCGGCACGTCAGCGCGCCGACTGGTGCCGCGCCACGTGCGCCGCCACGTCGCCCACGGGCGCCAGCCAGATGCCCTGCGCCGCATCGGCGGCGTGTGCGAGCAGCGCGTCGAGCATCGCGATGCGCGTCGTCTGGCGCCCGCCGGTGCCGATCTCGTGCCCGGCCAGGATCAGCCACGCACCCCGCGAGCGCGCCTCGTCGAGCATCGGACGAATGGCGTCGAAGTCCATGCCGTCCATCTCGACGCCGAAGGCCTGCGCCAGGTCCACGAACGCCGGGTCGTTGGCCGCCTCGTCGCGCCAGCCCCGTCCCGCGAGGAACAGCTCGGCGACGATTGGCACGTAGCTCCGGGTGTCGCGGCCGCGGCCGACGAACTTCTGCCCGCACGGGTACGCGAAGGTGCGCGGCGTCGTGCCAAGCAGCGCCGCGATGCGCGCGTTGGCCTCGACGAGTTCCGCGCGCATGCGTTCCACCGTGAGGTCCTCGAGTGCCTTCGCCCGCGCGAACGAAAAGTTGCCGCTGCATGAATGCGTCAGCGAGTGATTGCCTATCTCATGGCCGGCGGCGACGGCACGCTTCCAGCCGTCGAGGCGTGCCTCGACGGCCGAGGGCACCACGAAGAGCGTCACGCGTGCGTCGTGCCGGGCGAACACGTCCAGGCCCACGTCCACCTGGCTCGCGCGGCCGTCGTCGAAGCTGAGGCTCAGCGCCATCCGCGCGCCGTTCGGCCACGCGACGGACGACGCGGCGCCAGATGCGTCCTGAACGACGCGTGCCGCTGCCGGCCCGGTCACCGGCGCACCCGTTCCGGCCGTGCCCACCGGTCGTCCCGCCGCGACGACGCCGACGCCGGCGGCCAGGACCGCCATGGCAAGGCCTGCGGATACCGTCGAGCTGGTTTGCATGGCGCACATGATGGCACATCAGTGAGGCCTGCCGTGTTCGCCGCCCCCGGATAGACTGGCGCCATGGCCTGGAAGGACCTGTTGCGCGAGACCGTGAAGGAATGGTTCGACGACAGCGCCGCCCAGCACTCGGCCGCGCTGGCTTTCTACACGATGTTCTCGCTGGCGCCGCTGCTCGTGATCACGGTGTGGATCGCCGGGCTGGTGTTCGGCGAGGCCGCGGCGCGTGGCGAGCTGCGCGCCCAGATGACCTACTACATCGGCGACGCCGGCGCCGAGATGGTGCAGCAGGTGCTTGCCGACGCCGAGCGTCCTGCGCTTGGCACGCTCGCGGGGCTCGCGAGCGTGGTCGTGCTCCTCGTCGGCGCCTCGGGCGCCTTCATGCAGCTCAAGACGTCGATGGACGTGATGTTCGACATCCCGCTCGACCCCGACGCGACCTGGCTGTCGGTCGTCTTCGACAGGTTCTTCTCGTTCACGATGGTGCTGAGCACGGGGTTCCTGCTGCTCGTGTCGCTCCTGCTGTCCACCGTCATCAGCGCCGCGGTGACGTGGGTCGGCGACTTCAGCGGCGCCGCGGCAACGCTCGTCATGGTCGCGAACCTGCTCGTGGGCTTCGCGTTCACGACGCTGCTGTTTGCCGCGATCTTCCGGTTCGTGCCGAGCATCCGCGTGCCGTGGGCCGACGTCTGGCCTGGAGCCGTGCTGACGTCCGCGCTCTTCTCCGTCGGTCGCGTCGTCCTCGGGTGGTATCTCGGCAGCGGCTCGGTCGGGTCGGCGTACGGGGCCGCCGGCTCGCTGGCCGTCGTCCTGGCGTGGGTGTACTACTCGGCGCAGATCCTCTTCCTCGGCGCGGAGTTCACGCAGGTGTACGGATCCCGGCGCCGTGGCGCCGCCCCGGGCCACTCCGCCCTGGTGATCGAGCACGTGCCCGATCCGGACGACGACGCGGCAGGCAGCATCCGCGAGCCGGCCGCGCCGTTGGCGCCGGCCGACGCCCCGTCCACGGCGCGGGCCCTTCCGGCGGCACAGCCCGCGCCCCTGCGCGGCGTCGCCACGCTCGTCGGAGTCGTCGCCCTGCTCGGCGTCCTCGCGGCGCGAAGGCAGCGGCGGCTATAGTCTTCCCCCCATGACTCCCTCACGTCGTGAGTTCCTCGACCTGCTGGGCGTGACGGCCGCGGCCTCCGCCTGGCCTGCCACGTCACGCGCGGCCGCGTCGCAGGCCACCCTCGCCCCCGGCAGCGCCCCGCCCGACATCGCGCGCCCGACGACGCCAAGCCGGGCGGACCTCGGCGCCAACTTCGACGTGGTCGCGGAGATCGGCCGGCACACCGGGGCGCCCGCGTTCGCAGGCGGGCGCTTCCCCGGCGCCTACGACGCCGCCGCGTCCCCGTCGATCGAGGCCTTCGCCGAGCGGACGCGCGCCACCGTCCTCGGCGCGTACGGCTACTTCCCCGCGGCGGTCGACCCCGCGCCCGAGATCGTCGATCGCCACGAGGGGCCCGACTTCATCCGCGAGAAGGTGCTCTTCTCCACGACGCCCTACTTCCGGGTGCCCGCCTACGTGCACATCCCGCACGGCCTGACAGAGCCGGCGCCCGCCGTCGTCGACCTGCACTCGCACGGCGGCATGTTCCTGTTCGGCAAGGAGAAGGTGATCGACTTCGGGCGCAACCATCCGGCGATGACGCGCTACCACGCGGGCAACTACGCCTCGCGCCCCACGACGACCGCCCTGGTGCGCCGCGGGTACGTCGTCATCACCATCGACGCGTTCATGTTCGGCGAGCGGCGCGTGATGCTCGACGCCAACCTGGCGGAAGGCTGGGAACGGTCGCGCTACTCGGAGGAGGACGTGACGAGGCTGAACCGGATCTGCCAGGCGCGCGAGTCGACGCTGGCCAAGACGCTGACGGCGCTCGGTCTCAGCTGGCCCGGCATCGTGGCGTGGGACGACATCCGCACCGTCGACTACCTCGTGACGCGACCCGAGGTGGACCCGTCGCGGATCGCGTGCGTCGGCGTCTCGTTCGGTGGCTGGCGGTCGCTGTTCCTCGGGGCGCTCGATCCGCGGATACGCGCCGCGTGCGTGGTGGGATTCATGTCGACCATCGGGAGCATGCTGCGCCGGCACGTCGACACGCACTCGTGGGTGCACTTCGTGCCGAACCTGCACCGGGTGCTCGACCTGCCGGACGTGGCCACGGCCATCGCCCCGCGCGCACTGCTCGTCCAGCAGTGCCGTCGCGACGGGCTGTTCCCCCTGGAGGGCATGGAAGCGGCCGTCGCGCAGATTGGCGAGGCTTACGCAGCAGCTGGCTTGTCGGAGCGGTTCTCGGGCCGCTTCTACGACGTCCCGCACGAGTTCAACGTCCAGATGCAGGACGAGGCGTTCGCCTGGATCGACGCCCACCTCGGACACACCGCACGCTGACTCCACGCTCATCGCAGGCCTGGCGCCTGCGCGCGATGCATGCACGAAGGGACCGTCGAGCGTTGCCGCCGACGGTCCCTGGGCAGAACGCGGGCCCTCGAGAGTCCTAGAGGGGGTTGTTGACCGCGCGTTGCGCCGCCCCGGCACGCTCGGCGGCGTTCTGCGTCGCGCCGGCCGCCCGGTTGACCGACTGCTGCGCCGACGTGGCTGCCTGCTGGACGGAGTCGTCCATCTTCCCCGCCGCCTCGCGCGCGTGTTCGGCGGCATCCTGGTACGCGGAGCGACCGCGATTGATGAGGTCGTTGGCCGTGTCGGCGGCGTGCCGGACCGTTTCCTTGACGGTCTCGCTGCTGCGGTTGAGCTGCTCGCCCAGTCGGTGCGCCCGATGCGAAAGATCGCGCCGGATCTGCGAACCCTCCCGGGGCGCGAACAGCAGGGCCACGCCCGCGCCGATTGCGGCGCCGGCCATCAGGCCGAGCATGAAGCCGTTGCCGTGGCCGTTGTCGTGGTACTCAGCGGAATGATGCATGCAGGTCCTCCTCATGTGAAACGTCCACCGGGCTGATGCCCGGGAACGCGGTGTCCGGTCCTGACCTGTCGTCCGGGCGGCGTGCCCGCCGTGCCACCGCCGACACAGCCGCCCGCACGCCGGAAGCGACTGCGTTGGTCTCGCGCGCCACCAGGTCCACGGCCGAGCGGATGCGCGACACCTGGCGTTCCGCGGCATCGAGGGTCGCGGTGACGCTGGAGTCGACGCGGGCCGCCTGCGTCTCGACGCGGGCGCTCACACGCTTCACGTCGGCAAGGATTTGCTCGGCCTGCGCCCGCAGCGGCCGCACGTGCTCTCGCTCGAGCTCGCGCAACGTGGACTGCAGGCTTGCGACGGCGCTGCGGACGTACCACAGCGCCACCAGGGCGCCGAGCAGGAACACCACCTGGACGGCGGCGATGATGCCAATCAGGACGTTCGTGGTCGCGAGGTCTTCCATCACCTCGGCTCCATTGCAAGCGGGCTGCCACACGGCAGCGGGACGGGCCGTATCGCGCGAATCAGCGCCCGCGGCGGGTGTCGCCGGCGCGGGGGGCCAGAAACGCACGGCGATCCGCCGGAACACCGTATGGATCGACGACACTTAACGCCCGATGGACGAGGTGGACGTCACCCGGGAGCACGGGAAGAGGAACGACGACCGGCTCTCTTCGCTGATCCGGCCGCCCAAAGTGAGACGCCAACTGCCGAGGATGGGCCTGTGGCTGCACTGCTCAGCCGCCAGCCATCGCACCGACGACAAGCAGCGGCTCGTCGCCTGACTGGACGGCGGGCGGCAGCACCACGTCCATGGGCTCGTGCGACAGGTCGAGCTCGCACGCGTAGAAGCGCACGAACGGACGCCGGCGCCCGGTCACCTGGTCGCGAATGGTGCCGCGCAGCACGGGATAGGTCCGCTCGAGCGCGTCGAGCGCAGCCCCGAGCGTCACCGGTACGGCAAGGTCGAGGCTGACCTCGCCATCGGTGCGCGAGAGGTTGCGGAGATGCGCGGGCAGAGCGACGCGGATCATGGCAGCGTCTGCACCTCGACGGAAAGGACGGGCGGCAGGTGGCTGACGATGGGCGCCCACGTGTCGCCGCCATCGGCCGACCCGTACACCTGTCCGCCCGTGGTGCCGAAGTACACGCCGCACTGATCGAGCCTGTCGACGGCCATGGCGTCGCGCAGGACGTTGACGTAGCAGTCGCGCTGCGGCAGCCCGCTGGTCAGCGGCTCCCACTCCTCGCCGCCCGACCGGCTGCGGTACACGCGCAACGCGCCGTCGGGTGTTGAGGCTCACCGAAAACTGACCATCTGTGCTCGGTGAAAA